>NZ_JARVKT010000025.1:0-102326 GCF_029809455.1 Micromonospora sp. DH14 | reverse complement strand
CCCCCCCCCCCGCCGCCGACTGATTCAGCGCAGGGGGGTAAGCCGGTCGGTGCCCAGGCGCTCCTGAAGGACCTTCGGGACCAGGACGCTGCCGTCGGCCTGCTGGTACTGCTCCAGGATGGCCGGGAAGAGCCGGCTCGTCGCCAGCGCCGAACCGTTGAGCGTGTGCACGAAACGGGTCTGCTTGCCGCCCGGCTCGCGGTAGCGGATGGCCGCCCGACGAGCCTGGTAGTCGCCGGCCCAGGAAACCGACGACACCTCCTTGTACTTGCCGGTGCTCGGCATCCACACCTCGATGTCGAGCGTCTTCTTCATCGAGGCGCTGGCGTCACCGGCCGAGAGCAGCGTGCGCTGGTAGTGCAGGCCGAGACCCTCGACCAGGCTCTCGGCGTGGGCGAGCATCTCCTCAAGAGCGGCGTCGGCCTGCTCCGGCAGGGTGAACTGGAAGATCTCCACCTTGTTGAACTGGTGCCCCCGCACCGTGCCGCGCTCGTCCGAGTGCGAACCGGCCGACTCCCGCCGGTAACACGGGGTGTACGCGAACGCCTTCAGCGGCAGCTTCGGGGTCTCCAGGATCTCGTCCTGGTACGCGCCGAGGATCGCCGTCTCCGACGTGGGCAGCAGGAACTGGCCGCGCGGGGCGGACGCCGCATCCAGGTGGTAGACGTCGTCGTAGAACTTGGGGAACTGCCCGGCGGCGAAGCCGGCCGAATCCAGCAGCAGGTGCGGCGGGAGCAGGAACTCGTAGCCGGCCTTGATGTGCTGGTCGACGAAGTAGTTGAGCAGCGCCCACTCCAGCCGGGCGCCGATGCCCGTGTAGATCCAGAAGCCGGACCCGCCGAGCTTGACCCCGCGCTCGTAGTCGACCAGGCCCAACGCCCGGCTCAGCTCCACGTGGTCGCGGACCTTCTCGATCACCGGAGGCTCACCGAAGGTCTTCACCACCCGGTTGGCTTCCTTGCCGCCGGCCACCACGTCGTCGCTGGGCAGGTTGGGCAGCTCGCTCATCGCGTCCCGCAGCCGGGCCTGCACCTCGTCCAGCTGGGACTCCAGGTCGGCGAGCTGCCGACGCTCCGCCTCCGGCGCGGCGACCTGCGGCTCCTCGCCGGCCCGCTTTGCCTGCGCGTACGCCCGGGCCTCCGCCTTGCGGCGCTGCCGCTCGGCGTCGATCTCCGTGATCAGCGCGCGTCGTTCCTGGTCGAGCCGCTGGATCTCGTCCAGGGATCGGGTGACCTCGGCGGGATCCAGTCGCTTCGCCAACGCGGTCGCCACTGCTTCGCGATCCTTCCGGATCAACTCCATGTCGAGCATGCTGCTCCGTACGCCTCCGTCCGGGGTCACAGGTGAATCACCAGATGCTACCGTCGCGGCCCCCTGGGCCCGGGGCGGGGAGGTTCTAGAGCCGGATCGGCATCAGCACCGAGTAGGTGTCCGCGTCGTCCGGTCGGCGTACGGCCAGCGGGGCGATCGGCCCGTCCAGCTCCAGCACCAGTTGCGGCGCTCCGGCCGCGTTCAACGCGTCCAGCAGGTAACCACCGTCCACCCCGACCCGCATTGCGTCGGTGCCCAGGTCGGTGGCGGGGAGCAGCCGCAGCTCGCCCCGGTCGTCGACGCCGAGCACGGTGACCGCACGGGTCGTGCCGTCATGGTCGCGGGCGACGGTGGGGGCCGCCGGGTCGGCCAACGCGGCGCGCAGGGAGGCCACGTCGACAGGGATCCGGCGCGCGGTGGGCCGCTCGCCGACGGCCTTGCGCAGCAGCCGGCGGTAGTCCGGGAAGTCGTACGGCAGGGCGGTGCCCGTCACCGTGCCCTCGGCCACCCGCACCCGCAGGTCCGCGCCCGTAACTGTCAGCCGGACCGGCCAGGTGTCGGCGGCGTCGAGCAGTGGCCGGAGCTGGTCGACGAGGGCCACCGGCACGAACACCCGCACCGGCGGGCCGTCGACGTCGGCCCCGGCCCGAGCCAGCGCCAGTCGGTACCGGTCGGTGGCGACGAGTCGGACGCCGTCGGTCTCCACGTCGAACAGCACACCGGCGAGCATCGGCAGCTCCGGGTCGACGGTGACGGCGAAGCGCACCGCGTCGAGCGCGGCGGCCAGGGCGGCGGGGGAGATCAGCAGCGTGGTGGCGGTCGGCGGGGTCGGGTCCAGCAGGGCCCGGAGCCGGTCGACCTCACGGCGGGCGTCGTCGAGCCCGTCGGCGAGCCGGCGCAGGTGCGCGTCGAGCAGCTGGTGCACCACTGCCGGCTCGGCGCGTACCGCGGCGGCGATCTGCGGCACCGGCATGCCGATCCGGCGCAGTCCGGCCACCAGCCGGGCCGGCGCGACCTGCTCGTCGGTGTACCAGCGGTAGCCGGTCACCGGGTCGACCAGGGCCGGTTCCAGCACCCCGGCCGAGTCGTAGAAGCGCAGGGCGCTGACCGTCAGGCCGCTGGCCCGGGCCAGCTCGCCGATGCTGTGCAGGTGGCTCACGCTGGGCATCCTGCCCCCTCGACCCGGTTGAGGGTCAAGCCGGGCGTTCCAGCACCCGGAAGGTGAGGCCGGCCCGGACCAGCCGGTCGAGCAGCGCGTCACCCATCGCGGCGACCGGGGTGAGCTGCCCGGCGGTCGGCGGCAGGTTGTCGAGCGCCAGGCACAGCGCCGACTCGCCGAGCATCTTCGCCGTCTCGTCGTAGCCGGGGTCACCACCGGCGACCTCGGTGACCACCCGCTGCCCACCGCCGGTGCCGACGAAACGGACCCGGAACCACGACGACGCCCGCTGCTGGGCCGTGGGCCCCTGCCCGGACGAGAGCCGGCCGAGCAGCCAGCGCCGACTGGGCGGCAGCTTCACCAGCCCGACCAGCGCGCCGAGCCCGGCGGCACCGACAAGCACCGTGGGTAGCCGCTTCACCGCGGCGAAGTGCCGGTAGCGGAAGTCCGGGCCGTACTCCGGGCGGGCCGCCGCCGAGCGCCGCACCACCTGCGGGTCGATGGTCGGCAGCGGCACCGTCCAGATGCCCAGCTCCGCCGAGCGGGCCAGCCGGCCGGGCACCGCCCGGACCCGACGGGCGGCGGGGCGCGGCTCGACCGCCCGACGCTCCCGGGCGGCCCGGCTGGCCTGCCCGGTACGGGAGAACGCGGTGAGCGCCGAATGGTAGGTGCCGGCGGAGAACCGGCCGCCGGCGCGCACGTACCCGTCCACGGTGATCGGGACGTCGGCGGGCAGTTGCTTGACGGTGAACCAGACGCCCACGTCGTGCGGGACGGAGTCGAAGCCGCAGGCGTGCACCAGCCGGGCGCCGCTGCGGGTCGCCTCGGCGTGGTGACGCACGTACATCAGGTCGACGAACTCCGGCTCGCCGGTGATGTCCAGGTAGTCGGTGCCGGCCCGGGCGCAGGCGGCGACGAGCGGCTCCCCGTGGTGGATGTACGGGCCGACGGTGCTGGCCACCACCCGGGCGTTCTCCGCCACCACCCGTAGCGAGTCGGCGTCGGTCACGTCGGCGGTGAGCAACGGCAGGTCGGCCAGGCCCGGGTCGACGGCGGCGAGCCGGTCCCGGACGGCGGCGAGGCGCTGCGGGTTGCGCCCGGCCAGCGCCCAGCGCAGCCCGGCCGGTGCGTGTCGGGCCAGGTACTCGGCGGTCAGGCCGCCGGTGAACCCGGTCGCGCCGAACAACACCACGTCGTACGTTCGCTCCACGGCCATCCCCGGAGTCTGCCATTCGCCCCCGCCGATCGACACTCGTCACGGCGTGAACACGGCCCGTACGCAACCGTCGGCCCGGTCCCGGAACAGCGCGTACCCCTCGGGGCCCCGCGCCAACGGCAGTCGGTGGGTAGCCAGGTGCTCGGTCCGCAGCTCGTCGCGGGCCATCCGGTCCAGCAGCATCGGCACATCGCGCAGGTCGGGCCGGCCCGCGCCGTGCAGCGTGAGCCGCCGCTCGGTCAGCGCACCCAGCGGGAACGCGTCGACGAACCCGGCCGTCCCGCCGAGCACCACCACCACGCCGCTCTTGCGGCAGGCGTGCACCGCCTCCCGCAGCGCGTCCGGCCGGTCGGCGTGCTGACCGCCGAACCGGTCGGCAATCGACCGGGTCGGCGGTGTGCCGACCGCCACCACGCACACGTCCGGCCCGCGCCCACCGCTGCGGTCGCGCAGCTCGGCGGCGATGTCGTCGCGGCGGTAGTCGAGCGGCTCGGCGTCGCAGTGCCGCTCGGCCATCCGCAACCGCTCCTCGTACCGGTCCACGATCAGCACCCGGGTGGCACCGCGCCGCACCGCCGCCCACCCGGCCAACTGACCCACCGCCCCGGCGCCCCAGATCGCCACCACGTCGCCGGGGCGCACCGCACCCACCTCGGCGGCGAGCCACCCGCTCGGCGCGGCGTCGGCGGCGAACACCGCCCGGTCGTCGTCGACGCCGTCCGGCACCCGGAACGCGCTCACGTCGGCGTACGGCACCCGCACGTACTCGGCGTGACCGCCCGCGAAACCGCCGGCCGCCCTCGGCCGGCCGAAGCACCCGGCGTCCGAGTGGGCCCAGTCGGGGTCGGCGCTGGCCAGGTCGGCATGGGCGTTGTCGCAGCAGGAGTGCCGGCCCTGGCGGCAGTACCAGCAGCCGCCGCAGGCCACGCTCGCGCCGACCACCACCCGGTCGCCCACCCGGTGTCGGCGAACCCCGGGGCCGACCT
This sequence comes from Micromonospora sp. DH14, assembly GCF_029809455.1. NCBI lineage: Bacteria > Bacillati > Actinomycetota > Actinomycetes > Micromonosporales > Micromonosporaceae > Micromonospora > Micromonospora sp. DH14. The sequence continues at coordinate 97,654 of NZ_JARVKT010000025.1, read as the reverse complement.
CCACCACCTCGCCGAGGAACTCCGCGCCGAGCACGTCGCCGACGCGCAGCAGCGGGTGCCGACCGGACAGCAGCGGCAGATCACCCCCGCTGGTGGCGCTGCGCCGCACCCGCACGATGACGTCGCGCTCGTTGCGCAGCTCCGGGTCGGGCACCTCGCGTACCCCCAGCTCACCGGCGGCCACCCAGCACAGCGCCCTCACCCGGGAACCTCGGGGCGGTCCAGCGCGGAGCGGTCCGCGCGCAGCACCTCACCGGTCTCCACCCGCTGCTTGACCTGGCGCAGCGCCCGGCGGACCAGCAGAGCAGGGTCGTCGCCGACCAGGTGCGCGGCCAGCCCGGTGGGCGGGGTGACGCCGGCCAGCGGCCGGGCGGCCAGCTCGGTGCCGCGGTCGCCGGGCGCCGGCCGCACCCGCACCTCGACCGCCCCGTCCAGGCGGCGCAGCGGCTCCGGCCACCGGCCGTCGGGAAGCACCTGCTCCGGCGGCCGGTCGACGGTCACCACCTCCCACCGGGCCGGCGCGGCAGCGTCGCCGTCCGCGCCGCGCCGGCCACCCCGACGGGGTACGCGCAGCAACCGTGCCGCCCCGGCCAGCGCCGCGCCGCCGAGGGCGGGTCCCGCCCGCGCCAGCCGTCCCATCGGCACCACCCGTCCTCCCGGTTCACGTCCCCCGATCGTCGGTCGCGGCCGGGTGAAGCGCGCTCGCCCGGAAGGGGTGAACCGGCCCGGGTCGGGTAACCGCTCGCCGACCGGGGGCGGAGCGCGTGGTGGGGGTGGGGCTGGGTGCCGGAACAGAATCGGGTACGGGTCGAACCGGCGCCGGGGCCACCGCTGTTGGCGTCCCGGCTGACACCGGCCGTGCCGCCGGAACCGGTGGTGGCCCGACCCCGCCTGCTGCGCCGGCTGGACGAGGGCAGTGCGGGACCGGTGACGGTGGTGGCCGCCCCGGCCGGTTGGGGCAAGACGACACTGCTCGCCTCCTGGGTGCGGCTGGGCGGCCCCGCACCCGACGTCGAGCCCGGCGAGGTCGTGCCCGACTCCGGCGACCTGTCGGTGTCGCCTGCGGACACCCCGGTCTCGGCCTGGATGTCGGTCGAGGCCGGCGACGACTCCGACCGGCTCTGGGCGTACCTCGCCGCGGCGCTGCGCTCGGCGATCGGGTCGACCGACGACGGCCCGGTGCCGGACCGGCCACCGCGCCCCGACCAACTGGAGGCGTTGGCCGCCACGCTCGCCGCCGCCGACCGGCCGGTGCTGCTGATCCTGGACGACCTGCACCGGGTCACCGACCCGGGGGCGTTGACCGGCCTGGAGTTCCTGCTGCGGCATGCCGGCCGGCGGCTCCGGCTGGTGATCGGCGCGCGCGCCGGACTGCACCTGCCACTGCACCGGCTGCGCCTCGCCGGTGAGCTGACCGAGATCGGCCCGGACGAGCTGGCGTTCACCGACGACGAGGTGGCCGACCTGCTCACCGCCCACGCCGCCGCGCTGCCGGCGAACGCCGTGCACCGGCTTCGGGAGCGCACCGGCGGCTGGCCGGCCGCGCTGCGCATCGCGGCCCTGGCGATCCGGGGACAACCCGACCCGGAGCGCTGGGTGGGGCAGTTCGGCGGGGACCAACCGGAGATCGCCGGCTACCTGCACGAGGAGGTGCTGGCGACGCTCGACCCGGCCGAGGTGGACCTGCTGCGGCGTACCGCAGTGGTCGACACCGTCTGCGCCGACCTGGCCGAGGCCCTCACCGGCCGCGCCGACGCCGGGCAGGCGTTGGCCAACCTGGCCGGGACCGGTGGCCTGCTGCACCGGGAGGACACCCGGCCACCCTGGTACCGGTGTGAGCCGCTGCTCGCCGACCTGCTCCGCGCCGACCTGGCCCGGTTGCCCGCCGACGAGCTGCGCGAGCTGCACGTGCGGGCCGCCGACTGGTACGCGGGCGACGGCCGGCCCGCCGACGGACTGCGGCACGCCCTGGCCGCCGGCCGCTGGGACCTGGCCGGTGACCTGTTCGTCGCGCACTGGCCGGAGCTGACCCGCTACGACAGTGGCCCGGTGCACGCGCCGGCACCCGCGCCGCCGCCAGCGGAGGTGATCCGGGCCGACCCGGAGGTGGCGTTGGCCTGCGCCGCCGAGCGGGCGTACGCCGGTGACCTACCGGCGGCCGGCGGTCACCTGCGCGCCGCCGCCGGGTACGCCGCGGGCCTGCCGGTGCCGCGCCGGGACCGGTTCCTGCGGTTGGTCACCGCGCTGGAGCTGACCGTGGCCCGGCTCGCCGACGACCGCGGTGAGGTGCGGGCCGCCGCCGCTCGCCTGTTGCGCACCCGCCCGTCGGACGCCACGCCGACCCGGGTGCCGGACAGCCCGCCGACCGGTGTGCTCAGCTCCGCCCCGACAGCCGGTGGCGGCGGCGCTGCGGACGACCTGGACCTGCGGGCGTTCACCGGCACCGCCCTGGGGCTGGTCGAGATGGCCGACGGCGCGCTGCCCACCGCCCGGTTCGTCCGGGCCCGGGCGGCAGCTCGGGAGGCTGAGCGACCGCGCACCGAGCTGGTCGGCGCCAGCCGCGCCGCGCTGCTGCTCGCGGTACGCGGCGAACTGCGGGCGGCCGAGCAGGCAGCCCGGGACGCGCTTGGCATGCCGCCCTGCCGGGGCTGGTCCTGTCGGCTCGACTGCGGCTACGCGTACCTGGCTCTCGCGGTGGTGGCGCTGCTGCGCGACCAGCCCGACGAGGCCACCGCGAACCTCGCCCTCGCCCTCCCGGCGCTCGACCTGGCGGGCGGCTGGTCCGGCGACGCGGAGGTGGGCGACGAGTGGCTGGCCGCCGCGGCCGGTGAACCGGTGGCGGCGGCGGTGGCCGCGTTGTGCGGGGCTCAGCTGCGCCGCGACTCCGGCGACCCGGCGGCCGGCCAGCGGCTGCTCGTCCGGGCCCGGGAGGCGTTGGCCGACCGGCCGTCCGCCGCCAGGTTGACCGGTCTGCTGCGGGCCGCCGAAGCCGAGCTGCGTGCCACGCGGGGCGACCTGGACTCCGCCCGCGACCTGCTGACCGACGCCACCGAGGAGGGGACCGACCCGGCGCTCGCGGTGACGTTGGCGAAGGTGCAACTGCTGGCCGGAGACCCCGCAGCCGCCGCGCGCGCCCTGCCGGACTGGCAGGCGCCGGCCGCCACCGCCTGGCCGTTACCGGTACGCCTGGACGCGCGCCTGCTGGACGCGGTGCTGGCCGAGCGGGCCGGGGACGGGCGTCGGGCCGGCCGGATCCTGGAGCAGACGCTGGACCTGGCCGGCCCGCAGGGCTGCCGGAGGGTCTTCACCCGGGCCGAGCCGCCCGTGCGGGACCTGCTCGCCGCGCACCTGGACGCCGGCACCGCGCACTTCGCGCTCGTCAGTGACCTCGTCCGGGGGGCGGGGCAGAGCACCGCCGGGCCGGCCACCGGGCCACGGGGCGCGCTCGACGAGCCGCTGACCGAGCGGGAGCTGACCATCCTGCGCTATCTGCAGAGCATCCTGTCCAACGTGGAGATCGCCAGCGAGTTGTCCCTCTCGGTCAACACGGTGAAGACCCACGTCCGCAACATCTACCGCAAGCTCGACGCGACCCGCCGGCGTGAGGCGGTCCGGCGGGCGCGCGAGCTGCGGCTGATCTGAACGGACACGGGTCAGGCGTTGGCGGCGGCGTCCACGGCCGTCAGCAGGTCGGGCAGGTCGTACCCGCCGTCGTGCCGGACGCCGTTGACGAACAGGGTCGGGGTGCCGTTCACCCCGCTGCGGATGCCACCGACGAAGTCCCGGCGCACCCGGTCCGCGTGCGTCCGGTTCTCCACCTCGGCGTTCAACTCGTCCGGCGGCAGGCCGACCTGCTCGACACCGAGCGAGAGGTGCACCGGGTCGAGCTGGTCCTGGTGCTCGTAGAGCCAGTCGTGCATCTCCCAGAACCGGCCCCGGACACCGGCGGCCTCGGCCGTCTCGGCGGCGCGTTCGGCGTACGGGTGCACGTTGGCGATCGGGAAGTAGCGGTAGACCAGCCGGACGGTGTCGGTCCGCTGCCGCAGCAACTCGTGCAGGTTCGGGTACGCGGCACCGCAGAACGGGCACTGGAAGTCGCCGTACTCGACGATGGTCACCGCCGCGTCGGCCGGCCCCCGGATGTGGTCCTCGGTGGTCACCGGGTCGCGAAGGCGGGCGGTGACCTGCAGTGGCGTGCTCATCCGGTCATCACCTCCCGATCGGCGGCGAGTTGGTCCAGCGCGTCGAAGATGCCGTCGGCGCCGGGGTTCACCTCGGGCGGTGACAGGTAGCTCCAGTTCACCGTCCCGGCCGGGTCGAGCACGACCAGCGCGCGGGCCGCCTCGCCCCGCTCCGGCAGGTACGCGCCGTAGCGGCGGGCCACCTCGCCCTTCGGCTCGAAGTCGGACAGCAGCGGGAACTCGATGCCCTTGCTCTCCGCGAACGCCCGGTGCGACCAGATGCCGTCCACCGACACGCCGAGCATCGCCGCCTGGTACTGGGCGAAGACGGGTGCCGCCGACTGGTAGAGCGACATCTGGTCCCCGCAGACCGGGCTCCAGTCGGCGGGGTAGAAGGCGAGTACGACGGGCCGGCCACGGAACTGCTCAGGCCCGACGAGAGCCCCGTCCGGGGTGGCCGGCAATGTGAAACCAGGCGCGGAACGTCCCGGTTGGATCAGCCCGTTCGGATCACTCATGCCCCCAGCCTGCTCCCGGGGCGGGTGAGGTGGGCTCACCCACCCCGGGTGGTTCCGCGCCCGCTCGGCGCTGGCGGGCTCAGCGCAGCACCGGGGCGACCGCGATGTGGTTCTGCACCTCCCGGATGCCCGGCGCGGACCAGGCCACCTGCTCGACCTCGGCCCGCTCGGGCATCGAGTGCACCAACCCGGCGAGGATCGCCGTGTCGCCGTGCACCCGGACGCTGATCCGTTCGGCCTCGGTCGCTCCGGCCCGGGCCAGCGCGTCGACGATCCGTTCGGCCAGGTTGTGGCCGTCCGGCGCGCTGGCCGGTCGGACGGTGATGCCGTTGCTGACCCCGCGTACGCCGGTCAGTCGGGCGACCGCGCGTTCGGCGGCTCGGCGCTGGTACTCCCACTCGACGTCGCCGTGCAACGTCACCCAGCCGGCCGAGACGGTCACCTGGAGTTTCTCGATGGGCACGAACGCGTCCCACTCCAGCGCGTGGCTGGCTGCGGCGGCCAGGTCGCTGTCGGCGCGCTCGGTGCTGTCGGTCAGCTGCACGGCCACGTCGTTGGCGACCGCCCGGACCGAGGTGACCCGGTGCGCGGCCCGTTCGGCGGCCCACTTCTTGGCATAGCTGTCCACGCGGCCGGTCAGGGTGACGACGCCCTCGGCGACGGTCACGCCGATCTCGTGCGGCTGCACCCGCGGTTCCCAGGTCAGCTCATCGAGGACGGCGGACTGGATGTCCTGATCGGTGCGGTTGATCTCCGCGATGGCCATCTGTCCTCCTCCGCTCTGGCGATGGCGGACCTGGCGCTGGTCGCGGCCGGAGGTCCGCCGTGCCGCCAGCCTGCCGCCGCCCGGGGTGAGCCGCCCTCGCCCGGACCGGGTGAGGGCGTGGCCCGACCTGGGCGGCACGGCGGGAAGGCGCGGACCAACATCGATGGTGGGAGCGCTTCCAAAGCGAGCGGCTTTCGGTTACGGTAATCGCGTTCCTCGATCGCGGGAGCCGTCGCGTCGGGTGATGGAGCCAGGGCAGCTCCGTCCGTTCCCGTCGTCGTGCTCGTCCCCCGGGCCACGGCGTCACCAGGCGATCGCCCCCGTCCCCCGGGGCTCCATCGAGAGGAACCGCAGATGCGGAGAAGTCTCGCCGGCACCGTCGTGTCCGTGCTGGCCGCCGCCACCGCCGTCGTGGTGGTCCCGTTCACCGCCGCCGGGTCGGCCCCCGCCCCGGCCGCGGCGGAGGCGTACACCTGGCGGAACGTCCCGGTCGGCGGCGGCGGTTTCGTCCCCGGCATCGTCTTCAACCCCACCGAGAAGAACCTCATCTACGCGCGCACCGACATCGGTGGGGCGTACCGCTGGGAACAGGGCAGCCAGTCCTGGACGCCGCTGCTCGACTGGGTCGGCGCCGACCGGTGGGGCTACAACGGCGTGGTCAGCATCGCCACCGACCCGGTGCAGACCAACCGGGTGTACGCCGCGGTCGGCATGTACACCAACGGCTGGGACCCGAACAACGGCGCGATCCTGCGTTCGACCGACAAGGGCGCCAGCTGGCAGGCAACCGAACTGCCGTTCAAGAACGGCGGCAACATGCCGGGGCGGGGAATGGGGGAGCGGCTCGCCGTCGACCCCAACCGGAACAGCATCGTGTACTACGGCGCAGAGGGCGGCAACGGGCTCTGGCGCAGCACCGACCACGGCGCGACCTGGGCCCGCGTCACCGCCTTCCCCAACGTCGGCAACTACCGGGCCGACCCCAGCGACCCGAACGGCTACAACGGGCAGAACCAGGGCCTGACCTGGGTCAGCTTCGACAAGAGCACCGGCGCCGCCGGCTCCACCACGCAGACCATCTACGTGGGCGTGGCGGACAAGGACAACCCGGTCTACCGCAGCACCGACGGCGGCGTCACCTGGGCGCGCATCCCCGGTCAGCCCACCGGCTACCTCGCCCACAAGGGCGTCGTCGACCCGGTCGGCGGTCACCTCTACATCGCCACCAGCGACACCGGCGGCCCGTACGACGGCGGCAAGGGCGACGTCTGGAAGTTCACCAGGTCGACCGGGGCCTGGACGCGGATCAGCCCGGTGCCGTCCACCAGTGCCGACGCCTACTTCGGCTACAGCGGGCTGACCATCGACCGGCAACGCCCGAACACCCTGCTGGTCGCCACCCAGGTGTCCTGGTGGCCGGACGCCATCTTCTTCCGCAGCACCGACGGCGGGGCGAGCTGGACGCGGATCTGGGAGTTCACCAACTACCCGGAGAGGTCGCGCCGCTACACCATGGACATCAGCTCGGTGCCCTGGCTGACCTTCGGTGTCAACCCCGCGCCGCCTGAGGAGAGCCCCAAGCTCGGCTGGATGAACGAGTCGGTGGAGATCGACCCGCACGACTCCAACCGGATGATGTACGGCACCGGCGCCACCATCTACGGCACCACCGACCTGACCAGGTGGGACACCGGTGGTCAGTTCACGCTCCGGCCGATGGTCCGGGGGCTGGAGGAGACCGCCGTCCTCGACCTGGTCAGCCCGCCCAGCGGCGCACCGCTGATCAGCGCGCTCGGCGACGTCGGCGGGTTCCGACACACCGACCTGGACACCATCCCGTCGATGCTGTTCACCCAGCCGGTCTTCACGAGCACCACCAGCCTGGACTACGCGGAGAACAAGCCCGCGGTGCTGGTGCGCGCCGGCAACTTCACCGACGCCGACCGGCCCAACGACAGTCACGTCGCCTTCTCCACCGACGGCGGAGCCACCTGGTTCCAGGGCACCGAACCCTCCGGGGTCAACCTGGGTGGCACGGTGGCCGCCGCCGCGGACGGCAGCCGGTTCGTCTGGGCACCCGGTGACGCCGGGCAGCGCGTCGTCCACGCTGTCGGTTTCGGCAACTCCTGGGCGCCGTCGACCGGCATTCCGGCGAACGCGACCATCGAGTCCGACCGGGTCGACCCCGCCCGGTTCTACGGCTTCAGCGGCGGGCGCTTCTATCTGAGCACCGACGGCGGGGCCAGCTTCACCCCGACCGCGGCGACCGGTCTGCCCACCACCGACGTGCGGTTCAAGGCCCTGCCGGGCCGGGCCGGCGAGGTGTGGCTGGCCGGGCCGGGTGGCCTGTGGCGCTCCGCCGACGCGGGCGCGAGCTTCACCAGGCTGAGCGGCGTCAGCGCCAGCGGCAACGTCGGCTTCGGCAAGGCGGCACCCGGGCGGACCAACCCCGCCGTGTTCCTCTACGGCACGGTGAACGGTCAACCCGGCGTGCACCGCTCCGACGACACCGGCGCGACCTGGGTACGCGTCAACGACGACCGCCACCAGTACGGCAACCCGACCGAGGCGTTGACCGGTGACCCGCGTGTCTACGGTCGGGTCTACCTCGGCACCAACGGTCGCGGGATCCTGGTCGCCGAGCGCAGCGGCGAGCCCCCGACCACGCCTCCGCCGACCACTCCGCCGCCGGCCGCCGGATGTGCGGCGACCTACCGGGTGACCGGCTCCTGGTCAGGCGGCTTCCAGGCCGAGTTGACGGTCAGCAACACCGGCAGCGCCCCCATCGCCGGGTGGACGCTGGGCTGGACCTTCACCGACGGCCAGCGGATCAACCAACTCTGGGGCGGCACCCACACCCAGGCCGGGGCCGCGGTAACGGTCCGGGACAGCGGCTGGAACGGCGCGCTCGCCGCCGGGGCCGGCACCACCGCAGGTTTCCTCGGCTCCTGGACCGGCACCAACACGCCCCCGACGGCCATCACCTGCACGAGTCGCTGAGCGGGTGATCCGGGTCGGGACCCCGGATCACCACCAGACACCGGTCCGCCGGGCCGCCTGAGGGGTCCGGCACCCGGCGGACCGGTTCCACCCCGGCACCACGACGGGCCCCACCCGAGAAAGGTCGAGTGGGGCCCGTGCTGCTGTCGTTCAGACGGCGGGGGAGTTGGGGCGGTCGACGTCGACGAACTCCACGTCGTCCACGGCACGGTCGTCGCGGCTGCCGGCGGCCCGCGCGGCGGAACCGACGGCCCATCCGACCGCCGCGCCGGCGAGCGCGGCGCCGATCAGCAGCGTCCAGGGCAGTGCCGGCTGGCGGCCGGCGAGCGCGTCGAAGGCCAGCGAGGCGCGGCGTCGCGCCTCCTCGGCGGCGGATCCCACCAGGTCACCGGCCCCGTCGGCGAGGTCACTGCTGCTGCGACGGGCCGAGCGGGCGGTGTCCAGCACACTGTCTCCGGCGGAGCTGACCGCCGAGAGCAGGTGCTCCCAGGCCTGCTCAGCGATCCGCTCCGGCTTGCTGCGGCGGTCCAGCAGGTTGGTTCCGAACATCGTGGTTACCTCCTCGGGTGCCGAAGCCGCCGGCCACTTCGGACTTCGGCGTCTTTCCAGCGCGTCACGGTGTCGTCCACCCCGCAGTGCCCCGCGTCAGCCGGACGCAAACCCCGACCGCCGCGGAGCACCGCCAGCTCGGCGCGCCGCCACCCCGGCGCGCCACCGACTCAGCGCACCGCTGACACGGTGATGCCGCGGGCGAAGTCGTCGTCATCGTCGTCATCGTCGTCTCCGCCACCGAAACCGCAGGCCAGGACGAGGGCGAGCAGCGCGCCGACGCCGGCCAACCCGGCAAGTCGCTTGATCATCGAAGATCCTCTCCGTCACGGCGGGTGTCCCGGCCGATGCTAGGGCGCGTGGGCAACCGACGGCGCGGATCACACCCGCCGACCGACTGCGACACGCCGACGGCGCACGGGGCGGGCGTACGTCGGGGACCGGTTGTCGGGCGTGCCGCGTCCGGACCGCTACCCTGGTTCGGCGGCGCGTCGGTCCCGACTGATCGTCGATGCTCGGATAACAAAAACTCTTGAGTAATCAAATACTGAAAAGTGCGGATATGGGCAGCTTTTTGGGCCCGGATCCGCGAATTGCTCATCCCGAGGGGTGGCGACCGAGGCCATCGGAGGAATACTCTCGGTCGCGGCCCGCGTACTGATGAGGCGCCCGGGGGACGGGCGGGTGGAGGTGCTCGCGTGAGCCTGTCGATCGTGAAGTCGGTTCTGTCCGGTGGTGTCGTGGAGATCGCCCCACGGGGCGAAATCGACGTCGACACCGCGTACGAGGTGCGCGAAGCGATCGCGGAGGTGCTGGCCAAGGGCCGGCCGCTGCGCATCGAACTCAACATGAGGCTGGTCACCTTCATCGACTCGGTCGGCATCAGCGCCATGGTGGCCGGCTTCCAGACGGCCGAGGTCAGCGACGTCAAGCTGGTCGTCACCGAGCCGAGCCGGTTCGTGCACCGGCAGCTCTGGGTGACGGGCCTGCTCGGCCTCTTCGGCGCCCCGGAGCCCTACTTCGCCGGCGCCGCCACCCCCGAGGTGCTGCCCGGCGCCTGAGCGCCCGTCAGGGCTGCTCGTCCAGGCCGGTCAGGTCGATGTCGGTCGCCTCGCTGACCGCTCGGACGGCGGTCACCGACGCGTACCCGGCGGCCAGCAACGCCACGTCCGTGCCGGGCTGCGCGGCCTGCCCCGGTTCCTCCAGCGAGGTACGGACGAAGCCGTGGCCGGATTCGGCCACCGTCATCTGCACCTGACCGAAGCTGGCCAGGCGGCCTCGTCGCACCCCACGAAGCTGCCCGTGCGGCAGGTCCGGGGCGTTCACGTTGAGCACGCTCTCCGACGGCGCGGAGGTCAACCGGGGGAGCAGGTCCAGGGCGACCCGCGCGGCGGTGCTCCAGTGCCGTTCGGCATCGCGTACCCGGGCGGCGGCGTCCACCGCGGCGCCACCGCTCGCGGCCGTCGCCTCGCCGGCCGAGAGCACGTCGAGGGAGACCGCCATCGCCCGGCACCCGTTCGTGGCGGCGGTGAAGGCGGCACCCACGGTTCCGGAGTGCAGCACCGCCCGGCCGGCGTTGGCACCCCGGTTGACCCCGGAGAGCACCACCGACGGCGGTGGACCGAACGCCCCGTGCAGGGCGATCAGCGTGATGAAGCCGGGGGACCCGGCGACCCCGTACGCCGGCACACCGGCCAGGTCCGGCAACGGGTGGTCGTTCACGACGACCCGCCCGTCGCGTTCCATGGCGCTCATCGCGGCGCTGGTGCCGCTCGCCTCCTCCATCGGCGCGGCGACCACCACGTCCAGGCCCCGCTGCCTGGCCGCCCAGGCCAGTGCCTGGATGCCCGGCGCCGCGATCCCGTCGTCGTTGGTGATCAACACTCGCAGTGTCATCGCTCGGCCACCCGGTCGGCCAACTCGTCCGGGGTGGTCCGCTCCTGCTGCCGGCTGTCCGCTGGCACCAGTCGGACCCGGTCCACCAGGCCGGTGATCGAGTCCAGTCGTCCGGTGCCCAGGCCGTGCCGGGTCACGTTCAGTGCGCCGGCGGCGGCGCCGGTGCGGATGGCAGTGCGGATGTCCCCGCCCCGGGCCACGACGGCCGCCACTCCGGCGGTCATCGAGTCGCCCGCGCCGCGTGGGTCGGCGGCCTCCAGCCGGGGCATCTCGACCTGGAACAACTCCCCGTCGATGAGCGCCAACGCCGGCTGGTCGGCGCGACTCACCACGACGGTCTCGGCGCCGCCCGCGTGCAACTCGTACATGGCCTGGGTCAGCTCCACGGTGTCGTCGCTGCGGGCGCGGCCGTCGCGGATCAACTCCTCGTGACTCACCTTGAGGAAGAACACCCCGCTCTCCAGCACCGAACCAAGGTGATCGCCGGAGAGGTCGACCACCACCCGGCCGCCGTTCGCGCCGAGGTCGGCGGCGAAGCGTCGGTACAGGTCGGCGGGTACGAGCCAGGGCTCGTTGGGTCCACTGAGGATGCTCACCGAGGCCCGCAGGCCCTCGCCGAGGGCGAGGTTGTACAACTCGTCGATCTCATGCCGGCTCAGTGGCTGCCCGGGTACGTCGACGATCTCCTGCCGGGAGCCGTCCCGGCGATCGTGCACGTACCCGCCGCTGCCGGAGTCACGGACCACCACCTTGAGGTCCACGCCCTCGCTGACCAGCAGCGGCTCCAGCACCTGGCCGATCTCACCACCGAGGGCGGTGCAGAGCACCACGTCGACCCCGAGGGAGATCACCATCCGGGACTGCCAGACGCCCTGCCCGCCGGGGTGCAGGTGCAGCTCGGGGTGATCGTTGGGCTGGTCAACGGTCACCGTCAGCTGTGGAGTGGGCGCGAAGACCATCACGTGCCCGCTCATCGGTTGTCGCCGTACAGGTGGCCGCGCTCCGGCATCTTCGGAAGATTTCGCACTAACTGATCTTAATGGGACATATGAGGGCACGGCACCGCATCGGCCCGGCCCCGGCGCGGCGTCGGGGCGATCGGGCGTTGCCAGCCGGACATCGGTACGGGACGATCGGGCGACCAACGGCGGCGGGAGACGGTGTGCTCAGCAGCGATACCTTCAGCTACACCGTCCAGGCCCGGAGTTCACCAGCCGAGGCCGCGGCGCTGCTCAGCGACCTGACCCGGCAGGGCGAGCTGCATCCGCTGATCGTCCGGGTCCGCCGGGTGCCACCCCGGCCCGGAGCGCGGGCCAGCTACACGATCAACGACCGGTTGGTGGCCGGCCCGCTGCACTTCCGGACCACCTACCACGCGGACGTGCTGATCAGCGAGACCGACGAGATCGTCATGGTGGCCCGCCAGTGGCCAGCCACCACCGTGCGCAACCACACCCGGCTGCGCGCCGAGCCCGACGGCCTGGTCCGCATCGACGTGGAGATCACCCTGACGGCGCCGACGCCGCTGTTCCGGTACGCGTTCCGCCAGGCCCGAGCAGCCCACCTCGCCCTCGCCACCCGGCTGGGCGCGGCCCTCGACCACGCCGGCGACCCCCCACCACCCCCGGCCTGACCCACCGCCGCGCGCCGCCCCTCCGCCCCTCCGCCCCTCCGCTTCATGATCGTGCTCAGTCCTGGTTCGGGCGCGATCATGGGTGGGCGGTGTCGCTAGGGGCGTGCGGTAGCGCGGCCACGGCCGGTGAGGGTGGCTGCGGCGGTGCGCCGGCGGCCCCACGGCTTGTAGGTGGAGAGCACCGTCGCGATGATCATCAGGCTGGTCGACACGGCCGGCGCGATGACCAGGTCGGCGCGATCCCGGGCGGGCAGGGCGGCGCCGACCGCTCCGGCGTGGCGCAGGTTCGGGATGAGCAGGAACAGCACCAGCCCGACCATCACCGTGGTGAGCACGAGCTTGGCCAGCACCCAGCGGTGCCGCAGCAGGCCCCACGGGGTGAGCAGCGAACTGGCCACTCCGATCAGCCAGACCAGGACGCTCAGCGGCGCGAACAGCACAGTGCCGATCAGGGCCGTGACCGGGTAGACCACCGCCGGGTCGGCGCCCCGCTGCACGGCGATGCCGAGGGTGAGCAGCACCAGGTCGGTGCCGAGCCAGCCGAGCGAGGTGACGAGGTGCAGGGTGAGCAGCGCCTTGCGGGTGGTGGGTCGAATCCGAGGCATACCGCGATGCTGCCCGCCGGCCCCGGCCGGGTCGTCCGCCGAGCGACGACATCAGGGGTACGCCCGGCGACGTAGCCGGCCCCGGACGCAGGTGATGCCTGTGAGTCATCGTGATGACTCACAGGCATCACCACGCGTGGGTCAGTAGACCGACAGGTGTACGTGGTTGGTGTGGTCGGTGGACGGGGTTCCGTGCGCCCCGCTGTACGACTTCCATCCGCTGCTGGGCAGCCAGATCTGCTTGTACCAGATCACGTAGAGCACGGCGAGCCGGTCCGCGTTACGGATGAAGTACGCGGCCAGGTTGTTGCCGTAGGTCTTGTCGCCGCCGGTCGCGGCTCCGCCGAAGCCGCCCTTCTGTGCGGCGAAGTCGCAGGCCCGGCCCTTCGGGTGCTCACCGGAGCCGCTGGGGCGGTGGCACGAGACGTACCTGGTGAAGCCCGCGGCCTTGGCCTGGTTGAGCGCGTGCAGGGTGCGCGGGGTGATGCAGCCGCTGGCCGGCGTCGGGTCGTTGACGCTGCACGACTCGGCGGGCCAGGAGCCGTCGGAGTTGCGCGGCGCGGCCGTCGCGTTGGCGGTGGAGGTGCCCCGGTTGGAGCCCGTGTCGGCGGCGCTCTGCGTCTTGGGTGTGGTGGCCACGGTCAGGGCCCGTTCGGCCTGTTCCTTGCGCTTGGCCATCACCGCGACCTGCTTGCGCTGTTCGGTGATCTCGCCGTCCAGTGCGACCCGGGTGCGGGTGGCCTGGTCCTTGCTCTGCAGCAGGTCGCGCAGCACCCGGTCCTCGTTGGCGGCCACCGCGTCCAGGGCGGCTGCCCGGTCCATGAAGCCTTCCGGGGTGCTGCTGTTGAGCAGCGCCGACATCGCGCCGAGTCGTCCGGTCCGGTACGCCACCTCGGCGATCTCGCCGACCTTGCCGTTGCGCTGGTCGATCTCGACCTCGATGGTCTTCAGCTGGGTGGTGAGCTGCTTCTGCCGTTGTACCGAGGTGTCCAGGGCGCGCTTGGCGTCCAGGTAGCCCTTGCTGGCCGCCTCGAGTTGGGCGCGCAACGCCGGGGTGCCGCCCTCCTCGTCGGAGTCGGGTGCGGCGGCCCGCAGGCCGGTCGGGGGAGCGGCCGAGGCGGTGCCGGCCGGAAGCGCGACGCCGAGGGCGAACATCGCGACGATCAGGGCCGCCAGTCGGGCGGCGGGTGGTCGTGCTGGTGCCACTGCGCATGTCCTTCCGTCAGCCGCCGACCGGGTTAGCTGACGGGTTCGGGACGGAAGATCCCTACCGCTGACGCGGATGCACCCCAGGAACATGGTTCCCCGGTTCGCCCGGTTGGGCGATTAGGCGGCGACCGCCACCGGCGCCGGGAGGCGCCGCCTGGTGGAGGCCGGGACCGAGCCTACCGGTGCCGGTGGGGCCGTTGCAGCCAATGTGACGGACGGTGCGTGCGTCATCACGGAAAATTACCCTAAAAGTGAGCAATGCTCCGAAAAGGTCGTCACCACTCGATGGAGCCACACGCGCCGGAGGCGGCGCCCGGCTCGATCTGCAACGTCGCGTGTTCGATGCGGAAGTCGTCGTGCAGGGCCGTACGCGCCGCGGTGAGCACCGCGCCGACCTCCGCCCCGGGTGCCATGGTCAGGTGTGCGGAGGCCACCTCCATGCCCGAGGTGAGCGTCCAGACGTGCAGGTCGTGCACCTCGACGACGCCGGGCACCGCGGCCAGCCGGTCGTGCACGGCGGTCACCTGGAGGTGCTCCGGGGCGGCCTGCACCAGGATGCGGATGGCGGCGCGGGCCAGCCGCCAGGTGCGCGGCAGGATGAACACGCCGATGGCGACCGCGACCAGGGGGTCCGCCCACCACCAGTCGGTGACGGTGATGAGCAGCGCCGCCCCGATGACGCCGACCGAGCCGAGCAGGTCACCGAGCACCTCCAGGTAGGCGCCCTGGAGGTTGATGCTCTCCCGGGCCCCGGCGCGCAGCAGGGCGAAGGCGGCGATGTTCGCGAGCAGACCGAGCACGGCCACCGCGAGCATCGGGCCGGCGACGACCTGGTGCGGGTCGCCGAACCGACGGATCGCCTCGATCACCACGTAGATCGCCACGCCGGAGAGCAGGACGGCGTTGGCCAGCGCGGCGAGCACCTCGAGCCGGTAGAGCCCGAAGGTGCGCTGTGGGTCGTTGGCGGCCCGCCGGGTCGCCGTGATCGCGGCGAGCGCCATCCCGATGCCGAGCACGTCGGTGAACATGTGCCCGGCGTCGGAGAGCAGGGCGAGTGAGCCGGTGTGCAGGGCGGTCACCGCCTCGACCACCATCAGGGTGGCGAGCAGCCCGAACGCCGCCCAGAGTCGACCCCGGTGCTGGTGTGCGGCATTGGCGACGGACCCATGGTGGTGGTCATGACCTGCGCCCACGAGATTCACCTTCCGCCGCCGGCCGGGACCCGGTCAAATGTATGCTCACATCGCTATGTGTGCAAGTGTACGGGCGGTGCCTTTCGCTGGCGGCGATCCGCGCAGGTCAGGCGGTCGGGTCGATGGTGGTGAGCCGCTGGGTGGCCCGGGAGAGCGCCACGTACAGCGTGCGTACCCCGGCACCCGGATCCGCCCGGATTTCGCTCGGGGCGACCAGCACCACCGCGTCGTACTCCATGCCCTTGGCCTCCAGGCTGGTCACCACCTGCAACCTGGGCGCGCCGAGCGCGCCGAGCCAACCGGCGACCTCGTCGCGGCGGGGGACCGGCGTGATCACCCCGACCGTGCCCTCCACCTCGGCCAGCAGGCCGGCGGCGGCCTCCACCGTCGCGGTCTCCAACCCGGCGGCCGGCACCACCAGCTCGACCGGTTCCACCCCGGTGGAGCGGACCGCTCTCGGCAGCGGCAGGTCGGGGTAGAGCCGGCGGATCTCCGCCGCCGCCACCGCGAAGATCTCCGACGAGTTGCGGTAGTTCGTGGTCAGCGTGAACTCGTGTCGCTTGCGCCGGCCCAGCGCCTGGTCCCGGGCTCGGGTCAGCTCCTCCGGGTCACCGGTCCACGCGGTCTGCGCAGGGTCGCCCACCACCGTCCAGGAGGCCAACCGGCCACGTCGACCGACCATCCGCCACTGCATCGGCGAGACATCCTGCGCCTCGTCCACCACCACGTGCGCGTAGTCCCGGTAGTCCTCCGGCCGCTCCCGGGCGGCCGCGCGGGCGGCCCGCTGCCGTTCGCCGAGGGTGCTCAGCTCGCGGACACCACCGGCGAGCTGGAACGGATCGCGTCGCGCCCTGGCCGGCTGCGCGGGCTTACCGAGCAGCGCGTCCAACTCGTCCAGCAACGCCACGTCGGCGATGGTCAGCCCGGCCGAGTCCAGGTTCCGGTACGCGGCGGTGAGCAGCCGGATCTCCGCCGAGGAGAGGATTCCTCCGGCGTACCGGCGCAGCCGGTCCGGCTGCGCCAGCCAGCCGAGCACGTGCCGGGGGTGCAGCCGGGGCCACCACGCCTTGAGGAACTCGCGGAACTCCGGCCGCTCGGCGATCTCCGCCTCGAAGGCCGGCTGCTCCGGCAGCCGACCGCTGCTCAGCTCACGGGCCTGCGCCCACAACGCGGCGAACACCCCGTCGAAACCGGCCCGGCGCACCTCGTTGCGCCGCGCGCCGCGGTGCAGCGCGCGGTCCCGGATGCGGTCCAGGGTGGCCCGGTCCAGCCGCAGCAGCGTGCCGCGGTAGAGCAGCCGCAACTCACCCGGGCCGCCCGGCACCGCGTCGCGGGCCGCGCGCTCCAGCACCCGGCGCATCCGCAGCGATCCCTTCACCGCCGCCACCTCGGGCGGATCGGTGCGGGTGGCGGTCATCCCCGGAAAGAGGGTGCCCAGCGAGTGCAGGGTCGCGGTGTCCTCACCGAGCGACGGCAGCACGGAGCCGATGTACTCGACGAAGACCGACGACGGGCCGACCACCAGGATGCCGCCGCCCGCGTAGCGACTGCGGTCGGAGTACAGCAGGAACGCGGCCCGGTGCAGGGCGACAGCGGTCTTGCCGGTGCCGGGGCCGCCCGCGACGATCGTCACCCCGGAGCCGGGCGAGCGGATCGCCTCGTCCTGCTCTCGCTGGATGGTCGCCACGATGTCGCGCATGCCCCGACCGGTGGCCTTGGACAGGGTGGCCAGCAACGCGCCGTCACCGACCACCGTCATCCCCTCCGGGGCGGCGGTCGGGTCCAGCAGGTCGTCCTCGATCCGGGTGACCCGCTCGGCGCGGGACTGGATCGTGCGGCGTCGCACCACGTCCAACGGCTGCGCCGGGGTGGCCTGGTAGAAGGCGGCGGCGGCCGGCGCGCGCCAGTCGACGACAAGCGTGACGGCGTCCTCGTCGCGGATCCCGAGTCGCCCGACGTGCAGCACCTGACGGTCGCGCAGGTCCAACCGGCCGAAGACCAGCCCCTCGTGCTCGGCGTCCAGGGTGTGCCGCCGTTGCGCCGCGTGGAAGACCATCGCGTCGCGCTCGACGAGGGCGCCGAACGTGCCCACCCGCGCCATCCGGTAGCCGTCGCGCTCGG
The DNA here is from genome assembly GCF_029809455.1 of Micromonospora sp. DH14. Classification (NCBI taxonomy): domain Bacteria; kingdom Bacillati; phylum Actinomycetota; class Actinomycetes; order Micromonosporales; family Micromonosporaceae; genus Micromonospora; species Micromonospora sp. DH14. Next base: position 79,983 of record NZ_JARVKT010000025.1, on the reverse strand, counting down.
CGCGGACCGCCGACTGCCGCAGCTCGGCCAGCCGGGCGTACACCCGGTCGAGGTGTCGTTGCTCGACGGCGATCTCCTGCTCAAGGCCGTTCTGGTCGGTCAACGCACGCTCCTTCGAGGGTCGCCGGCAGGCGGCGGGAACCGCGCGGGCCAACCGCAGAAGGGTACGGCCCCCGGCTCGACCCGCCGCGCCCGAGGTGCGCGAACGTGCTCAGGCACCCGTCTGCGAAAGGGTCGCGTCACAGCGGGCCGGCGGTGATTCGGCGAGCACCCGCCGCAGCACCCCGGTGAGCGCGGCGTTGACCTCGTCCGGGCGTTCCATCATCAGCATGTGCCCGGCACCCGGGCAGACGGTCAGTTCGGTGGCGGGCAGGGCCGCCGCGATCGACTCGGCGCACGGCGGCGGGGTCAGCCGGTCCCGGTCGCCGACCAGGGCGGCGGCCGGCAGGTGGGCCAGCGCGGCGAGGGTGTCCAGTCGGTGCTGGGCGCCGATGGAGGCGCGGAACCCACCGATCGACCGCAGCGAGGCACGGGCCACCGCCGACGTCACCAGGCGGATGTCGGCCGGCTCGCAACGGTCGCCGAAGAGCATCCACCGGATGCTCGGTTGCAGCGCGTTCAGCAGGGCCCGGGGCGCCCGCCACGAACCACACCGGGCCAGTACGCCGGCGCCGGTCGTCTCGGCCAGCCGGATCAACCGGGCGATCCGGGGCGAGAGCCCGTAGGCGGTGTGCGTGTGCCCCTCGGCGGTGGTCGACACGAAGACCAGCCCGGCGGCGCGGGCGGCGAAGTGCGCGGGGTGGCGGTGGGCGTACTCCATGATCGTCATGCCGCCCATCGAGTGCCCGACCAGCACCACCGGGCCGGTCGGCGCCACGGCGTCGATCACCGCGGCCAGGTCGTCACCCAACTGGGCCAGGGTGGCGGTGGGCAACGCCATGCAGCTGGACCGGCCGTGCCCTCGGGCGTCGTAGGCGACCACCCGCACCGCGTCCCCGAACGGCGTCGCGGTGAGCGCGTCGACCTGCCGGTGCCAGGCGCGTCCGTCCAGCGTCCAGCCGTGCAGCAGGATGGCGGTGACCTGGGCGTCCGTCGGACCCGTCGCCTCGACGTTGAGCCGTACGCCGTCCGGCAGAGCGACCTCGAACCGCTCCGGCATCGCCACCTCCCCAGGGCCGCCCAGTACCACGAGCACCGGGATACCCGGCGGTAACACCGGCTACCCGCCATGACACCACGCCAATCGCGCCGTGGCGAACATTCCCGACCGCACCCGTGGCGGACGGCGGCGGGCCAAGCTGAACGGCATGGGGTGGTCGGGAGCGCCCATGGGCGCGGCGTCGGGGCCGGGGCGGCAGGCCGGCGGTACGCCCCGCGCCGCGCTGGCCGACCTGCTCGCCGGCAACCGGCGGTTCGTCAGCGGTCAGCCGGTGCACGGTCACGACGTCACGGCCGCCGCCGCTGCCTCCGGCGACCAGCAGCCGTACGCCGTGGTGCTGGGTTGCATCGACTCCCGGGTGCCGCTGGAGGCGATCTTCGACCAGACCTTCGGCGCGATCTGTGTGATCCGTACCGGCGGGCACGTGCTCGACCGCGCGGTCTGCGGCTCGATCGAGTACGTGGTCGGCCAGCTCGGCGTACCGCTGGTGATGGTCCTCGGCCACGAGCGGTGCGGCGCGGTGGAGGCCACCGTGCGGGCGCTGCGCGCCGGGCAGCGTCCCGGGGGGTCGTTGGCGCACCTGGTGGACGAGATCGCCCCGGCGGTGACCGAGGTGGGGATCGACGACCCGGCGGTGCAGCCGCTGGCGATCCGCCGGCACGTCCGGCGCACGGTGCGCATCCTGCGCGCGGACGACCTGCTGGCCGGGCCGGTGGCCGCCGGCCGGGTGGCAGTGGTCGGCGGCCTCTACGACCTGGCCACCGGCGAGGTCGCCCTGATCGATCCAGGCTGACCCGCCCCTGCTCGGCGGGCTGGCCCGACCCGACCCCGGACGCGCGAAACCGCCCGCCGGACTGTCCCGGCGGGCGGTTTCGGTTGGTGCGGTGGGGGAGGGCTCAGCCCTCGAAGACGCCGGCCGCGACCAGGCGCTTCTCGGTGGCCTCCCAGCCGTCACCCGGGTGGGAGGCAGCCAGGTTGTTGATCTCCGCCCGGATCTTGGCGGCGTGGCCGGCGGCGGCCAGCACGCGGATCTCCTCGACGAACGCGTCGGAGTCCGTGCGCAGGTGCGCGGTCTTGCCGTTGGTCAGGTTCCGCACGTAGGCGTGCTTGCCGCCGTTGAGCGGGATGAGGTACTTGAACTCGCCCAGCACGCTGAGGGCGCCACCCTGGCCAGCCTGGCCGGCCCGGACGGACGCGCGCGCGGTCTTAGAGGTGTTGCTCGCCACGGAGGTACTCCTTGCAAGACGTACGGGAGGACTGGACGTCCGGGGGCTGTGTGCGGGCCGTACGTGAACTCGACCCGCGAAGGTGTAACGCGGCATAAGCCGCCGGTGGAACTGTACAGGACCACGACATCATGCTGGTCGTCGCGGTGTCCTGAGAGGCAACGGCGACCACCCGTCCGGCTATTCCGACCGGCGATTTTTCCGATTCCCTGGCGCACCACGCGTCACACAAGTCATCATGTGTTGCAGCAGCCACCTGGGTGGACGAGGTCGTAGGGGAAGACGCACCTCGCTCTCCGGGAGGTCACCGTGCCAACGCGTGGCGTCGTATACGTCCACTCGACCCCGCTCGCCGTGTGCTCGCACGTCGAGTGGGCGATCGCGCGCGTCCTAGCCGCGCCGGTCAACCTGCAGTGGACGGCTCAGCCCGTCGACCCCGGCGCACGCCGGGCCGAGTGCGGGTGGACCGGTCGTCCGGGGACGGGCGCCGAGCTGGCCGCTGCCCTACGGCAGTGGCCCATGATCCGTTTCGAGGTCACCGAGGAACCGAGTCCCGGAGCCGATGGCGAGCGCTTCATGTATGTGCCGGCCCGTGGCCTCTTCCGGGCGACGGTCGGCGTGGCCGGCGACATCCAACTCGGCGAGGACCGGCTTCGGACGCTGATGGCGGCCTCGCGGGCCCCGGAGGCGCTGGCGCACGCCCTCGACAAGGCGCTCGGGACGGCGTGGGACGCTGACCTGGAGCCCTACCGGTACGCCGGCGACGGCGCCCCGGTGACCTTGCTCACCCGGGTGGGCTGACCCGACGGTCCGCGAGTCGGCGACGTGCACGCCCGTCCGCCCGGCACGCACGGGCGGTAAGGTCAAGTTGCCCCGATAAGGGAGAAGCTGGTGGGATAGGTGGCGTGTCGAATCGCCCGTGGCGCGCCCCTGTCGCTGTCGCCGCCCTGACCGCCCTGCTCGTCACCGGCTGCTCGGGCGGCTCGCCCCGTCCCGCCCCGACGCCCAGCCCGACCGCCCCGTCCGGTGGTCCGAGCGCCCCGGCCGCGCCGCCGGCCGCCGATCCCGCCGGCCGGGCCGCCGCACTGGTGGCGACGCTGTCCGACGAAGACCTGGTCGGCCAGGTGCTGATGCCGTACGCCTACGGCGACTCGGCGACGAAGGTCTCCGCCGGCTCGGCGGCCGGTAACCAGGCCCTCGCCGGGGTCGACACCCCCGCCGACATGATCGCCAAGTACCGGCTGGGTGGCCTGATCCTGGTCGGCTTCAGCGCCGACGACCCCACCAAGGGCAACCAGGAAACCACCAACGTCGACAACCCCCAGCAGGTGCACGAGCTCACCACCGGGCTGCGTGCCGCCGCCGGTCGGCTCGCCACCGGGCCCGCACCGCTGCTGATCGGCACCGACCAGGAGTACGGCGTCGTCACCCGCGTGACCGACGGGGTCACCGTGCTGCCCAGCGCCCTCGCGGCCGGCGCGGCCGGTGACCCGAAGCTCACCGAGGCCGCCTGGCGGGCCGCCGGCACCGAGCTGGCCGCGATGGGCATCAACATCGACTTCGCCCCGGTGGCCGACGTGCTGGCCACCCGCAGCACCGTGATCGGCTCCCGGTCCTACGGGGCCGACCCGAAGCAGGCCGCCGCTCAGGTGGGCGGCGCGGTCCGGGGCCTCCAGGCGAGCGGGGTCGCGGCCACCCTGAAGCACTTCCCCGGGCACGGCCACAGCGCCGACGACTCGCACCAGGACCTGCCGGTGCTCACCCAGTCCGCCGCGGCGTTGCAGAGCGGCGCGTGGCCGCCGTTCACCGCCGGGATGGACGCGGGCGCGATGGCGGTGATGTCCGGTCACCTGGACGCGCGCGCGATCGACCCGGGGACCCCGGCGACGTTCTCGCACAAGCTGCTCACCGACGTGCTGCGCGGCCAACTCGGCTTCAAGGGCGTGGTGATCACCGACGGGATGAACATGCCGCCCGCCAAGCGCTGGGCTCCCGGCGAGGCAGCGGTCCGGGCGCTCAACGCCGGCAACGACCTCATCCTGATGACCCCGAACGTCGCTCAGGCGTACGACGGGTTGCTCGCCGCGCTGCGCGGCGGATCACTGCCCCGGACCCGACTGGTCGAGGCGGTCACCCGGGTGCTGACCATGAAGTTCCAGCTCGCGGAGCTGCCGGCGGCGCAGATGTCCACGCTCAACACCCCGGCGCACCGGGCGGCGGCCGACGCGCTGGCCGCCGCCGCCGTCACCGTGCTGCGGGGCACCTGCGGCGCGGGAGTACGCGGGCCGGTCACCGTCACCTCGTCCGGCGGTCGGGACGGCACCCGGGCCACGCTCACCGCCGCGCTGACCGCCGCGGGGGTGTCGGTCAAGCCCAGCGGTGGCACTGTCGTGCACCTGGTGGGCTACGGCGACGGCGCCGAGGATCTGCGCGCCGACGCGGCCGTCACGGTCGCCATGGACACCCCGTACGTACTGGCCGGCGCCACGTCACCGACGCTGCTGGCCACGTACTCCTCCAGCCGGGCGTCGATGACCGCCCTGGCCGCCGTGCTCGCCGGCAAGGCCCGGCCGGGCGGCCGGTCCCCGGTGGCCGTCCCCGGACTGCCCGCAAGCACCTGTCGCACCTGACCTGTCGACGCGTGCGCCGGGCGACCTCACTCGCCCGGCGCGAGCCCGCGCACCGCGAGCCGGTACGCCGGCAGCACGTCGGTCCGCTCGGTGATCAGCCCCTCGTTGACAGCGAAGACAAGCGTCTGCCCGGCCGACTGGACGGCCAGCGCCCAGTTGCGCGACTCCTCCTCGACCAGCGGGTTGGTGGCGATCCAGGTCATCTCGGTGCCGTCGAAGCCGCCAGCGCGCAGGTCGCGGAACTGTGCCCCGGTGACCGTCTCGCCGGCCCCGGCCGCGAAACCCTCCAGCGCGGCGCGCGGCGTGCCGGTCGGCGAGTCCGCAGCCCAGATCCGCAGGAATCCGCCACCGGCCGAGCGGCCGTCCACCTCGCAGCGCACCGTGGTGCCGCCGCGCTTCGTGAGCGCCTCGCCGACCAGTTCGGCCAGCTCACCCTTGGGCGGCTCGATGGCCTTTGCCGTCCACCCGTCGGCCAGGGGAAACGACACCGGGACCGGGCAGGGCGAACCCGTGCCGCCGGTCGTGCCGCCGGGCGACGCCGGGGCCACCTCGTCGTACCAGGGCTCACCCGTGGCCTGCGGCGCAGGCTCGCCGGCCGTGGCACCGGTGGGGGCGTCGTCGCCGCAGCCGGCCAGCAGGCCGAGGGTGAGCAGCGCCGACACGGCAACGCGGGTACGAGTGTCCATGGTGGTGATCCCCGTCAGTCGATCTTCAGTCGGCCCATCTAAGCCGGGCGCTGTCCCGGCGTCAATCGGCATCGGCTCCGCGCCACCGAAATCGGGTCGCCCCGCCCCCGGCCGGTCTGACAACCTCCCCCCATGGGAGCGGCAGCGGGATTCCGGCACACACAACGGGCGGACGGCACAGTGGTGATCACCCACCACGGACGGGTCGCCGGGACGCTGCGCGGCGCGCGGGCCGCGGAGTTCCTCGCCGAGGTCGACGACGATCCGCAGTTGGTGATGGCCCGCTGGACCGGCAACTACCGCCACGGCAACGAACGCACCGCGAAACAGCATCCCCGCAACCGGGGCTGAACGACGTAAGGGCCCCTCCTCGACGAGGAGAGGCCCTTACGCAGTAGCTCAGGGTCGGGCGAAGACGAGAGCCACGTTGTGGCCGCCGAAGCCGAACGCGTTGTTCAACGCGGCCGGAATCTCCATGGGGCGGGCCTTGTGCGCGGCGACGTCCAGGGTGAGGCCGGGCTCCGGGTCGTCCAGGTTGATCGTCGGCGGCACGATGCTGTCGCGGATCGCCAGGATGGTGGCGATCGACTCCAGCGCGCCGGCCGCGCCGAGCAGGTGACCGGTCATCGACTTCGTCGCGGACAGCACCGGGTGGTCGCCGAGCGCCTTGTGCAGCCCGCCGATCTCCAGCATGTCCCCGACCGGGGTCGAGGTGGCGTGCGCGTTGACGTGCACGATGTCGCGCTTGGCGATGTCCGCGTCGGCGATCGCCTTGGCGATGGCCCGGATGGCGCCCTCGCCCTCGGCGTGCGGCTGCACGATGTCGTACGCGTCGGAGGTGATGCCGGCACCGGCGAGGCGCGCGTACACCCGGGCACCCCGGGCTGCGGCGTGCTCGGCCCGCTCCAGCACCACGATGCCGGCGCCCTCACCGAGGACGAAGCCGTCCCGGCCCCGGTCCCACGGGCGGGAGGCCCGCTCCGGGTCGTCGTTGCGGGTCGACATGGCCCGCATCGAGCTGAAGCCGGCGATCGGCAGCGGGTGGATGACCGCCTCCGTGCCGCCGGCCACCACCACGTCGGCCCGGCCGGAGCGGATGATGTCCAGGCCCAGGGCGATCGCCTCGGCGCCGGTGGCGCAGGCGCTGGCCACCGAGTGCACGCCGGCCTTGGCGCCCAGCTCCAGGCCCACCCAGGCAGCCGGACCGTTCGGCATCAGCATCGGGATGGTGTGCGGGGAGACCCGCCGCGGCCCGGAGGCCTCCAGGATGTCGTCCTGGGCGAGCAGGGTGGTGGCACCGCCGATGCCGGAGCCGACGCTGACGGCCAACCGCTCCCCGTCAAGGTCGGAGCCGGCGAGGCCGGCGTCCGCCCAGGCCTGCTGCGCCGCGATGATCGCGATCGCCTCGGAACGGTCCAGGCGGCGCAGGCGGACCCGGTCCAGCACCTCGGACGGCTCCACGGCCAACTGGGCGGCGATCCGGACCGGCAGTTGCTCGGCCCACTCCTGGGTGAGAGCACTCACCCCGGAGCGGCCGGCGAGCATGGCGTCCCAGGTCGACGCGACGTCCCCGCCAAGCGGGGTCGTCGCGCCGAGCCCGGTGACGACGACGTCGGAACGACTCATGATCAGGACTGGGCCGCGATGTAGCTGACAGCGTCACCGACGGTCTTGAGGTTCTGCACCTCGTTGTCCGGGATCTTGACGCCGAACTTCTCCTCGGCCGCGACCACGACCTCCACCATGGAGAGCGAGTCGACATCGAGGTCGTCGGTGAAGGACTTCCCCTCGGCCACGTCGTCCGGGTTCACCCCGGCAACCTCTTCGAGGATCTCGGCGAGGCCGGTGGTGATCTCGTCACGGGTCATTGCGGTTGGTTCCTTTCATCGGGATTATCCGGCGGTCGGCGTCGCCCACCGCCACTCCTCGACGCGTACGCGCCCGAGGGGGTCATCAGGGGCAGCGGACGACCTGACCGGCGTAGGTCAGACCGCCGCCGAAGCCGAACAGCAGCACCGGCGCGCCCGAGGGCACCTCCCGGCGCTCGACCAGCTTGGACAGGGCCAGCGGAACGCTCGCCGCGGAGGTGTTGCCGGACTCGACGATGTCCTTCGCGATGATCGCGTCGGGGATGTTGAGCCGCTTGGCGATGCCGTCGATGATCCGCGCGTTGGCCTGGTGCGGCACGAACGCGGCCAGCTCCGACGGGTCGACCCCGGCCCGCTCGCAGGCCTGGAGCGCGAGCGGCGCGATCGCGGTGGTGGCCCAGCGGAACACCGCCTGCCCCTCCTGCTGGATGTACGGGCGCCAGCCCTCGATGCGGACCGCGTCGCTCTTGTCCGGCACCGAACCCCAGACGACCGGGCCGATCCCGGTCGGCTCGTCGTCGGCGGTGGCGGAGACCACCGCGGCGCCAGCCCCGTCCGCGAAGATGATGCAGGTGGAGCGGTCGGTCCAGTCGGTGAAGTCGGAGAGCTTCTCCGCGCCGATGACGAGCGCGTTGCGGGACGCCCCGGCCCGGATGGCGTGGTCCACGGTGCCCAACGCGTACGCGAAGCCCGAGCAGGCGGTGTTGAGGTCGAACGCGCCCGGCGCGTTGATGCCCAGCTTGGCGGCGACCCGGCAGGCCACGTTGGGGCTGCGGTCGATGGAGGAGCAGGTGGCGACCACCACTAGGTCGATGTCGGCGGCGGTCAGGCCCGAGTTGGCGAGCGCCTTTCCGGCGGCTGCGGCGGCCATGTCGGCGACCGTCTCGCTGTCGGCGATCCGCCGGCTGACGATGCCGACCCGGTCACGGATCCACTCGTCGTTGGTGTCGACGAGCTGGGCGATGTCGTCGTTGGTCACCACCCGGGACGGCTGGTAGTGCCCCATCGAGACGATGCGACTGCCAGTCATGAACGACCTCCGATACGGGCGATCAGGTCCCGTGCGGCCGGCAGGTCGTCCGGGGTGTTGAGGGTGACGATCTCCGGGGCGCCGTCGCCCTTGAGTTCCCGCTTGACCAGGCCGGCGAGGGTGCCGGCCGGGGGCAGTTCGATCACGCCGGTGACGCCGAGGTCGGCCAGCGTGCGCATGCACAGGTCCCAGCGCACCGGCGCGGTGACCTGACGGACGAGGCGCTGCACCATGGCCGCGCCGTTGTCGACCGCGATGCCGTCGAGGTTCGACAGCAGGGTCCGGGCCGGGTCGGCGGCGGCGATCCCGGCGGCCGCCGCGGCGAGCGCGGTCTCGGCCGGAGCCATGTACGGGGTGTGGAACGCGCCGGCCACCTGGAGCCGGATGATCCGGGTCCGGGCCGGCGGGGCGGCGGCGAGCTTGTCGAGCCCGTCCAGGGCGCCAGCGGCGACGATCTGCCCGGCGCCGTTGCGGTTGGCCGGGTAGAGCCCGTTCGCCTCGATCGCGGCGATCACCTCGTCGGGGTCGCCGCCGAGCACGGCGGCCATCCCGGTCGGCTCCAGCGCGCAGGCGGCGGCCATCTCCCGGCCGCGTACGCCGGCCAGGGTGATCGCGGCGTCGGCGGAGAGCACTCCGGCCAGGGCGGCGGCACCCAACTCGCCGACGCTGTGGCCGGCGGTGAGCGCGACGCCGTCCAACGGCAGGTGCTCGGCCGCGAGCAACGCCGCGGCGACCAGCAACGGCTGGGTGCGGGCGGTGTCCTTGATCTCGTCGGCGTCGGCGGCGGTGCCCAGGTGCAGCAGGTCGACCCCGGCCAACGCCGACCACTCGCGCAGTCGCGCCTCAGTGCCGGTCAGGTCGAGCCAGGGGGTCAGGAAGCCGGGTTTCTGAGAACCCTGGCCGGGACTAAGTACAGCGAGCACGCCTATGACTCTCCCGGATAAAGGCGGGTAACGCTGTGCCGCCTTCGACCAAACCGTACTAGGACCTTTGGAGGTTTCCTACAAAGATCGGCGGGGATCATCCTCGTTTTGAGGGGATTTCCGGGCGGCCGGGGTCATTGTCTGAGTCGGGACCGCAGAGGCGAGCGGGGCAACCGGGTCCAACCGACCCACGGTCAGCGCGACCTGGAGGGCGAACGCGTCGCGCGGAGACAACGGCGAGAACCCGGTCACCTCGGCGATCCGGCGCAACCGGTAACGCACCGTGTTCGGGTGCACGAACAGTGCCCGGGCCGCGCTCTCCAACGTGCCACCGGCGGCCAGGAACGCGTCCAGGGTCGCCAGCAGTTCCCCGCCGGCACGCACCAGCGTCGCGTACACATCGTGGCGTAGCCGCCGACGGGCCTCCGCGTCACCGGCGAGAGCCCGCTCCGGCAGCAGGTCCGCCGCCGGCACCGGGCGGGGCGCGCTGGGCCATGCCGGCGCTGCCCGGAAGCCGGACAGCGCCGCCCGCGCCGACTCGGTCGCCTCGTCCAGGCTCGGTACGGCGGGACCGACGACCACCGGGCCGTCCCCGAACGCGCTCAGCAGCTTCGCCGTGGCGGTCAGCGGATCCGGTGCGCCGCCCAGCACGATGACCAGCCGGTCGCCGTGGACACCGCCGATCACCTCCACGCCGATCCGGCGGGCCTGGCGGTAGACCACGTGCAGCACCGCGGAGACCTCGCCACCGGGGGACCGGCCGACCGCCACCGCCACCGGCGGCGCGTCCGTCCAGCCGAGCGCGGCGGCCCGACTGGCCAGCACGTCCGGCGAGTCGCCGCGCAACAGGGCGTCGACAAGCAGCGCCTGCAGCCGGGCGTCCCACGCGCCGCGCGACTCGGCGGCCCGCGCGTACACCCGAGCGGCGGAGAACGCGATCTCCCGGGAGAAGCGCAGCACCGCCTCGCGCAACTGCTGCTCCTCGCCCTCGGCGGCCAGGTGCGACACCTGCTCCTCGACCACGTCGATCGTCACCTTGATCAACGCCACGGTCTGCTGGAGGGTGATCGACCGGGCCAGCGCCTGCGGGGCGGCGGCGAAGACCTCGTCCGAGACCTCCTGGGTGCTGTCCGCCGTGCCGCCGCCCTCGCGCAGCCACTGCACCAGCGACCTCGCGCCCGCCTGGGCGACCAACATCACCCAGGAGCGCTGGTCGGCCGGCAGCGACCGGAACCAGGGCAGCGTCTCGTCCATCCGGGCCACGCTGGAGGTGGCCAACGCCCCCGCCGATCGTTCGATACGGCGCAGCGTGGCCGACAGCTCCCCACCGCCCGGCGTGCTCACCGCCCTAGCCTGACACGTCGTGAGCAGGCCAACCACGTCGGCACCGGTCGGCACGGCTCACGGCGGCGGGGGAGCGGGCAGGCCCAACTCCTGGGCCAGGATGGCGGCCTGCACCCGGCTGCGCAGGTCCAGCTTCGCCAGGATCCGGCTCACATGGGTCTTGGTGGTGCTCTCCGCCAGCACCAGCCGGTCGGCGATCTGCTGGTTGGACAGGCCCAACCCGAGGCAGGCCAGCACGTCACGCTCGCGCGGGGTGAGGGTGGCCAGCGCGGCCCGGGTGTCCGCCGACGCGCCCGGCGTGGTGGCCGCGAACGCGGTGATCAGCCGGCGGGTCACAGTGGGCGCGATGAACCCGTCGCCCCGGGCCACCGTGCGCACCGCGCTGACCAGACCGTCGGCGTCGGTGTCCTTGAGCAGGAACCCGGCCGCGCCGGCCCGCAACGCCCCGAAGACGTACTCGTCGAGGTCGAAGGTGGTGAGCACCAGCACGTCGGCGAGCCCGTCGGCGACGATCGCCCGGGTCGCGGAGATCCCGTCGGAGTGGGGCATCCGCACATCGAGCACCGCCACATCGGGGCGCAGCTCCCGGCACAGGCGCACCGCGGCGTCACCGTCGGCAGCCTCGCCGACCACCCGGACACCCGGTGAGCCGTTCAAGATCAGGGCCAGTCCCGCGCGTACCGCCGGCTGGTCGTCGGCGAGCACCACCCGTACCGTCGCCGCGCCCGCGTCGTCCGCGGGCCGCGCCGCCCCGGTCACCCGGCCTCCCCGGTGGGCAGGGCCGCCCGCACCTGCCAGCGACCGTCGCACGGCCCGGCAGTGAACCGACCGGCCAGCAGCGTGGCCCGCTCCCGCATGCCGATCAGCCCGGCCCCGGCGCCCGGCAGCCCGGCCGCGCCCCGGCGGACCGGGTTCTCCACCGTCAGCACCACCTCGGCCGGGCGGTACGCGATCGTCAGCTCCGCCTCACCCGTACCGTGCTTCAGCGCGTTCGTCAGCGACTCCTGCACGATCCGGTACGCGGCGAGGTCCACCCCCACCGGCAGCGCGCCCGGCGTGCCATCGGTCCGGACTCGCACCGCGAGACCGGCCGCCCGGGCCCGCTCGACCAGCCCGTCCGCCTCGGCCAGCCGCGCGGTGACCACCTCCGGCGCGGCCTGGCCATCACTGCTCCCGGGCTCGCGCAGCACCTCGATCATCTGACGCATCTCCGCCAGCCCCTGCACGCTGCTCTCCCGGATGACCCGCAACGCCGACTCCACCTGCCCGCGATCCAACCCGGGCACCGACAGCACGGCGGTGGCGTGGATGGCCACCGCGCTGAGGTGGTTGGCGACCACGTCGTGCAACTCCCGGGCCATCCGGGCCCGCTCGGCGCTGACCGCCTGCCGACGGTCCAACTCCGCCAGCCGGGCGGTCTGCTCGGCCCGCGCCCGCTCGGCGGCGGCCTGGTCGCGGTACTGCCGCACACTGATGCCGGTCAGCACCGGCAACAGCCCGACGAGCACCACCAGCACCCCGAGCGCCGCCCCACGCCAGTGGCCGTACCCGAGCACCCCGACGACCGCCCCGACCAGGCTCAGCGCCACGGTGATCCGCAGCAACCACCGCCACAGCCGGGGCGGGCCGTACACGCAGGCGTCGTAGAGCACCTGCGTGTAGACCAAAACCGTGCCCAGCGAACTGCCCAGCGCCGTGTCGACCACCAGCGCGCCGGTGCCCAGCGCCAGGCTGGCGCGCGGTGCGATCCGCCGAAGAGCGACGGCGACGCACACCGCCACCAGCGGCGGCAGGAACAACGCCGAGGGCACCTCCGCGTTCGGGCGGACCTGCGGTTGCCAACCCAGGGCGTGCAACACCAGACCACCGGCCAGCGACGCGCCGGCCAGCACGAGATCACGGCCGAGGGTGCCGGAGTCGAGCCACGGTGGCGGACGCATGACCCGATCCCACCACAGCCGTCGCCGGTCGAACTCCGACCGGGGGAGGACCTCGACCGCACCGCCATGCGCCGAAAGGGGTACGCGCACAGCGCCCCGCCCGGTCCGCCCTCCGGCGGGCCCTTCGGTGAACGGCGCGGAAAGATGCTGTGAACTGCGTAACCGGGTTCCGTGCTCGGCGGCGTCGCCGGGGACCAACCCGTCCGGACGCCGGGTACGCTGCGCGCGGCCCGTCGGTCCCGGCCAGTACGGTGACAGGGCACCTCGGGGGAGAGCACCCGAGGGTGGGGCGAGCGTGAGGAGACCGGGATGGCGCACGGGGAGGCCGAGCACGGCTGCGCCCAGGGCGAGCCCTGCCGGCCGGGGCACCACGACCCGCAGGCGGCGGGTAAGCACCGCCGAGCGGTCGGCGGCGCACCATCGCACCCGGCGGAGCCGCTCACCGGGCGGGCTGACGACGAGCCCGTGCTGCCGCGCCAGCGCTCCGCAGAGCCCAACACCCTCGGCGAGCCCGACTACGACGTCCCCGCTGGTTGCCTGAGTGAACTTCCCGGCTGGGCCGGGGCGCACCGGCACGGCCCGGTTCGACCGCGTCCACGGGCCACCCGCCGGGAACGCCCACCGCGCCGCTGGTGCTGACCAGCGCCAACTGAGGCGCTGGCCAGCAGGTGCGCCGGTGGTCAGCGCTGGCGCCGGTTTAGCGTGTGCGGCGGCGGATCAGCAGGGCGATCCCGGCGAGGCCGACCGTGATGGTCAACATCACGCCGACGTTGAGCAGCAGCAGGCGTTGCAGGTCGCCGAGCGCCTCGTCGAGATCCTTCGCCGGGTCGAGCGTGTCTTCCGGGAGCACCCGTTCGCCGCCGCCCGCGCCGCCGCTGACCGTGTCGAACTGCCGCTCCAGCGGCACACCGGCGGTGCGCAGGGTCTCGGACATGCTGAGCCGACCCAGGAACCAGCCGGCGCTGGTCTTGCGGCCGTCCGGCTGCTTGGCCGGCCGGTAGACGCGGGGGCCACCGACCGCCTTGGGATAGAGGTCGTAGGTCTGCTTCGGTGTATCGCCGGCGAGCACCACGACCGTATATTTCGGACCGAGGTTGGCCGCCTTCGGACCGGTCGGCATGCCGGTGCGAGCGAGGAAGTTGACCTGGTCGATGATCGCGCCCACGAGAGCGGGCTCGGTGTCCGCGTGCATTCGCAGCGGCTCGGACAGCCCCGTGCCGGTGATGTCCACTCCGGCGGGTGCCGGTTTCGGCGCGGCCGAGGCCGAGCCGGCGGTGCCCAGCGACAGCAGTGCCGCCGCCAGCGTGCCCGCCAACACGGCGGCCAACCGCCTCATGTGTCGGACCATCCCGCCTCCTCGCCCCGCTCGATGGATGGCTTCGTCGTGACGTCCGGACCGACCTGCCGGTGCGGGCATCGACCAGATGGCCGCGTCCACTCCTACAGACTCCGCAGAACGTCGATGAGTTGCAGCTTTCGGAACAGTAATTGGAACTATCTGCGATCTCTGCTCGACTAATGAGGAGCCGTTTGATCAGCGGGCGGATCGTACCCTTACGGAGGGGTTCATGGGGGGCAGGGTTACACGTACGGTGCGGGTCATGCCAGTGGTCCTCGGCGTGGCGTTCGGTGTGTCGTTTCTGGTGCCGCCCACACCGGCCGCCGCCCACAACGAGCTGACCGGCAGCAACCCGCGCGATGGTGCCCGCGTGGCGACGGCACCCGCCCGGGTCGAGCTGCGGTTCCTCGCCACGCCGTCACCGACAACGACGAAGATCACCATAACCGGACCGGACAATGTGGTCGCTGGCGGCCCACCGGTCTTCGCCGGCAGCCGGGTGCGGGTGCCGTTCAAGCCCGCGGCGGCGGGTCTCTACATCGTGGGCTACCAGCTCGCGTCCGCCGACGGGCACCCGGTGAAGGGCGAAGTGCGGTTCACCCTCACGACCGGTACGGCCGCCGACCCGTCCGCCTCGCCGTCGACCGCAGCCGGGACCACAGCGGCCGGGTCGCCCTCGGCCGGCGCGTCGCCCTCCACCGCGCCGGCGTCAACCACCCCCGCCAGCTCGACGGCGTCCACGGTGCCGGCCGCGTCGGAGCAGTCCGACTCCGGCGGTCGTTGGTGGCTCTGGGGGCTCGGCGGCGTGCTACTGCTCGCCGCGCTCGGAGCCGGCCTCGTGTTCCGCCGCCAGCGAGGGGTTCGGTGACCCTCTGACACTCACCGCTTCGGGTGGGTCAGGTGTGCGCGCCATCCTTTGCTCTGCACCCGCGGAAGCGACGGTTACGGTCTGCGACCGGTGCCTATTGGGGTGCAGAGCAAAGGCGGGGCGATGCGGAGTTGGGTCGGCGACGCGCCCGTGACGCGTCGCCGCGCAACAGTCAGACCAGGCGGAGGCGGGCGGCGCGGATTCGGGTCAGGGTGCGCTCGCGACCGAGCACCTCCAGCGACTCGAACAGCGGCAGACCCACGGTGCGGCCGGTGACCGCGACCCGTACGGGTGCCTGCGTCTTGCCGAGCTTGAGGCCCCGCTCGGCGCCGACCGCCTCCAGCGTCGACTTCAACGACTCGGCATCCCAGGACTCCAGCGCCTCGAACGCCGCGACGGCGTCGTCCAGCAGTTCGGCGGAGCCGTCCTTCATCGTCTTGGTCCAGGCCGCCTCGTCGATCAGCGGCGTGGCCAGGAAGAGGAAGTCGACGTTCGGCACGATCTCGCTGAGCACCGCGATCCGGGTCTGGGCCAGCGGCGCCACGGCGGCGAACGCGTCGGCGTCGAACTCCTCGGGCTGCCAGGGTGGCGGCGCGATGGTGTCGGTGCCGGTCAGCCACGGCTGGCAGGCGTCGATGAACTCGGCCACCGGCAGGGCGCGGATGTATTCGCCGTTGAACGCGCGCAGCTTCTTCTCGTCGAAGAACGCCGAGGAGAGGTTGACCTCGTCCAGCCGGAACTCGTCCTCGATGACCGACCAGGGCACGATCTCCCGGTCGCCGGAGGGTGCCCAGCCGAGCAGCATGAGGTAGTTGCGCATCGCGCCGGCGAGGTAACCCTCGTCGCGGTACGCCTCCAGGGCGACCTTGTCCCGGCGCTTGGAGAGCTTCTGCCGCTTCTCGTTGACCACCACCGGCACGTGCGCCCAGACCGGCGGCTTGACCCCGAGGGCCTCCCAGAGCAGCTGCTGCTTGGGGGTGTTGGGCAGGTGCTCTTCGGCCCGGATCACGTGGGTGATCCCCATGGTCATGTCGTCGACGACGTTGGCCAGCAGGAAGACCGGCGAGCCGTCGCCCCGGGCGATGACGAAGTCCTCGATGAGCTTGTTCTCGAAGGTGGGCTCGCCGCGGATCAGGTCGACCACCACGGTCGTGCCCTCGTCCGGCGTACGGAAGCGCAGCGCGCGACCCTCACCGGGGCCGAGGCCGAGGTCGCGGTGGTAGCCGTCGTAGCCCTGGTACTGCGAGCCGGTGCGGGCCTGCACGTCCTCACGGGTGCAGTCGCAGTAGTAGGCGCGGCCCGACTCGTACAGGCGCGCGGCGGCGGCCCGGTGCTCACCGGCGTTCGCCGACTGGAAGTAGGGGCCCTCGTAGCTGCCCCGGGTGATGCCGATCCAGTCCAGCGCGGAGAGGATGCCCTCGGTCCACTCGGGCTTGTTGCGCGCCGCGTCGGTGTCCTCGATCCGCAGCACGAACACGCCGCCCTGCTGCTTGGCGTAGATCCAGTTCTGCAGCGCCGAGCGGGCGCCGCCGACGTGGAACATACCGGTCGGGGAGGGGGCGAAGCGCACACGTACTGTCACGTCCCCCAGCCTACGGCGGGCGGCGAGCGCTTTTGGGCACGGCCCCCTGACTCAGGGCACCGAACGGATCTTGACGACCAGGGCGCTGCCGAGGAGGGTGACCACGGCGGTGACCGCGTAGAGGGTGGGATAGCCGCCCAGATACACCACGAGCGGGGCGGAGAGCGCCGGGCCGAGCACCTGCGGCGCCGAGTTGGCGATGTTGATCACGCCCAGGTCCTTGGCCCGGTCGGTGGCCCGGGGCAGCACCTGGGTGATCAACGCGGCGTCCACCGAGAGGTAGACGCCGTAGCCGGCGCCGAGCAGCAGCGCCGCGACGATGGCGACCGGCCAGAGCGGGGCGACCGCGAGCAGCAGCGCCGCCACCGCCATGATCAGCCCGGAGACGATCACGTAGACCTTGCGGCGGCCGGACCGGTCGGAGAGCCGGCCGGCGACCACCGCGGTCAGCATCATGCCGAGCGTGTAGAGCAGGATCAGCACCAGCAGGCCGCCCTCGGGGTCGGGGTGACGCACCCCGTCGCTGAGGAAGTACAGCAGGTAGAGGGTGCCCAGCGCGTTGCCGAGCTGGACCAGGAACCGGGTGATCCAGGCCCAGGCGAAGTCCGGGTGTCGGCGCGGGCTGATCCACATCGAGGCCAGCAGCGCCCGCGTCCGGAGCGCCGGTCGATGCGTACGCGGCAGTGGCTCGTCGGGGGTGAGCAGCGCGAACGGCAGCGACAACAGCAGGATGGCCACGGCGATGGCCAGGTAGCCGGCGGCGTTGCCGGTGACCACGGCGGTGACGAGCACCGCGCCGAGCACCAGCCCGAGCGCCTGCGGGATGCCCACCCAGCCCGAGACGCCACCGCGCTGGCGCACCGGCACCCGGTCCGGGATGGCGGCGGTGAGGCTGGCCAGCATCGCGTTGAAGCAGACCTGCGCGGCCACCCAACCGAGGGCGACCCCGAGGATGGTCCGCTGCTGGGCCAGCAGCACCAGGGCCGCCGCGCCGAGCACCGCCCCGCCCACCGTCCAGACGTGCCGTCGACCGAACTCGCGGCCGGCGATCCGCAGGCAGGTCCGGTCGGAGAGCGCGCCCGCGAGGGGGTTGGCCAGCACCGCGGCCAGCGCGCCGAGGCCGGTGACCACGGCCAGCATGTTCTCCTTGTCGCCGGGCGCGATCTGCTCGATCTGCTGCGGCAGCAGCACCTGGATCGGCGTGAAGAACGCCATCCACACGCCGAGGTTGGCCGCGAAGATCAGGCCGATCCAGCCGCGCCGGACCGGCACCGTCGGCTCGGCGAGCGCCGCCGGCAGCGATGCCGGCGTCGGGTCGAGGGTGGTCACCGCGCCGACCCCGGCCGGCTGGCCGCGATCACGTCCCGCAACCAGGTGTACGACGACTTCGGCGTACGCGTCTGGGTGGCGTAGTCGACGTGCACCAGACCGAAGCGCTTGGTGAACCCCTCGGCCCACTCCCAGTTGTCCAGCAGCGACCAGACGAAGTACCCACGGACGTCCACCCCGTCGTCGAGGGCGGCCCGGACCGCGCGCAGGTGCCCGTCGAGGTACGCGATCCGCTCCGGGTCCGCCACCTGCCCGTCGGCGTCGGGTGCGTCGTCGTACGCGCAGCCGCTCTCGGTGATCTCGATGGGTGGCAGCGCGTCGCCGTACGTGTCGTGCAGCCAGCCGAGCAGCTCGCGCAGCCCGTCGGGGGCCACCGGCCAGTCGAAGGCGGTACGCGGATAGCCGTCCAGCGCAACCAGGTCGAACGGCAGGGGTGAGCCCTCCTCGGCGGCCCGTACCCCGGTGGGGTTGTAGTAGTTGACCCCGAGCACGTCGATCGGCGCGGCGATGGTGTCGAGGTCGCCGGGGTGGACGATGCCCGGGTCGAGGCCCGGTAGTTCGGGGTAGCCGCGGCCGAGCAGCGGGTCGGTGAAGAGCCGGTTGTGCAGCGCCTCGTATGCGGCCCCGGCGGCCCGGTCGGCGTCACTGTCGCCGAGCACCCGCACCGGCGAGTAGTTGTTGGCGATCGCCACCGGGCTGGTCGTGTGGGCCCGTAGCGCGGCGACGGCGAGCCCGTGCCCGAGCAGTTGGTGGTGGGCGGCCGGGAAGGCGTCGAAGAGCAGCATCCGGCCGGGGGCGTGCTGGCCCATTCCGTAGCCGAGGCTCATGTGGATGAACGGTTCGTTCAGGGTGATCCACAGCCGGACGCGGTCGCCGAGCCGGGCGGCGGTCTTGTCGGCGTACTCGGCGAACCGGGCGGCGGTGTCGCGGTGCAGCCACCCGCCGGTGTCTTCGAGGGGTTGCGGCAGGTCCCAGTGGTAGAGGGTGGCCACCGGGTCGACGTCGGCGGCCAGCAACTCGTCCACCAGGCGGTCGTAGAAGTCCAGGCCGGCCGGGTTGGCCGGGCCGGCGCCGGTGGGTTGGATCCGGGGCCAGGCGATGGAGAACCGGTACGCGCCGACGCCCAGGCCGGCCAGCAGCGCCACGTCCTCGGTGTGCCGGTGGTAGTGGTCGCAGGTCACCGCGCCGCTGCTGCCGTCGCTGATCCGCCCCGGTTCCTGCGCGAAGGTGTCCCAGATGGACGGACCTCGGCCGTCGGCAGTGGTGGCGCCCTCGATCTGGTGGGCCGATGTGGAGACGCCCCAGCGGAAGCCGGTGGGGAACTGGGGCATCGGTGCTGTCGACATACGCCCTCCCGGTCAACGTGAAACGTGCTCGGGACTTTAGGGCGCTGTCGATGAATGCGCCATAGGCCGGCCTGGCGCATTCCGCAATGGTTGATCGGCGTGTCTTTTTCCGAACCCGTCCTGGTAAGTCCGATTTAACGCATAGAGTGCCGATATCGTGGGATGTCCTCACCGGAGGAAAGACGGAAATGATCCTCGTGGAACGCAGTGCGCACGTGGCGGCGCCAATTGAAGTGGTCTGGGATGTCGTGCAGCGGGCCGAGCAGTTGCCGGCCTGGCTGGCCGGGGTCCGCGCGGCCGAAGTGCTCTCGGGTGAGGGCTTCGGACGACGACAACTGGTCCAGGCGGGGCGCGGCTCGGCGCATGAGGCCGAGGTGATCGCCTACCAGGAGCCGACGCTGATCGGCTGGCGGGAGCGGGCCAAGGGTGCCGGTGCTCGTGCGGAGGCGCGCACCGAAATCTACGTCCAGCTCACCGCCGACGAGGAGGAGGGCGGCACCATCGTGCGCCTCATCGTGGTCCGCTGGCCGGCCGGCCCGGTCAAGGCGGCTCTGCTGCGCCTCGGACTGCGTCGGGTCGGCGCCGACCTGGAGGACTCGCTGGCCCGGCTCACCGACCTGGCCGCCGTCGGCTGACGAGCGCCCATCCTCCCGGCGTCACCCGCGACGGCGGTGGTCCGGATCCCCGCCAGGGCTCCCGGACCACCGCCGCTCCCTGAACGGAAAAGGGCCCGGCGCGGGTGCGCCGGGCCCTCCTCAGTGGTGCGGAGTCAGCTGTCGCCGCCGGTCTCGCCGACCGGGGCGGCGTTGACGTCGTCGATCGCGTACTTCTTGGCGGCCTCGGCCGGCACCGTGGCCGGCACCGCGCCGCTGCGGGCGAGCTGCCGCAGCGTGGCCACCACGATCGACTCCGCGTCGACGTGGAAGTGCCGGCGCAGCGCGTGCCGGGTGTCCGACATGCCGAAACCGTCGGTGCCGAGCGACGTGTAGTCGCCGGGTACCCAGCGGGCGATCAGGTCCGGTACCGCGCGCATGAAGTCGCTGACCGCGACCTTCGGCCCGTCCGCGTCGGCCAGCTTCTGCTGGATGTACGGAACCTTCGCCTCGGCGCCCGGGTTGAGCAGGTTGTACTCCTCGGTCTCCACCGCGTCGCGGCGCAGCTCGGTCCAGGAGGTCACCGACCAGACGCTGGCACCCACCCCCCAGTCCTGGGCGAGCAGCTGCTGGGCCTTGAGCGCCCACTGCATCCCCGTGCCCGAGGCGAGCAGGTTGGCCTTCGGGCCGTCGACCTGCGGGGCCGGCGAGTAGCGGTAGATGCCCTTGAGCAGGCCCTCCACGTCCACGTCGGCCGGCTCGGCCGGCTGCACCGTCGGCTCGTTGTAGACCGTCAGGTAGTAGAAGACGTTCTCCTGCGCGTCCCCGTACATCCGGTGCAGACCCTGCTCCATGATGTGCGCGATCTCGTACGCGAACGCCGGGTCGTACGCGACGACGGCCGGGTTGGTGGCGGCGATCAGCAGCGAGTGCCCGTCCTCGTGCTGAAGGCCCTCACCGTTGAGCGTGGTCCGACCGGCGGTGGCGCCGAGCAGGAAGCCCCGGGCCATCTGGTCGGCCGCCGCCCACAGCCCGTCGGCGGTGCGCTGGAACCCGAACATCGAGTAGAAGATGTACATCGGGATCATCGGCTCGTCGTGCGTGGCGTACGACGAGCCGGCAGCGGTGAACGAGGCCACCGAACCGGCCTCGTTGATCCCCTCGTGCAGGATCTGCCCGGAGGTCGACTCCTTGTACGACAGGAACAGCTCGCGGTCGACCGAGGTGTAGCGCTGGCCGTGCGGCGAGTAGATCTTCGCGGTCGGGAAGATCGAGTCGAGACCGAAGGTGCGGGCCTCGTCCGGGATGATCGGCACCCAGCGCTTGCCGAACTCCTTGTCCTTCATCACGTCCTTGAGCAGGCGGACGAAGGCCTGCGTGGTGGCCACCTTCTGCTTGCCCGAGCCGCGCTTGACGTCGGCGAACCGCTCCGGGCCGGGGATGGCCAGCCGCTTGGTGCTGGTCCGTCGGGACGGCAGGAACCCGCCGAGCTGCTCGCGCCGCTCCTTGAGGTATGCCATCTCCTCGGACTTCTCGCCCGGGTGGAAGTACGGCGGCAGGTAGGGGTTGTCCTCCAGCGCCGAGTCCGGGATGTCGAGGTAGAGCCGGTCGCGGAAGGTCTTCAGGTCCTCCAGCGTCAGCTTCTTCATCTGGTGGGTCGCGTTGCGGCCCTCGAAGTGCGAGCCGAGCGTCCAGCCCTTGATCGTCTTCGCCAGGATGACGGTGGGCTGACCGGTGTGCTCGGTGGCCGCCTTGTAGGCCGCGTAGAGCTTGCGGTAGTCGTGCCCACCCCGCTTGAGGTTCCAGATCTCGTCGTCGCTGAGCGGCTCGACCATCTTGCGGGTCCGGGCGTCCCGGCCGAAGAAGTGCTCCCGCACGTACGCGCCCGACTCCGCCTTGTAGGTCTGGTAGTCGCCGTCGGTCGTGGTGTTCATGAGGTTGACCAGCGCGCCGTCGGTGTCCGCGGCGAGCAGCGGGTCCCACTCGCGGCCCCAGACGACCTTGATCACGTTCCAGCCGGCACCCCGGAAGAACGCCTCCAGCTCCTGCATGACCTTGCCGTTGCCCCGGACCGGGCCGTCCAGCCGCTGCAGGTTGCAGTTGATCACGAAGGTGAGGTTGTCCAGCTCCTCGCGGGCGGCCACGCCGATGGCGCCGAGCGTCTCCGGCTCGTCCATCTCGCCGTCGCCGAGGAACGCCCAGACGTGCTGCTGGGAGGTGTCCTTGATGCCGCGGTGCTGCAGGTACCGGTTGAACCGGGCCTGGTAGATCGCGTTCAGACCGCCGAGACCCATCGAGACGGTGGGGAACTCCCAGAAGTCCGGCATCAGCCGAGGGTGCGGGTACGAGGGCAGCCCACCGCCGGGGTGCGACAGCTCCTGGCGGAACCCGTCGAGCTGGTGCTCGCTGAGCCGCCCCTCCAGGAACGCCCGCGCGTACATGCCGGGGGAGGCGTGGCCCTGGTAGAAGATCTGGTCGCCACCGCCCGGGTGGTTCTTGCCCCGGAAGAAGTGGTTGAAGCCCACCTCGTAGAGCGACGCCGAGCTGGCGAAGGTGGAGATGTGCCCGCCGACGCCGATCTCCGGGCGCTGCGCCCGGTGCACCAGCATGGCGGCGTTCCACCGGACGTACGCCCGGATCCGCCGCTCGACGTGCTCGTCACCCGGGAACCAGGGTTCGCGCTCCGGTGTGATGGTGTTGATGTAGTCGGTGGTGGTCAGGGGCGGAACCCCGACCTGGCGCTCACGGGCCCGCTCCAGCAGGCGCAGCATGACGTAGCGGGCGCGCTTGGCACCGCGTTCGTCGATGACACCGTCAAGCGACTCGACCCATTCGCTGGTCTCTTCAGGGTCGATGTCCGGAAGCTGGCTCGGCAGGCCGTCGCTGATCACCGGGCGCTTGCGTTCCGTAGCCACAGGCGTTCCCTCGGTTGTGTGTGGGATAGGTCTCTAGCGCCATCCTGCCCCCTGGTGGCACCCCTCGTCACGTCTAGGTGCCCCGGACGCGACGCTCAACACAGGTACTCGTCGGTAACTTAGCGCTACGACCCGCTTTCGACACTTGTTCTGGCTTCCTACCGTGGTGGGATGAACGGACGGCGCGTGATTGTCGGCGGTGTGCTTCTGGCGGTCGGGGTGCTCCCGGCGGTTCCGGCGACCTGGGTGCTGGTGTCGGGTGAGCCCGCCGCGCTCCCGATCGTCATCTTCGGTCTGGCCGCAGCGATCTTCGGCGCGATCCACGTGCGTGCCGGCCTGCGGGAACCGGCGGCCCGGAGGGTGTGGCCCGTGCCCGGCCAGCGCGCCCGGCACGCGGACACCAGCACGCCGGTGAGCTACTACGGAAGCGACTCCGGCGGCTGGGACTGGGGCGGCGGCGGTGGCGATTCCGGCGGCGGTGGCGGTGGTGGGGACTCCGGCGGCGGTGGCGGCGGTTCCTGAGCCCGCGCTGCGGCAGAATGCGGTGTATGCGCAGCGACGTGATCACCGTCCAGACCGGGTCCCGGCCGGCCGTCCGGGACATCACCGCGGAGGCCCAGCAGTTCGTCTCCGGTGCGGGCGACGGCCTGCTGCACGTCTTCGTGCCGCACGCCACCGCCGGCCTGGCGATCATCGAGACCGGGTCGGGCTCCGACGACGACCTGCTCACCGCGATCGACGCGCTGCTGCCCACCGACAACCGCTGGCGGCACCGGCACGGCTCGCCCGGCCACGGCCGTGACCACGTGCTGCCGGCGTTCATCCCGCCGTACGCCACGGTGCCGGTGCTCGGCGGCCGACTGGCGCTCGGCACCTGGCAGTCGATCTGCCTGGTCGACACCAACGGCGACAACCCGACCCGCCAGGTCCGCTTCTCCTTCCTCCCAGGCTGACCCGCCGCCCCGCCCCGCCCCGCCCCGCCCCGCCGCTCCGTCCCGACCCCGCCCCGCACGCCCCCCTCAAGATCCGCACAACTTCCCCGAAACTGCTGCCTCAGCGCCTGGCGAGGCAGCAGGTTCCCTGATGTTGCGCGGATCTTGAGGCGTCGGGGCGGTTACGGGCGGACGGTCTCCTGGTCGACGGTTTGTTGGCCGGGGTCGACGGACGGCGCGCCGCCCCGCAGCGCCGACGGCAGCGGGTTGTCCGCCGTCTGGTGCAGGCCGGGCACGCGGTCCTCGATCACGAACGACGCCCGGGTGTACGCGGGCGCGTCCGGCCGGCTGACGTACGGCAACACGTCGAAGTCGGCGGTGAGCTGCCCCGGGGTGATCGTGGTGCGCACGTACCCGCGCAGGTTGTTCTGGAAGCGCAGGTGCGGGTTGAACGCGAACCACGGGTGCGAGCCGGACGCCGAGTCCGCGCCGTCACCGGTCGAGGTGATCGAGGAGCAGACCAACTCGGTGCCGACGGTGCGCGAGGTCGGGTCGGCGTAGTCCAGCTTGAGATCGCTGGCCCAGTGGGCGTGCACGTCGCCGGTCAGCACCACCGGGTTGCGTACCCCGGCGGCCAACCAACCCCGGGTGATGCGGTCCCGGGAGGCCACGTAGCCGTCCCAGGCGTCCATGCTGGTGACGGTGAGCGGGCCGGAGTTGTTGTCCCGCTGCGCGAAGAAGACCTGCTGGCCCAGGATGTCCCACTGGGCGTCCGAGCGGCGGAACCCGTCCAGCAGCCACGCCTCCTGCTCGGCCCCGGTGATCGACCGGGCCGGGTCGCTTGCCGCCGCGCAGTCCCGGTAGCCGTCGCCGCAGGCCTGGTCGTCGCGGTACTGCCGGGTGTCGAGCATGTGGAACGTGGCCAGCCGCCCCCAACGCACCCGCCGGTAGAGCTGCATGTCGATGCCGCGCGGGATCGAGGTGCGCCGCAGCGGCATGTTCTCGTAGTACGCCTGGAACGCCGCCGCCCGCCGCGCGGGGAACTCCGGGTCCGGCGCCTCGGGCACCTCGTCGGCCCAGTTGTTCTCCACCTCGTGGTCGTCGAAGACCACCGCCCACGGCGCCACCGCGTGCGCGGCCTGCAGGTCGGGGTCGGTCTTGTACTGGGCGTGCCGCTGCCGGTAGTTGGCCAGCGTCCGGGTCTCCGGTCCCTCGTGGTCACGGGGGTTGCCACCGGGCACGTTGTACGTGTCCGGGGCGTACTCGTACTGGTAGTCGCCCAGGTGCAGGATCAGCTCCGGCTCGGTCTCGGCCAGCCGCCGGTAGGCGGTGAAGTAGCCGTGCTCGTACTGGGAGCAGGAGGCGAAGCCCATCGCGAGGGCGGCGGGCATGGTCCACGGTGCCGGGGCGGTGCGGGTGCGTCCGGTCGGCGAGATGTGCCGCTCGGCCCGGAACCGGTAGAAGTACTCGCGCCCGGCCAGCAGGCCGGCCAACTCCACGTGCACGCTGTGCGCCGAGCGGGCGCGGGCGACAGCGACCCCGCGGCGCACCACGTGCCGGAACCGCTCGTCGGCGGCCAACTCCCAGTGCACCGGCACGTCGCGGTCCGGCATGCCGCCGAGGCCGTCCTCGGCCAGTGGCTGCGGGGCCAGGCGGGTCCACAACACGAACCCCTCGTGGTCGGGGTCGCCGGAGGCCACCCCGAGGGTGAACGGGTAGGCCAGCGGCCGGCCCGCCGCCGCGCCGGCCGCCGTCGGCAGCCCGGTGACCGCGCCCGCGGCGCCGATCGCGGCGCCGGACAGCAGGATGGTACGTCGGGACAGTGACACGAATCCTCCCCAGAGTCCGATCTTCGTGACTCCGGGAGCCTCGCGAGCCCCGGTGGCCGACAGGTGACAGCGAGTGGCCCTGCTCGTCGCCGGCAGTCGAACACCGATGACCACAGTCGATTCGTGCTGCTCGCCGACCGGCGGGTGCTCCGCCCGGCCGGGCCGGCCCGACGGCGCCCGTCACCGTACGATGTGGCGGTGACGCAGGAGGTGGGTCCCGCGGCGGGCGCACCGGTGGATCGCGCCGGTCTCGCCTTCGACGTGGTGCGCCGGATGGCGCACGTCACCGCCGCGCTGCGACACCGGCAGGGCTCCGCGTTCGCCGAGTTGGGCCTCACCCCGGCGGCGGCCCGGGCGTTGCAGGAGTTGGACCCGGACCACCCGCTGCCGGCCCGCGACCTCGCCGGTCAGCTGGGTTGCGACCGGTCGAACGTGACGGTGCTGGTCGACAAGCTGGAGCAGGCCGGGCTGGTCGAGCGCCGCACCGATCCCACCGACCGTCGGCAGAAGACGTTGCTGGTGACCGGGGAAGGGCGCGTCGTACGGGCCCGGGTGATCGAGGTGATGTCCGACTCCCGACTGCTGTCCGGGCTGACGGACGAGGAGCTGAACACCCTTCGTGACCTGGTCTGGAAGGTGTCCGACGGTGGCTGCCCGGAGGCCTGCGAGTCACAGTGAGCGCACCCCGGCCGGCCGTGTCCCACTGGGCGAGCCGGGCTCCCGTCGGTAATGCTGTCCGACGTGACCACCCCGCAAGATCTCGACGACCGGTTCCGGGAGACGCTGGCGGCGCTGCCCGCCGCCGAGCGGCGGCGTGACCCCGCCGACCCGGTCACCGACGACGCCCCACTGACCGGCGCGCAGCTGCTGGACCTGTTCGACGCGCAGGTGACCAGCCGGCAACTCGACCTGGCCGGCCGCTGGTTGCGCAGCTTCGGGGAGGGCTTCTACACCATCGGCTCGGCCGGTCACGAGGGCAACGCCGCCGTGGCCGCCGCGCTGCGTCCCACCGATCCGGCGTTGCTGCACTACCGCTCGGGCGCGTTCTACTGCCTGCGCGCCGCCCAGGTCGCCGCCGATCCCGCGCCGAGCGCCGAGCCGAGCACCGAAGCCGAGTCGACCACCGAGACCGGGCCGACCACCGAGACCGAGCCGACCTCCGCTCGGGTGCCCTCCGCCGACGCGGCGGTGTCCGAATCGGAGCCGTCCGGGTCCGAGGAGGTCACCGGTGGCTTCACGGCGTACGCCGACGCGGCCCGGGACGTGCTGCGCGGGATGGTCGCGTCCAGCCTCGAACCGATCGCCGGTGGCCGGCACAAGGTGTTCGGGCGCGCCGACCTGGCCATCGTGCCGACCACCTCCACCATCGCCTCGCACCTGCCCCGCGCCGTGGGCATGGGGCTCGCCGTGGAGCGGCTGCGCCGGCTCGACAGCGCCGGACGGCGTACCGGGGCCGGGGTGCGGCTCGGCAGCGGCGCCGGCGCCACGCACGCCCCCTGGCCGCCGGACGCGATAGTGGTCTGCTCGTTCGGCGACGCCTCGGTCAACCACGCCAGCGCCACCGCCGCCTTCAACACCGCCGGCTGGTACGACCACGCCGGGCTGCGCATCCCGGTGCTCTTCGTCTGCGAGGACAACGGGTTGGGCATCAGCGTCCGCTCGCCGGAGGGCTGGGTCGAGGCGACCCTGCGGGCCAAGCCGGGCATCCGCTACTTCAGCGCGGACGGAAGCGACCCGGTGCAGACGTACGCGGTGGCGGCGGAAGCCGCGGCCTGGGTGCGCCGCAACCGGCGCCCGGCCGTGCTGCACCTGCGCACCGTGCGGCTGATGGGGCACGCCGGGGCGGACGCGGAGTCGGCGTACCGCAGCCCGGCCGAGCTGGCCGAGGACCTGGACCGGGACCCGGTGGCCGGCACCGCGCGGCTGCTGGCAGCCGCCGGCATGGCGACCGGTGCGGAACTGCTCTCCCGGTACGACGAGACCGGCTGGCAGGTCCGCCGGCTGGCCGAGGAGGTGCTGGGCGAGCCGAAGCTGGCCGGCGCGGCCGACGTGGTGTCGACGCTGGCGCCCCGCCGTCCGGTGCGGGTGGCGCGGGCGGTGGCCGACGCCGCGGCGCGGGCCAGCGGGCCGGGCGCGGCCGCCCGGGCGGAGGCGTTCGGCGGTAAGCCGCCGGAGCTGGCCGGCCCGATGACGTTGGCGCAGAGCATCAACGCCGCGCTCGCCGACGGGATGCTCGACCACCCGCAGATGGCGGTCTTCGGTGAGGACGTGGCCGCCAAGGGCGGCGTGTACGGGGTGACGAAGGGGCTGCGCGACCGGTTCGGGGCGGCCCGGGTCTTCGACACCCTGCTCGACGAGACGTCGGTGCTCGGGCTGGGCCTCGGTGCCGGGTTGGCCGGGATGCTGCCGGTGCCGGAGATCCAGTACCTGGCGTACCTGCACAACGCCGAGGACCAGCTGCGCGGTGAGGCGGCCACCATGCGGTTCTTCTCGCAGGGGGCCTTCCGCAACCCGATGGTGGTGCGGGTGGCCGGCCTGGCGTACCAGGAGGGGTTCGGCGGCCACTTCCACAACGACAACTCGGTGGCCGTACTCCGGGATGTGCCCGGTCTGGTGATCGCGGTGCCGGCGCGGCCGGACGACGCCGCGCCCATGCTGCGGACCTGTCTGGCGAGCGCGGCGGTGGACGGCAGTGTGTGCGTGTTCCTGGAGCCGATAGCGCTCTACCACACCCGCGACCTGTACGCCGATGGTGACGGAGAGTGGCTGGCCGGCTATCCGGAGCCGGGCGGATGGGTGGCCGGTCACGTGCCGATCGGGCGGGCCCGGGTCTACGGGGTCGGCTCGGCCGACGACCTCACCATCATCACCTTCGGTAACGGGGTGCGGATGTCGCTGCGGGCCGCGGCCGTCCTCGCCGAGGAGGGGGTGGGCACCCGCGTGGTGGACCTGCGCTGGCTGGCCCCGCTGCCGGTGGCCGACATCATCCGGGAGTCCTCGGCGACCGGCCGTGTGCTGGTGGTGGACGAGACACGCCGCTCCGGCGGGGTCGGCGAGGGCGTGATCGCCGCGCTCGTCGACGCCGGGTATGTCGGTGCCGCGCGGCGAGTGGCGGGAGTTGACTCGTTTGTACCATTAGGTCCGGCAGCGCGTCACGTACTGGTCTCCGCGGAAGCCATTACCGACGGTGCCCGTACGCTGCTGGCACGGTAAATTCCGTTCCACCCGGTGCGCCACTTGCGCAGGGACCCACAACTGTGTGGACTTGCCTGACGGCGTCGGACCGACGCCGCGAGCAGGGACGAGATGAGGAGGCACGCGACAGTGAGCGCGACCGCTGGTCAGGCCGCCGACGGGGTACGCAGCCTGGCGGACCGGTTCGGGATCGAACCGGGGATGGTCGTCATGGAGATGGGGTACGACGAGGACGTCGACCAGGATCTCCGAGACGCCCTGACCGACCGCTGTGGAGATCTGGTCGACGAGGACACCGACGAGGTGGTCGACGCGGTGCTGGTCTGGTACCGGGACGGCGACGGCGACCTCTTCGAGTTGCTCGTCGATGCCCTCGGCCCGCTGGCCGACAACGGCGTCGTGTGGCTGCTCACCCCCAAGGCGGGGCGCGAGGGGCACGTCGAGCCGAGCGAGGTCGCGGAGTCCGCGCCCACCGCCGGCCTTCAGCAGACCTCGACCGTGAACGCCGGCCGGGACTGGAGCGGTGCACGTCTGGTGCTGCGTCGAGGGGCCAAGGCCAAGAAGTAGCCAGCGCCGCTCCGCGCGCCCGACGGTCCGCCCACCGCCGGGTGGCAGGCCGCTGCCGTTCACCCGACTCGACCCGAGGAGAGTGCGCATGCTCATCGAGGTTGGTGCCGAGGCACCGGACTTCGTGCTCAAGGACCAGAACAACCAGGAGGTCCGACTGTCGGACTTCCGGGGCAGGCGCACCGTGCTGCTGGTCTTCTACCCGCTCGCCTTCACCGGCATCTGCCAGGGCGAGTTGAGCGAGATCCGAGACAACCTCGACGAGTACGTGAACGACGACGTCCAGGTGCTGACCGTCAGCGTCGACTCGGTCTACAGCCACAAGATCTGGGCCGACCGTGAGGGCTACCAGTTCCCGATGCTGGCCGACTTCTGGCCGCACGGTGCCGTCGCCCAGGCGTACGGGGTCTTCAACGACGTGGCCGGCTTCGCCAACCGGGGCACCTTCGTCATCGACAGGACCGGCGTGGTCCGCTTCGCCGAGATGAACGGTCCGGGCGAGGCCCGCGACCAGCAGGGTTGGCGCAAGGCCGTCGCCGAAGCGACCAGCTGACCGGGGTACGCCGTGCACCCGGGTCGGTGGCGGGCAGGTAAGCTTGCCAGCCACCGGCCCGCCACGGGCGATCCGGGCGCGTAGCTCAGTGGGAGAGCACTCGCCTTACAAGCGAGGGGTCGCAGGTTCGAAACCTGCCGCGCCCACCCTTCACCATCTGCCGAATCACCTGTGCCGAGGCGCCGTCTGGCGTTGGCGACGTATCGAGTGGATCGACGCAGTCATGATCCAGGGTGCAGCATCCTGATCAGGACGGTACGCAGCGCGTTGGCGGCCTCGGCTGGAGACATCCGACCGGCGTCGACCTCCTCGCCGGCGGCGTGGCCGAGCTTGATGGTGATCGTGGCCAGCCAACTGGCCGGGAGCCCGTTGTCGAACTCGCCGCTCGCCTGACCGCGCTGGATCACGCGGTTGATCCGGTCGGTGACCGGTGCGTGGCGTTCCTCGTCCACCTGCGGGGTCACCGGAAGCGACGCGATCTGCTGGACGAGGACCGGATGGCGCCCGGCGGTCTGGGCGCCGGCCTCGAGGACGCGGATCAGCGCGTCCGTGGCCGATCCGTTGTCGGGGTCGGCGGCGTCCATCGCGGCGACGGCCTCGTCGGTGATGCGTCGCACGACCGCCGCCATCAGGTGCTCGCGGGACGGGAAGTGGGCGTAGACGGTCTGCCGGGTCACGCCGGCGGTGCTGGCGATGGCGTCGAGGCTCGCGTCGGGCTGCGCGTCGAGCAGTCGGACTGCCGCGTCGAGGATCGCGCTGCTGTTGCGCCGGGCGTCGGCACGGCGGTTGCGGTCTGCTGAGCCGGTCATCTTTTACACCTTGCCAAAGTTGTCGGAGGTCGATATTTTACAAGCTGTCAAGGTTCATCGAATCACAAGCTGACGGCGGGTGACATGGGCGGCCTCGATGGCAGCGATCCGAAAGAGTTCATCGCCAACTTCTTCACCTCCTTCATGAACGATCTGGTTCACGGCGACGAGGATCCGGCAGTGGTCGTCGACCGGTACCACACGCCCGACATCGTGCAGTTCGCCGACGGCAACCTGATGGATCGCGCCAAGCTCATCGCGCACACCCGTCCGGCGCGGAAACACCAGACCGGCGCCCGGTGGGAGGTGCACGAGGCGATAGCGGACGGGGACCGGATCGCCGCCCGCTACACACTGCACTTCCACACCTCGAAGCGGGCCGGCAGTGTGGACGTCCACTTCTTCGGGCAGTTCGCCGACGACGGGCGGATGCGTCAGGCGCACCTGCTCACCCGTTCCGTGCCGGCCAGGGCCAGCGACCGCGGGCAGGTGTCGCGATGACCGTCAGCAGCTATCGCGTGATCGGTATGGCCTGCGGGCGCTGTGCGGGCTTCGTCGCCGAGGAGATCGAACGGATTCCCGGTGTCACCGCCGTGGCGGTGGACGTCGAAGGCGACACCGCCACGGTGACGAGCGACCGACCTCTCGACATCGCCGAGGTGCGTGCCGCCGTCGAGGAAGCCGGTTACGAACTGCCCTGACCGTCGCTCACCCGCCTGCCGACGGAGCGGGCCGGACGGTCCGGAGCGATCACGCCATGATGGGTGGGTGCAGGACACCGTCGCCGTCGCGCTGATCACCTCACTGTCCACGTTGGCCGCCGCCACCCTGACCGGGCTGGTCGGCGCGCTCAGCACCCGCCGGCAACTGGCCCACCAACTCACCGTCGCCCGGCAGGAGAGCGTCGAGCGGTGGGCGACGCGTCGGGACGAACTGCGCCGCGACGCGTACGTCGGGTTTCTGAGCGCCTGCGACCAGGCGTACCGGCAGTTGGACCGGCGGTGGCTCGAATCCGGCGGGGGCGAGCCGGTGCCCGGCTACGACGAGGCGTACGCGGCGATGCGCGCCGTCGACGAGGCGTACAACCTGGTGTTGCTGGAAGGCCCGGCGGAGGTCGCGGCGGCCGGCCGGGCCGTGTTGACCAGCCTCACCGCGGAGCACGCCGACCAGCGCCGGCTCGGTGACGAGCCGGGTGACCGGGGTGCGCCGCTGCGCGACCGGCACCGGGAGCGTTGGCTCGCGGCGATCGAGGTACGCACGAATCACCGGATCTCGTTCGTCGACGCGGTTCGCCCGGTGCTGGGCCACGACGGCTGACGAGCCGGCATTCGGTTGGTTGAGCCCGGGGCGGCGTCGGATGGCGCCGACGCCGCCCCGGTTGCTCAGCTGTTGAAGCCGCCGTCCACGTTGACCACCGCACCGGTCACGTAGCCGGCCTCGGGGCTGGCCAGGTGCGCGACGGTGGCCGCGATGTCGGCGGGGCGGGCGTACCGGCCGACGGCGGTGAATCCGGTGATCGCCGCAGCGTTCGGCCCGTCCGCCGGGTTGGCGTCGGTGTCCGTCGGCCCCGGGTTGACCAGGTTGACGGTGATGTTTCGGGAGCCCAGTTCCCGGGCCAGGCCCCGGGTCAGCCCGACCAGAGCGGTCTTGCTCATCGCGTAGAGGCTCAGCCCGGGAAAGACCACCCGTTCACCGACGTTGCTGCCGATGCTGATGATCCGTCCGCCCTCGCCCAGGTGCCGCAGAGCCGCCTGCGCGGCGACGTACGGTGCCCGGATGTTGACAGCGACGGTCTGCTCCACCTCGGCCGAGCCAAGCTCGTCCACGGCGCCGACCGTGAACACCGCGGCGTTGTTCACCAGGATGTCCAGCCGACCCAGTTCGGCGGCTGCCCGGTCGACAGCGCCCCGCACGGCGGCCGGGTCGGCGCCGTCCGCCTGGATCGCCAGCGCCCGTCGGCCCAGCGCCTCGATCTGCTTCACCACTGTCGCGGCCCGCTCGGCGTCCTGCCGGTAGGTCAGCGCCACGTCGGCCCCGTCCTGGGCCAGACGCAGGGCGATGCCGGCCCCGATGCCCCGGGAACCTCCGGTCACCAGGGCGACCCTGTCGTTGAGTGTCGTCGTCATGCAAACGATCATCTGGCCGCGCGGCCTCGTCGTCTGGCGGCTATCGGACCCCTCGTTGCGACCCTCAGGTCCGATTCCCGCGATCCTCGACGGCCTGCGGACGCGGTGGGCCGCCATGATCCGCGCACCTTCACCGATCCTGCTGCCTCACTGGGCGACGAGACAGCAGGATCACCGAAGTTGCGCGGATCTTGCCAGGTGGGGGAGGGTGGGGCCGAGGGATGCGGGGAGAGTGGTCGTGGAACTGGCAGGCATCGGCGCGGTGCTGTTCGACATGGACGGGACCCTGGTCGACTCCGACGCCGCCGTGGAGCGGGCCTGGGAGCGGTGGGCCGCCGACTACGCCGTCGATCCGGCGGCGGCGTTGGCCATCGCGCACGGCAGCCCGGCCGACCGGACCATCCGCCGGCTGCTGCCCGCACTCGACGACGACGCGGTCGCCACCGCCGCCGCGCGACAGTTGGCGTTGCAGTACGACGACCTGTCCGACGTGACCGCCACCCCCGGTGCGCACGAACTGCTGAACGTGCTGGCCCGACTGGGGTTGCCCTGGGCGGTGGTGACCAGCGCCGACGCGCGGCTCGCCGAGGCCCGGCTCGACGCCGCCGGCATCAGGGCGCCGGTGCTCGTCACGGTGGAGGACGTCAGCGGCGGCAAGCCGGACCCGGAGGGCTACCTGCGGGGCGCGGCGCTGCTGGGCGTACCGGTGGCGCGGTGCCTGGTCGTCGAGGACGCCGAGGTCGGCCTGCGGGCCGGGCGGGCGGCCGGGGCGATGACCGCCGCATTGAAGGGACTCGACGGCGACCTGCGGCTGCACGACCTGGCGCACCTGGCACGCCAGCTGGATCCGCCGCCGACGGCATCCTGACCGGGCGGCCCGGCCGGCGCAGCCCTCTGTCCGCACCCGGCGGTGAATCAGTTGGCGCGTCCGAGTCGGCTCTGCTGCACTACCCGCTGGCGACGATGGAGGGGAGACGCGGTGGAGTTGACGTTGACGCCGATGACGGCGCCGGAGCTGACCCGCCTGCTGGGGGCACTGGAGCAGGGGTACGCCGAGGACCTGGTGGCCCACCGGGGGATGACCCCGGAGTCGGCCCGTGAGCGGACGGTCACCCAGATCGCGGAGTCGCTGCCGGCCGGCGTGGACACCGAGGGGGTGTTGCTGCGGATGGGCCGGGTCGGTGACACCGAGGTCGGCTGGATCTGGGTGACCCTGCCGACGGCCGCCGCCCCGAACCAGGCGTGGATCCACAACATCGAGGTGCACGAGGAGCACCGGGGACGCGGGTACGCACGGCGGATGATCCAGCTCATCGAGGCCGAACTCGCCCAGCTCGGCGTGCCGGAGCTGGGTCTGAACGTCTTCGGTACGAACACCGTGGCGCTCGGCCTCTACCGCAGTCTGGGCTTCGAGGTCACCTCGCAGCAGATGGCGAAACGCGTCACCCCGGCGGGCTGAACCGCCGCCGACGCCGTGCACTGTCGGTCCTCCCGGCAGGACTGTTCACCTGCCCAGCGGGAAACCGGCGCGGACCGCACCTGGGGAGGAGCGACGGATGACGCACGGCGCCGGACTGACCATCGGTGTGCTCGGCTCGTACGGTGGGCGAAACCTCGGCGACGAGGCGATCCTCACCGGCCTGCTCACCGATCTGCGGACGCAGGAACCGAACGCCCGGATCATCGTCTTCTCCCGGAACCCGGAGCACACCCGGGCCGCGCACCCGGACGTCGAAGCGGTGCCGTGGGAGGGCGTGAGCCGTACCGACTCGGCCCTGGTCCTGGCCCAGCTCGACCTGCTCATCCTGGGCGGCGGCGGCATCCTCTACGACCGGGAGGCCCGCCGTTACCTGCGGGTGGTCCGGGTCGCCCAGGAGCGGGGCCTTCCGCTGATCACGTACGCGGTGGGGGTCGGGCCGCTCAGCGACGGGGTGGACACCGGCATGGTCCGGGAAACGCTCTCCAGCGCGACCCAGGTGACCGTCCGGGACCAGGAGTCCCGGATGGTGCTGGAGGAGGCTGGCCTGCTCAACCCGATCACCGTCACCGCTGACCCGGCGTTCCTCCTGGAACCGGAGGAGTTCCCGGCCCACCTGCTGGCCGAGGAGGGGGTTCCGGTCGGCAAGCGGCTGGTCGGGATAAGCGTGCGGGAGCCGGGCCGGGCCGCCGAACGCCTCGACGTGGACGGTTACCACCGGCTGCTGGCCCAGATCGGTGATTTCCTGGTGCACCGGATCGACGCGTACGTGCTGTTCGTGCCCATGGAGCGGGACGACATCCGGCACGCCCACGGGGTGCTGTCGCACATGGTCGCCGCCGAGCGGGGTCGGATCCTGCACGGCACCTACTCTCCGCAGCAGGTGCTGGGGCTGATGCGCCACTTCGACCTGGCCGTCGGCATGCGCCTGCACTTCCTGATCTTCGCGGCGATGGTCGGTACGCCGTTCCTGCCCCTGCCGTACGCCGGAAAGGTCTTCGACCTGGCCCAGCGGCTCGGTGTGCCGGCGCTACGCGGTGTGGAGCGGGAGGTCGAGGGGCCGCTGCTGGCCGAGGTCGACCGACTGTGGGACGAGCGGGAGCAACGCGCCGACGCCACCGCGCGACGGGTGGCGGAGGTGTGCGAGCAGGCGCGGGGCACCTCGGAGGTCACCCGTGGCGTGTTGGAGAGTTTGCGCAGTCAGACCCTCACCCGGGTCTGAACCGGCATTCACACCGCCGGGCCGGTCCACCGGTAGCGCCACTCGCGGGCGTCCTCGCGGAAGTTCTCCAACTCGTAGATCTGCGCGTCGGCCAGCCCACCGGAGCCGAGGTGATGGTGGGTCAGCGGCGGGCGACCGTTGCTGTCGAGCTCGACGGTGATGGTCTGCCCGTCCGCCGTGCCGCCGACGAGAGGGATCTGCACGGAGGAAGCCATGCGCCCATCCTGCCCGGCGCAGCGCCCGCTCGCAGCGGATAGCGGGGCAGCGCGGTGACCGGCCCGTGGCTAGGGTCGGCGGATGGAGCAGACGATCGATCCCACGCTCGGTCCGGTGCTCGCCCGCACCGGCGACGAGCGCGCCGTCCTGACCTCGTTCCTCGACTTCCACCGGGCCGTGCTGCTGCGCAAACTGCGCGGTCTCTCCGACGCCGACGCCCGCCGCCGGCTGGTGCCCTCGGCGACCACGCTCGTGGGGCTGGTCAAGCACCTCACCCTCGTCGAGCGCAACTGGTTCCCGACCCTGTTGGCCCCCTCGCCCGGCGACGTCTACCTGACCTCCGAGGAGGACGCGGTCGCCAGCTTCATGCTCGACGACCAGGAGACCGTCGCCGGGCTCGTCGAGGCGTACGAGCGGGCCTGTGAGCGGTCCCGGGCGGTCGTCGCGAGCGTCGACCTCGACCACGTGGTGCCGCATCCGCAGCTCGGTGAGGTGTCGGTGCGGTGGATTCTGGTGCACCTGATCGAGGAGACGGCCCGGCACGCGGGCCACGCCGACATCCTGCGCGAGCTGACCGACGGCGAGTGCGGCGCGGTCTGAGCCCTGCCCCTGCGGTCCGAGCCGCCGATCATGGAGTTGCGGTGCCCGGTCGGCGGGCCGGTTCCTCTCTGGCATCGCATGATCCACTCGAGTTGCAGGAACGCGGCCCGTCACCGGGCCCGGGATACCGCGACTTCACAGAACGCGAGTGGATCAACGATGGCGTCGGTCGGTGGGGCGTCCGGTCGCTCAGCGGGAGGCGCCTATCCTGGTCGCGGGCGACGACGAGGGGGAACGGGTGCTGGTCATCCACGGGCTGTGGTTGCCCGCCGCCAGCTCTACCGGCGCCAGCTCGACCGGTGGCCTTGCTGTCTGGGCCGAGGACAGCGCGGCGCCGATTCCCGCTGTGCGTGCGGGCCGCCCGGCCCGGGACCGCCCGCACCCCTTCGCCGCCGGGCACACCGACCTGGCCGCCGTCCTCGCCGAGGCCGCCGAGCCGACCCGACCGGACACCGCGCTGCTCACCCTGCCCACCCGGGCGGGCGCGCCGACCGACTCACCCGAGCTGATCCGCACCACCGTCGCACCTGCGGTCCGCGGCCGGCTCACCCTGGCCAATTGGCGGGTGCCCATCCTGGTGTACGCCCCGGACGACGCCCTGTCGCTGCTGCACACCCTGGACGACATCCCGGCGGTGGCCGGGGCCACCCTGCGGCACCTCGCCGAGCTGGCCGACTTCGCCGCAGACCTGGTGACCCGTGGCCGGGTCCTGCCCGGCGTACGCACGACGACGGACGACCAACTGCCCGGCGCTGGTGCGACGACGGAAGACCAGCCGCCCGGTGCGACGGCGGGTGACCAGCTCTCCGGCGCTCACGGGACGGTGGCGTCTTCCGGGGCTGCCGGGCAGGTGCCCGCGCAGGCGGTCTGGCGTCCGCTGCTGACCGGCACCGATGCCGCCTGGGCGCGATCGCTGGCGCTGGCCCTGCCACCCGCCGCCCGCGCCGCCGTCCTGCCGGCCACGGCCGCCGGCTCGCCAACGCCCACCCCCGCCGCGCTGGTCGCGGACGCGCTCGACGCGTTGACCGACGCCGCCGCGCGGGCCGCGCTGGCGACCACCACGCTGGCCCGGGGGCTGCGCCCGGGTGGTCCGGCACCGGCCTGGTTGACCGCGCTCGCCGGCCCGCAGCGGGACTTCACCATCGACCCGGCCGGGCTGGCGACCCTCCGCGCTGAGCTGGACGCCTGGCAGCGCGACGCCGCCGGTGGCCCGGTGCGGGCCAGTTTCCGACTGGTCGAGCCGGCCCCCGACGAGGTCACCGAACCGTTCCTGGCCACCCGGCCGGCACCGGCCTCCGCGCCGGCACCGGCCTCCGCGCCGGCACCGGCCTCCGCGCCGGCAGTGGCCTCCGCGCCGGCACTGGCCGACTCCGCGCGGGGACCTGTCGACTCCGCGCCGGCGCCGGTCGACACCGCGCGGGCGGCGGTCGGGTCGACCGGTGGCGGGCGCTGGCGGCTGGAGTTCGGATTGCAGGCCGCAGACGAGCCTGGGCTGCACGTCGACGCCGGGGAGGTCTGGCGCGGGCCGCAGACACTCGGTGGCCTGGCGGGTCGGACGGCCAGCCCGCAGGAGACCCTGCTCGCCGAGTTGGGCCGGGCCAGCCGGCTCTGGCCGGACCTGGACGCCGCGCTGCGGACCGCCGCCCCGGAGGCGATGGAACTCGACGTCGAGGGAGCCCACCGGTTCCTCAGCGCGGGCGCCCCGGTGCTGCACGCGGCCGGCTTCGGGGTGCTGCTGCCGTCCTGGTGGCAGCGTCCGTCGGCGCGACTGGGTGCCCGGTTGCGGGCCCGTAGCCGCACCGCGCCGGGCACGGTCGGTGGTGTCGACGCCGGTGTCGGACTGGACGCCCTGGTCGACTACCGCTGGGAGATCGCCCTCGGCGACCAGCCGCTCTCCGCCGATGAGTTGGCGGCGCTGGCCGAGATGAAGACCCCGCTGGTCCGGCTGCGCGGCCGGTGGGTGGAGTTGGACCCGGGGCGGCTCGCCGCCGGTCTGCGCCTGCTCCGCTCCGCGGGCGAGCTGACCGTCGCCGACCTGCTCCGCCTCGGGCTGGCCGACGGCGAGGAGACCGGCGCGCTGCCGGTGCTGGAGGTGACCGCCGACGGTGCGCTGGGCGACCTGCTCGCCGGCGCGGTCGAGCGGCGGCTCACCCCGCTGGACCCGCCCCCGGGCTTTGAGGGGACGCTGCGGCCGTACCAGCAGCGTGGGCTGGCCTGGCTGGCCTTCCTGCGCTCCCTCGGCCTGGGCGGTGTGCTCGCCGACGACATGGGGCTGGGCAAGACCGTGCAACTGCTCGCGCTGCTCGCCGGGGACCCACCGGAGGCCGGTCCGACCCTGCTGGTCTGTCCGATGTCGCTGGTCGGCAACTGGCAGCGGGAGGCCGCACGGTTCACCCCGGGGCTGCGGGTGCACGTACACCATGGTGCCGAGCGGGCGCGGGGGGCGGAGTTCACGGCGGCCGCGCACGGCGCGGACCTGGTCCTCACCACCTACTCGGTGGCCGCCCGCGACGCCGCCGACCTGGCCGGCATCGACTGGCACCGGGTGGTGGTGGACGAGGCGCAGGCGATCAAGAACGCGTCGACCCGGCAGGCCGAGGCGGTCCGCGCGCTGCCCGCCCGGCAGCGGGTGGCGGTCACCGGTACGCCGGTGGAGAACCGCCTCGCCGACCTCTGGTCGATCATGCAGTTCGCCAACCCGGGCCTGCTCGGGCCGGCCGCGACGTTCCGCAAGCGGTTCGCCGAGCCGATCGAGCGGCACGGCGACGCCGAGGCCGCCGAGCGCCTGCGCCGGATCACCGGCCCGTTCGTGCTGCGTCGGCTCAAGACCGATTCGTCGATCATCTCCGACCTGCCGGAGAAGCTGGAGATGGAGGTGCTCTGCAACCTCACCGCCGAGCAGGCCGCGCTGTACCGGGTGGTGGTCGACGACATGCTCGCCCGGATCGAGACGAGCGACGGCATCGAGCGACGCGGCCTGGTGCTGGCCACCATGACCCGGCTCAAGCAGGTCTGCAACCACCCCGCCCAACTGCTGCGCGACGGCTCGCCGTTGGAGGGCCGTTCCGGCAAGCTGGCCCGGCTCACCGAGATCCTGGAGGAGGTGCTGGCGGCGGGGGAGCGGGCGCTGCTGTTCACCCAGTACGCCGAGTTCGGTGCGATGTTGCGCGGTCACCTGTCGGCGCGCTTCGGCCGGGAGGTGCTGTTCCTGCACGGTGGCGTCGGCAAGGCCGAGCGGGACACGTTGGTGCAGCGCTTCCAGTCGGCGGAGGGTCCGCCGCTGTTCGTCCTGTCCCTCAAGGCCGGCGGCACCGGGCTGACCCTGACCGCCGCGAACCACGTGGTGCATGTGGACAGATGGTGGAACCCGGCGGTCGAGGACCAGGCCACCGACCGGGCGTTCCGGATCGGGCAGCGCCGACGGGTGCAGGTCCGCAAGTTCGTCTGCGCCGGCACTGTCGAGGAGAAGGTGGCCGCGCTGATCGCCGACAAGCGCAGCCTCGCCGAGCGGGTCGTCGGCACCGGCGAGCAGTGGATCACCGAGTTGTCCACCGGCCAGCTGCGGGACCTGTTCGCCCTGGAGGCCGGGGCGGTGGTGGAGTGACGGACCGGTTCGCCGACTACGGGCGTCCCCGCCGGGTCGACGGGGGCCTGCGGGCCCGCAGCGCCCGAGGCGCCATCGGCCGGTCCTGGTGGTCGCGGCGTTTCCTGGAGGTGCTGGAGTCGTTCGCGCTCGGCACCCGGTTGACCCGGGGCCGGTCGTACGCGCGGGCCGGTCAGGTGCTCACGCTCGCCATCGCACCCGGGCGGGTCAGCGCGGTGGTGCAGGGCTCCCGGCCGCAGCCGTACCAGGTGTCGATCGGGGTGCGGCCGTTCCCGGCCGCGCTCTGGTCCCGAATCGAGAACGAGCTGGCCGGGCAGGCGTTCTTCAGCGCCCGGCTTCTCGCCGGGGACCTCCCCGACGAGTTGGAGGAGCTGTTCGCCGCCGCCGGTGCGCCGCTGTTCCCGGCGGCCGTCGACGAGTTGACCCAGCGCTGCAACTGCCCGGACTTCGCGGTGCCGTGCAAGCACCTCGCGGCCACGTTCTACCTGCTGGCCGAGGCGTTCGACGCGGACCCGTTCGAGCTGCTGCACTGGCGCGGTCGGTCCCGCGCGGAGTTGCTCGACGAACTCCGCGCCCGCCGGGCCGCAGCCACCGGTGCGACGCCACCGCCCCCGCCGGTCGACGAACCGTCCGAACCGGACGGTGTCGGGTCGGCGGTGGACGTCCTGACGCCGGTCGGTGCCGCCCGTGCGCTCGCCGGGCTGTCGGCGACGCCGCTGGCCGAGGCGGCGGACCGGTTCTGGTCGGCGCCGGTGCCGCTGCCTGATCGGCCGCCCCGACTGGTGACGGGCACCGACCTGCTGCTGCGCCAGCTCGGAGCGCCGGCTGCGGCCATCGGTGGGCCGGGAACGCTCGAACGGTTGCGTCGCGCGTACCGGGCGTTCGGCCCGGCCGACCGGTGAGCCGTCCCGTCGAGCGGTTGAGCAGTCATGTCCAGCGGCGGCGGAACCGCCACATGATCGCGGCGTTGGCCACCAGCACCACCGCGCAGATCGCGCCGGTGAGCCGACCGGCGAATACGGCTATCGCCGGCAGTGACGCCCACAGCACGATGGTCAACAACATCAGGTAGCGGCCCCTGCGGGCCCGCACCCGGTGGTCCAGCTTCTTGAAGAAGGCCGGGTCACTTTCCCGGAGCTGACGGGTGATCTGGTCGAATCTGCGCTGATCCTCTTTGCTGAGCATGGCGCTGCCTTCCCCTCACGCGTTCAGCGGTTCGGCGGCATACCCGCTGCGGTGGCGGCTCACGCTCGCCCGTTGCTGCTACTTTTCCTCCACGCGAGCGCCCCTCATGTCCGGCTTACCCGGACCTTAAGTTTGCCTTTGGTGGTGAACGGCGCCGAAAGTGTCGGCTACGGGCAAGTGGTCCGATCCGTACTCGCCTGGCGCGCGTACGCCCTGCTGGGAGAGTCTGCGGTCGGACCCCGCCCACCGCCCGCCGTCGAGGCCGCACTGAACGCTGTCTTAAGTGCCCTCACGGGTGTGTTCCGGCCACCTTGAAGGGCCCTGGGGGCTTGGTTACTTTGCCGTAGCAACTCCCTCAGGCAACAGTCGCCGCACTGCCGCACCTGCCCGGTAGCAGCTTCCGGCGCTCATCAGAAATCGGGATTGGTACATGGCCGACCAGAATGTGCCACCACGTCGACCGCGGGACGACCGCGGTTGGGACGGACACCAGCACCACAACGCTGACGGCTACGGCGACCCCCACCCGCCCACGCCCTACGGCTACGATTCGCCCCACCCCCAGCAGGGCGGCTACGCCGCGCCGGTCGACCCGCGTGAGCAGTACGCCGGGCACCCCGCCCCCGCCCCGCGCGGTCCGCAGTGGATCGGACCGGAGGGCCTTGGCCGCCCGGCTCCGGCCCGTCCGGCCGGCACCGGACTGCCCACCCTCGACGATGACGACGAACCGGGTCGCAAGGTCGGCCGACGCAAGGCGATGGTGGCCCTCGGCGGTACCGCCGCCGTCGTCGCCGGTGGCGCGGCGCTCGCCATGACCCCGCAGCTGCGGGGCCTCTTCGGCGACGAGGCGGTGGCCGGCGACGCGACCGGCAGCACGGTCACCGACGGCACCGCCGCACGGCCCAGCGGCCAGCAGCCCAGCACGGTGCGTACCTACACCGAGCAGAACGAGAGCTACATGGGCTCGCGCGCCGGTGAGGCGCTGAAGAAGAACGCGCCGGCCGGTGGGCGCACCTACTCCGGCCCGGCCGCGGCGGCGGCGGCGACCAAGGTGACAGTGAAGACGGTCC
The DNA here is from genome assembly GCF_029809455.1 of Micromonospora sp. DH14. Taxonomy (NCBI): domain Bacteria; kingdom Bacillati; phylum Actinomycetota; class Actinomycetes; order Micromonosporales; family Micromonosporaceae; genus Micromonospora; species Micromonospora sp. DH14. The sequence continues at coordinate 37,820 of NZ_JARVKT010000025.1, read as the reverse complement.
TGGCCAAGGACCCGATCCTGCACCTGGCCCGGCGCGCCACCTTCGGCGTGACGCCCGCGCTGCTCGCCGACATCAAGCGCGAGGGCATGGACGCCTGGATCCGCGCCCAGCTGGACCCGGACAAGTTGGAGCCGAGCAAGGGTGAGCTGAAGCTCGCCGAGCTGCCGACCCAGAAGCTCTCCGCGCAGCAGCTGCGTGACCAGCGGGACAAGCTCAACGAGCAGGGCGCCCAGCCGGAGCAGGAGATGGTCGACGCCACCATCGCCCGGCAGATCTGGTCCAAGCGCCAACTGTTCGAGGTGATGGTCGACTTCTGGAACGACTTCCTGCACGTCGCCGCGGACTTCGACGGCGGCGAGGTGTACCGCAACTCGTTCGACCAGGACGTCATCCGCAAGCACGCCCTGGGCAGCTACCCGGAGATGCTGGTCGCCGCGAACAAGCACCCCGCGTTGCTGATCTACCTGAACCAGAAGGACTCCCGCAAGGACGCGATCAACGAGAACCTCGCCCGGGAGAACCTCGAGCTCTACTCGGTCGGCGTCGACGGCGGCTACAAGGAGCCGGACGTCCGGCAGGCCGCCATGCTCCAGACCGGCCGTGGGGTCCAGGACGGCAAGTACGTCTTCCGCCCCGAGCAGCACTACGTCGGCAAGGTGAAGATCCTCGGCTTCACCCACCCGAACAACTCGGCCGACCCGAAGAAGGCCGAAGCGGCCATCGACGCGTACATCACCTACATCGCGACGCACCCGTCGACGGCGAAGTACGTGGCGCAGAGCCTGGCCACCCGGTTCGTCTCGGACACCCCGCCCAAGTCCCTGGTGGACCGGCTGGCCAAGACGTACACCACCAACAAGGGCATGATCAAGCCGGTCCTGATGACGCTCTTCTGCTCCTCGGAGTTCTGGGCCGGTGTGGGCCAGAAGGTGCGCCGGCCGATGGAGTACCTGGTGGCCACGTACCGCACCCTGGGCGTCTCGCCCGACGCGTCGCCGAAGCACAACAACGGCGACAGCAAGCGCACCGCGTACGCCCGAGGGCTGCGCCAGATCAACGACAAGCTGCGCGAGTTGGGCCACTACCCGATGGGCCAGCCCACTCCGGACGGCTACCCGGACGTCTACGTCGCCTGGACCTCGGCCGGCACCATGGTCAACGGCTGGAACGAGGCGGGCGAGATCCTCGCCGGCTACCGCACCACCTTCACGTACACCGCGCCGGAGAAGCTGGTCGCCAAGCCGCCGGCGACGGCCGGGGCGTACGTGGACGCGCTCTCCCTGCGGCTGGTGGGCCAGAAGTTCAGCACGCGGGAGAAGAACCTCATCCTCGGCGTGGCCGGTGTGGCGGCGACCGCCAAGGTCGACGCCACGTTCAACGGGGCCATCACCGCCGTCGCGCGGGCGATCCTCGCTTCCCCCCAGCACCACCTCCGGTGAGGCACCCGATGGAGAAGACTGTGTACAACTCTTTCCCCCTGCACCCCGAATGCCCGGACGTGCGACGGCTGGCCGACAACCCGGCCGAGGCGTTGCTGCGCGCCGAGGCCGACATCGTCGCCGCCGAGAACGCCGCCGAGTTCGACAGGTACCGCACCCTGGAGAACCTGGAGGAGGCCCAGCAGGACGGGCGGGGCGTGACCCGGCGGACCTTCGTCGCCGGTGCCGCGGCCACCGCCACCGCGCTGGCCACCGCCCAGTTCGTCACCACCTCGGCGTCGTTCGCGGCGACCAAGACCGGCACCCTGGTCCACGTCTTCCTCTACGGCGGGCTGGACGGGCTGAGCCTTGTCGCTCCGGACAACGACCCGGTGCTCGCCAAGGCCCGCCCGGACCTGCTGCTCGGGAACGACTCGTTGGCCCTGGGCCGCGGCTTCAAGCTGACCAGCGCGTTCAAGCCGCTGGAGAAGTGGCTCACCGCCGGTCAGCTGGGCTTCATCCCGGCGGTCTCGGACGAGCGGCTGTCCCGCAGCCACTTCCAGGCCGCGGACGCCTGCAACCTGGGCGGGCTGCCCAACGAGACCGGTGGCCGGGGTTGGCTCGACGGGCTCGTCGACAACCTCGGCAAGGGCACGGCGTTCCGCAGCGTCGGCATCGGCAGCACGCTGCCCCGCTCGCTCGTCGGCAACAACGGCGCGCTCTCGCTGAACAGCGTCGGCTCGTTGCGGCTCAACGGTGACGAGAAGTTCCGGGCGGCCACCGAGAAGGCCATCAAGGGGCTCTTCACCGGGATCAACCACCCGGTCGAGGAGGCCGTGCAGGAGGGCATGGGCGCGCTGTCCACCGCGCAGAAGCTCGCCGCCAAGCCGTACCAGCCCGCCGCGGGCGTCACGTACGAGGGCGTCGGTCGGGCGTTCCAGCAGCTCGCCCAGCTGATCAAGGGCGGCGCCAACGTGCGGGTAGCCACCGTCGGCATGGGTGGCTACGACACCCATGAGAACCAGGGCACCCGCGAGGGCGGCCAGCTGCACCGCCGGTTGAACGAGCTGGCCAGCGCGATGGCCGCGTTCTTCACCGACCTCGGCCCGCAGGCCGCCGACGTGACGATCATGGTCTCCAGCGAGTTCGGCAGGCGGGTCGGCTCCAACACCGGCGGCACCGACCACGGGCACGGCGGCGTGGTCACCCTGCTGTCCGGCAAGAAGCTGGCCGGTTCGCTGCTGGGCACCTGGAACGGTCTGGACAAGCTGGACTCCGGTGACGTGCCGGAGTACAACAACATGTTCAACGTCTACGGCGCGGTGGCCCAGGGCCGGTTCGGGCTCACCAACGCGGAGGTCGACAAGATCTTCCCCCGCCAGAAGTACGCCCCGATGAAGCTGTACGCGTGACGTATTCGCACACCCACTCCACCGGCCGTCGTACCGGGACCTCGTCCCGGCACGACGGCCGGTCGGCGACACCCGTACCCCCGCAGAGCCCGGCCCGGCGCGGACCCGGCGGCCGGCGGCTGCTGGGCGTGCTGCTCCTGGTCGGCCTGCTCGCCAGCGTGCTCCCGTGGTGGTTGGGCACCCCCGCCGGATCGCTGCGCACCACCGCCGCCACCGTCACCGCCGCCGGCCGGATCACCGGCCTGGTCGCCGGCTACCTGCTGCTGGTGCAGGTGCTGATGATGAGTCGCCTGCCGGTGCTGGAACGGTGGATCGGCGGGGAGCACACCGCCCGCTGGCACCGGGACATCGGGGCCACCCTGCTGGTCACCGTGCTGGCGCACATGTCGCTGATCCTCGTCGGCTACGCCGACCTGCGTAACCAGTCGATCCTCGCCGAGGTCGGCACGTTGCTCGGCGACTACGAGGACATGGTCTCCGCGTTCGCCGCCACCGGCATCATGGTGCTTGTCGGGTTCACCAGCATCCGGGCGATCCGGCGGGCGTTGCCCTACGAGCTGTGGCACCTGCTGCACCTGTCCAGCTACCTGATCCTGCTGCTCGGCTTCGGCCACCAGTTCACCCACGGCGCGCAGCTGTACAAGCCCGGCCCGGTGCGCACCGGCTGGATCGCGCTCTACGTGCTGGTGGTCGCCGCCCTGCTCTGGGGGCGGGTGATCGCGCCGCTGGCGTTCAACCTGCGCTACAAGCTGCGGGTCGCCGACGTGGTCGCCGAGAGCACCGACACGATCTCCATCTACCTCACCGGGGAGCGGCTCGGCCGGCTGGCGATGCTCGGCGGCCAACACTTCCGCTGGCGCTTCCTCACCCGGGGCTGCTGGTGGCAGTCGCACCCGTTCTCCGTCTCCGCCGCCGCCAACGGCCGCTGGCTGCGGATCACCGTGAAGGTGGTCGGCACCCACACCGCCGACCTGCGCGACCTGGACCCGGGCACCCGGGTCTGGGCCGAGGGCCCCTCGGGCACCTTCACCGCCGCGCACCGGCTGCGCGAGCGGGCGCTGCTGATCGCCGGCGGGAGCGGCATCACCCCGATCCGGGCGATGCTGGAGGAACTGCCGCCGGGCGCCGCGCTGATCTACCGGGCCCGCACACCGGCCGACGTGCTGCTCAGCCGCGAGTTGGACTGGCTGGCCCAGGAGCGCGACACCTCGCTCTGGTACGTCATCGGTTCCCGCGACGACCCCGGCCCCCGCCAGCTGATGAGCCCGGACGGGCTGCGGCAACTGGTGCCCGACGTGGCCCGGCGCGACGTCTACCTGTGCGGGCCGCCCGGGTTGGTGGAACAGTCGGTGCGGGCGCTGCGCCGGGCCGGCGTGCCCCGGCGGCAGATCCACCTGGCCACGTTCGAGCTGTAGGAAGGGCATACCCATGCGTCGCGCGCTCCTCGCGATCACCGGCCTGGCGGCCAGCACCACCGCGCTGGTGGTGTTCAAGGGCTCGCCGGGCGCCACCCAGGTCGCCCAGAACCTGCCGACCGCCCAGCCGGTCAACCCCACCGCGCCGGGCGCCGACCCGGCCGCGCCGGGCACGGACCCGGCCGGGGAGGTGGCCACGCCGTCGAAGACGGCCGACCCGCCGGTGTCGCCCAAGCCCGGCAAGACCACCGCCCGCCCCTCCGGCACGAAGACCACGACGAAGGCCCCGAGCACCCCGCGTACCACCAAGGCGGCCCAGCCGACCACCCGCCGGGTCACCGGCAACGGCTTCGACAACGAGTACGGGTACGTGCAGGTGCAGATCGTCGTCTCGGGTAACCGGATCGTCGAGGCGGTCGCGCTGTCGCTGCCCAGCGGGGGTGAGTCCGACATCCACAGCGGTGACGTGCGCGACCGCTACGACGGCAGCGGCGGCGAGGTGGTGCAGAAGCAGAACGCCAACCTCAACACCGTCTCCGGGGCCACCGAGACCAGCAACTCCTACAGGCAGTCGCTGCGGTCCGCCATCGAGCAGGCATTCTGACGTGCGGGCCACGCTGACCCGACCCGGGCTGTGCCGGGTCGAACAGATCATGGGTACGGCCGTCACAGTGGACCTCGCCGACGATCTGCCCCCGGCGACCCTGCGCGAGCTGGCCGATGACGTCTTCGCCTGGATGCACGAGGTGGACGCGCGGTTCAGCACCTACCAGCCGGCGAGCGAGGTGTGCCGCTTCGACCGGGGTGAGGTGCTGCTCTCCGAGGCGTCCGCGGACCTGCGGTACGTGCTGGAGGCCTGTGCCGACCTGTGGGGCGCCACCGACGGGTTCTTCGACGCGTACGCCACCGGTCGGCTCGACCCGTCCGGCTTCGTCAAGGGCTGGGCGGCTCAGGTCGCCTCGGACCGCCTCGTCGCCGCTGGCGCCGTCAACCACTGCGTGAACGCCGGCGGTGACGTGCGGGTGCGGGGCCTGTCGCCGTCCGGGGAGCCGTGGCGCATCGGCATCCGGCACCCGTGGGACGCGATGGCGGCCTGCCTGGTGCTCACCGGGACGGACCTGGCGGTGGCCACCTCCGGCGTGTACGAGCGGGGCCGGCACGTGCTGGACCCGCGCCGGGGAACGCCGGCCAGTGGGCTGCGCTCGGTGACGGTGGTCGGCACCGACCTCGGGGTGGCCGACGCGTACGCCACCGCCGCCCTCGCCATGGGCACCCCCGGCCTCGGTTGGTTGGCCCGCCTGGACGACCACACCCACGCGGCGATCACCGACAACGCCCGGCAGTATCTCTCCGTCGATCTGCCGCTCGCCGACTAGCGGAGGGGGCGGTGGGTGCCGGCTGGGCGGGAGCCGGTGGGGCGTGGGCGGCCGGGGCGGGAGCCGGCCGGTCGGGTGCCGGCCCAGCGGTGCCGTCGGTGGCTGCGCCGGGGCGGCTCGGTGCCGCCGGGGTGAGGCGCTCTGTCGTTGCTGGACATCGTTCCCCCGTTCGTGGCGCGTTGGCGCTCTTCCCCTGTCAACGAGGACCGGTGTCCCGTCGACGCTGTCGGGCACCTGATCGAATCGTCTGTCACATGCCTCGTCGGGGCAGCGGCAGGTGACCGGGGAGCAGGTCCGGGGTGAGCGTCACCCCGGTGGCGCGCAGCGCGCCGATCAACGTGTTCTGCACGAGGTACGAATCCGGAAGCTGCCAGCGGGCCTGCTCCGGGGCGACCGCCCAGCGGACGGTGCCCTCCGGCAGCCGGGTGGGCGGCGCGGGGATCCACGAGCCCGGACCGTGCCGGACCACGTGGAAGCAGTGCTCCAACTCCGGCCGGAGCGGGTCGCCGGGGCGGACCAGGAACATCCACCGCCCGGTGGGCGTGACCAGCACCGGCCCGCGTACGCCGGTGCCGGCCGGGTGGATCTGGACCGCGTCGAGCACGTGCCGGCCGAGGTGGGCGGGCACCTCCAGCACGTCGAAGGCCCGGCCGGTGGGCAGCAGCACCCCGTGCGGGCGGCTCCGCCACCAGGTGGCCACCCGGGCCGGGTCGGCGCTGGCGGCCAGCTCCCAGTTCTCCAGCGCGGGATGGCAGCCCACCGTGGGACAGCCGGCCCGGCCGCAGACGAAACGGCTGCGGGCCAGGCAGGCGCCCGGTGTGACCTGCCAGCCGTGTGCGGCGTACCGGATGGCGACCCGGCGCAGCCGGACCCGTTCCAGCGGCGACAGTTCGGCGACGCGCGGTCCGACATTCCCCCACATGTGTGCCAACTCCTCTCGTCGGTCCCGGCGTTCGCCAGGTCGCATGTCGAGCACCGTCACTGCCGTAACCCACGATCGTTGAGGTTGACGAACGGCTCGTGCAACTTGCACGAAAAGTACGAGGGCCAGCTGTACGGCTGACGTACATCCTGTGCGACCAGCCAAAACCTGAAAGTGAAAAGCGGTCGCCGCGCCCGCGGACATCGCCCCGACTCGATTGGTCGTCGGTGGCAGGGGAGGATGGGGAGATGGACGAGCTACCCATAGGACGGCGAGTGGCCTACTGGCGGGGGCGACGCAAGATGTCCCAACAGGTCTTCGCGGACCGGCTGGGCAAGTCCAAGAGCTGGGTGGACAAGGTCGAGCGCGGCGTCCGCCGGCTGGACAAGTTCTCCGTCCTCTACGAGATCGCCGACATCCTCCAGATGGACGTCCAGCTGCTGATGGGCAAGGATCCGGAGCGCCGCGCCGACGCCCTCAACTGCATCGACCAGGTCGAGGTGCAGGAGATCCGGGCGGCGCTGGAACGCTACGACTCGATGAGCGCGTACTTCGACGCGGCACCGTTCCCACCGCCGATGGACGACATGCGCAAGGCCGTCAACCACGCCTGGCTCACCTACCAGTACGGCCGCTACGGGATGCTCACCCGGGCGCTGCCCAAGCTGCTGCGCGACGCCCAGGCGGCCGACGCCGCGTACGGCGGTGAGCAGGCCGCCGAGGCGGCCCACCTGCTCGGCCAGGTCTACCAGATCGCCTCCTCGGTGCTGCGCAAGCTCGGCGAGTGCGAGCTCGCCTGGTTGGCCGCCGACCGGTCGATGGCGGTGGCCCAGCGGGCCGACGACCCCCTGCTGGCCGGGATCGCCACCACGCGGGTGTGCAACGCCCTGGTCGCGATGGGGCGGGCCCGTCCCGCGCTGGAGCTGAACGTCCAGATCGCCAACCGGCTGGCACCGGGTGGGAGCAACGAGGTCTCCCCGGCCCGCCTCTCCGTCTACGGGATGCTGCTGCTCCAGGGCGCGATGGCCGCGTCCCGCATCGGCGACTCGGCCAGCGTCGACGACCTGATCAACTGCGCGCAGGAGGCGGCCAACCTGCTCGGCGGCGACCACAACCACTACTGGACGTCGTTCGGCCCGACCAACGTCGAGCTGCACCGGGCCGCCGCCGCGGTGGAGCTGGGCGACGGTGGGCGGGCCGTGGAGGTGCACCAGCTGCGCATCGCGGAGCCGTCCTTCAACGCGCTGCTGCCCGAGCGTCGCGCCCACCACCTGCTCGACATCGCCCGCGGCTACGCCCAGATCGGTGACGTGGCGAACGCCGGCGAGATGCTGCTGCTCGGTGATCGGCTCGCCCCGTCGGAGATCCGCTGCCGGCCGATCGCGCACGAGGTGATGTCGGACATCCTCCGTCGCACACGTGGTGCGCCGCCTTCTCCGGTAGCGGAGTTGGCTGAGCACATGGGAGTAGGGGTATGAGCGCGGAGCCGGTCTGATGGCCGGTACAACGCGCAACAGCGGGCACCGCGAGGTGCTCTACGTCATCGCCTGCGGTTCGCCGCTGGCACGGCACGTCGGTCGTCTGGTCGACCTCGCCCAACAGGACGGTTGGGACGTCTGCGTGATCACCACGCCGGACGGCGCGAAGTTCGTCGACCAGTCGGCCCTGATTCGACAGACCGGCCATCCGGTGCGGATGCACTACAAGAATCCCGGCGACCCGGACGTGCTGCCGCCCGCCGATGCCATGATCGTCTGCCCGGCCACCGTCAACACCGTCAACAAGTGGGCCGCCGGGATCACCGACACCCTGGCGCTCGGGCTGCTGGTCGAGGCCCAGGGCAAGGGTGTCCCCATCGTGGCGGTGCCGTACACCAACGCGGCGATGGCCTGCCACCCGGCGTTTCGGGCCGGGGTGGCCCGGTTGGCCGAGTGGGGCGTCACCGTGCTCTTCGGCGACGACGTGATCGCGCTGCATCCGCCCGGGACGGGGGAACAGCACATGCACGCCTTCCCCTGGGCGATGCCGCTGGCGGCGCTGCAAACCGTCTCCTGGACCGCCGCCTAGCGCGTCCGCCCGACGCGGCCGGGCCGGGTGTCACCGTCCGGTGGCCGCCACGCCGGTAAGCTGGCCCGCCGTGAGCACAAGCGGATCCGCCCCCACTGTCGGCGACGTGGTGGCCGAGCTGGAACGGCGTTTTCCGCCGGTCTGGGCGGAGGAGTGGGACCGGGTGGGCCTGGTGCTCGGCGAGCCGGCCGCCCCGGTCCGACGGGTGCTCTGCGTGGTCGACGTGGTGCCCGAGACGGTCGACGAGGCGCTCGCCGCCGACGCGGACATGATCGTCTCGCATCACCCGCTGCTGCTGCGCGGGGTGTCGTCGGTCGCTGCGACGACCTTCAAGGGGCGGATCATCCACCGGTTGATCCGGGCCGGGGTGGCGCTCTACACGGCGCACACCAACGCCGACGTCGCCTCCCCTGGCGTCTCCGACGCCCTCGCCGCCCGCTTCGGGCTCACCGGTCCACGCCCCCTTCAGCGGCCGGCGCCCGGCTCGCCCGCCCACGGCGACGACCGGGGATTCGGCCGGATCGGCGAGCTGCCCGAGCCGATGACCCTCGCCGAACTGACCCGGCACGCCGCCGCGGTGCTCCCCGTCACGTCCTGGGGAGTTCGCGCGGCGGGGGATCCCGGGCGTATGGTTCGTACCCTCGCCGTCAGCGGCGGGTCGGGGGACAGCTTCCTCGGCGCCGCGACCGCCGCCGGGGTGGACGCGTTCCTCACCGCCGACCTGCGGCACCACCCGGCCGGCGAGCACCTCGCCGCCGATGGTCCCGCCCTGATCGACGCCGCCCACTGGGCGACCGAACGACCGTGGCTGGACGACCTGGCCGCCTTCCTCCGGGAGGCGCTGGACGTCGAGACGCTGGTGTCCGACCTGGACACCGACCCGTGGACCGTGCACGCCGCCGCACCCGCTGTGGACGACAAGGAGCCCGACCGTGAAGGCTGACCCTCAGGTGCAGCGCCGCCTGCTCGACCTCCAGGCGATCGACACCAACCTCGCCCAGCTCGCCCACCGCCGACGAACGCTTGCCGAACGCGCCGAGCTGGAGGCGCTGGCCCGCGAGCTGTCGTCGATGGAGGACGAGCGGGTCCGCGCCCAGGTGGCGGTGGACGACCTGGACCGGGACATCGCCCGGTTGGAGAAGGACGTCGAGCAGGTCCGGGCCCGCAAGGAGAAGGACGAGAACCGACTGGCCGCCGGCACCGGCCCGGCCCGCGAGCTGGAGGCGCTCCAGCACGAACTGGTCTCGCTGAAGCGCCGCCAGGGCGACCTGGAGGACGCCGAGCTGGAGCTGATGGAGCAGCGGGAGACCGCGCAGGGCGTACTCGACGGCGTGGAGCAGCGGCTGGCCGAGACCCGGGACAAGCGGGCCGCCACCGAGCAGCGCCGCGACGAGGCGCTGGCCGAGATCGCCAAGGAGGAGGAGTTCAAGCGGGGCGCCCGTCAGCCGCTCGCCGCCGACCTCCCGGCCGAGCTGGTCAACCTCTACGACAAGATCCGCGAGGACACCGGGCTGGGTGCCGCGCTGCTCACCGCGGGACGCTGCGGCGGGTGCCGCCTGGAGCTGTCCGGTGCCGACCTGGCCCGGATCCGCAAGGCCGCCCCCGACGACGTGGTCCGCTGCGAGGACTGCCGACGGATCATGGTCCGCACCAACGAGTCGGGCCTGTAGGTCGTGGCGCCGCGCGTGGTCTCCGTGGAGGCCGACGGTGGGTCCCGGGGCAACCCCGGCCCCGCCGGCTACGGCGCGGTGGTCCGCGACCCGGAGACCGGCGAGGTGCTCGCCGAGCGCTCCGAGTCGCTCGGCACGGCCACCAACAACGTCGCCGAGTACCAGGGCCTGATCGCCGGGTTGACCGCCGCCGCCGAGCTGGGCGCCGCCGAGGTGGACGTCCGGATGGACTCCAAACTGGTGGTCGAGCAGATGTGCGGCCGGTGGCAGATCAAGCACCCCGGCCTGCGGCCCCTCGCGGCCCAGGCCGCCGCGTTGGTGGGCCGGTTCACAGCGGTCCGGTTCAGCTGGATCCCGCGCGAGCAGAACCGGCACGCCGACGCCCTCGCCAACGCCGCCATGGACGCCGCCGCCGGCCGCCCACCGGCCACTGCCGCCCCCGCCGGTGCTGCGACGACGACGGCCACGAACCAGCCCTCGGCGGCACCCGCCACCCCGATCGTCGGCAGTGACCCGGCTACCGCGCCGGCCTCCTGGGAGCCACGGCCCACCTTCACCGCCACCCGGCTGATCCTGGTCCGGCACGGCGAAACCCCGTACACGGAACAGCGACGCTACTCCGGGCGCGGCGACGTGCCGCTCTCCGAGCGTGGCCGGGCCCAGGCCGGCGCCACCGGTGCCCGGGTGGCGGAGCTGGCCCCGTCCGTCGCGGCCGTGCTCAGCTCACCGTTGTCCCGGTGTACGGCCACCGCGGCGGCGATCGCCGGGGCGCTCGGCGACGTGCCGGTCCGCAGCGAGGACGACCTGATCGAGTGCGACTTCGGCCAGTGGGAAGGGCGCACCTTCGCCGAGGTGCGCGAGCAGTGGCCGGGGGAGATGGACGCCTGGCTCGCCTCACCCCGGATCGCGCCGCCGGGCGGGGAGTCGTTCACCCACGTCGCCGAACGCGCCAACCGGGTCATCGCCGGACTGCTCACCGCGTACCCCGGTGAGACAGTGGTGGTCGTCTCGCACGTCTCGCCGATCAAGCTGGTGCTGCGCGACGCCCTCGCGGCCGGCGACGGCTTCCTGCACCGGCTCTTCCTGGACGCGGCGGGCATCTCGGTGCTCGACATGTGGCCCGACGGCGGCGTGGCCGTGCGGACGGTCAACGACACCGCCCACCTCGCCGCGCTCTGATCAGCGGCGGTCGGGGGGCTCGCGCTCGACGGCGAGATGCCCGGCCTGATCCGGCTGGCGCTGGCGCTGCTCTGGGCCGGTCTCGCCCTGCCCACCCTCTACCTGCTGCGGTGGCTGCACCGCAGAGGCACCGCCGGGCAACCGGCCCGGCCGGGGCAGGACCGGACGAGCCGGTGAGGCCCGCCCAGCAGCAGGGTCACGGCGACGAACCAGACCAGCAGGATCGCGCTGTTGGCCCGCGGGGACCGGGGTCGGCGGCTCACTTCGCCGCCTCCGCGCCAGGCCCGTTCCGCAGCAGGCGCTGCGGGTCGCGCAGCACGTCGCCGATCCGTTCGTCGCCGATCGGCAACGAATCCAGCAGTGCCTGCCGGGCCTGGTCGACCTCGCGGCCGGCCGCCCGAATGGTCTCGGCGACCAGGTCACCGAGGGTCAGGTTGTCGACCGTACGACGGGCGCGGGGGTCGATCCGGACGGTGAGCAGCTCCCGGTTGCCGGACATCTCGACCGTCACCTCCCCGTCGGGCGACGAGACCACGTGCCGCCGGTCGGCGGCCTGCTCGGCGAACTCCACAGTCGCGGCGATGAGCGCGTTCATCTGTCGGGTCAACGCGCCCAGATCGGGACGCCCCATCAGCTGGCCCTCCCCGCCGCATCGCGGAACTCGTCCAGGGCCTGCCGCAGGCTGACCGCCTGGTCCACCCCGTCGTTTCCGGTGATCTCCTGAAGTCGCTCGCCGAGCACTGCGGCGAGTCGCGTCTGGGCTTCGCGGACCGCCTCCACGCAGGCGTTGCCGAGCGCGTCCGCGTCGAGGTCCCGAATGGCCTGTGGGCTGAGGTACACCCCGGCGACCTCCCCATCGCCGGGCAGCTGGACGCTGCGGGTGTCGATCTTCCCGGCCTGGTCGGCGAACTTGTTGGCGAGCGCGTCGTTCGCGTCGCCGAGGCTCTTCGCCGACTGCCACACCAGCAACGCGAAACCCACCAGGAGGCCGATGACAGCGACCGCGAAGCCCGCCCAGGCGACGAAGATCGCCACCTTGACCGCGGGCGACACCGGACCGGAGGCGTTGGCCGCGATCGCACCACCGATGGCCGCGGCCGTGCCGACCAGGAAGGCGGCCAGGGTGGTGCTGACCCCGACGGCCATCTGCGCGCAGTACGAATCCATCAGCGCGCAGGTCTGGGTCAACCGATCCAGGGCGGGCAACAGGTCGCCGGTGGCGAACGCGTGCTCCTCTCGGTTGTGCGGGGGCCGGTCAGTCGTACGGGGACCGGAAGCCGTCGGCCTGGTCGGCCTCCAACTGGTCGTAGTGCCCGGCGACCCGGTGCAACGCGGTGCCGATCGCCTCGAACGTCTCGCGCAGGGTGGCTGTCACCGCGCCCACGGCGGAGAGGGAGCGCTCGTAGTCGTCGGCGGCGGACAACGCGAACAGGGGGAACGCCTCCGACGGCATCTCCAACCCGGACAGGGCCCAGTTGGTCTGCTGGTCCAACTCGTCGGCATAGGTGCTGAAGGACGTGCCCAACGCCCGCATGGCCTCGACTTCGTACCGCGACACGGTGATCACCCCGCAGCCCTTGGTCGCCATCAGGCTAGTAGGCAGGCACCTTCTGCGCTGTCCCGTGCCGGCGGGCGTCATTCGGCGCACCACACTCGCCGCTCGGCGCACGACGCGCCTGACGGGTCACGTGACGGACGCCACAAAGCCGTAGCCTCCGGCCGTTACATCGAGATCCACGACTCCCCGGAGGTGTGTCAGATGGCTGCACCCGAACCGGAGGCGCCCACCACCACGGCGCCGACCAGGGCGAAGGACCACAGCCCCTGGAACTGGTTGCTGTTCATTCCCATCGTGGTGCCGCTGGTCCCGGTCTTCTTCAATGGCGACTCGCCCCGGGTCTTCGGCTTCCCACGTTTCTACTGGCTGCAACTGGCCTTCATCCTGCTCGGCGTCGGCACCACCACGTTGGTCTACCAGATGACAAAGAAGCGGGGAGGTCACTGATGTGGCGGGACCATCTCACCGAGATCATCGTCTTCTCGTTCCTGTTCCTGCTGGTGAGCGTGATGGGCTTCGCGGCCGCCCGGTGGCGGGCACCGAAGGACATGGCCCACCTGGACGAGTGGGGGTTGGGTGGGCGCAGCTTCGGCGGCTGGATCACCTGGTTCCTGGTCGGCGGTGACCTCTACACCGCGTACACCTTCGTGGCGGTGCCGGCGTTGATGTTCGGTGCCGGCGCGGCCGGGTTCTTCGCCGTGCCGTACACCATCGTCATCTACCCGCTGGTCTTCCTGGTGCTGGTGCGGCTCTGGTCGGTGTCGCACCGGCACGGCTTCGTCACGCCGGCCGACTTCGTCCGCAACCGGTTCGACTCGCCGGTGCTGGCGCTGCTGATCGCCATCACCGGCATCGTCGCCACCATGCCGTACATCGCGTTGCAACTGGTCGGCATCGAGGCGGTGCTCAAGACGATGGGCGTCACCGGCGACAACGCGCTGGCCCGGCACCTGCCGATCATCATCGCGTTCGCCATCCTGGCCGCCTACACGTACCAGTCGGGGTTGCGCGCGCCGGCGCTGATCGCGTTCGTCAAGGACAGCCTCATCTACATCGTGATCCTGGTGGCGGTCGTCTACCTGCCGTACAAGCTGGGTGGCTGGGGTGACATCTTCGCCGCCGCGGACGCGAAGTTCGACGCCTCGCCCAACCCGAACGACGGCATCCTGCTCAACGGCAACAACCAGCTTCAGTACGTGACGTTGGCGTTCGGCTCGGCGTTGGCGCTCTTCCTCTACCCGCACAGCATCACCGGTGTGCTGGCCAGCCGGAACCGCGACGTGATCAAGCGGAACATGTCGGCGTTGCCCGCGTACAGCCTGCTGCTCGGGTTGATCGCGCTGCTCGGCTACATGGCGATCGCGGCCGGTGTGAAGCCGCTGCCCGGCGCCAAGGAGGGCACTGTCGACAGCAACACCGTCGTGCCGCTGCTCTTCGACCAGCAGTTCCCGGACTGGTTCGCCGGTGTCGCGTACGCGGCGATCGGCATCGGCGCGCTGGTGCCCGCGGCGATCATGTCGATCGCGGCGGCGAACCTGTTCACCCGCAACATCTACAAGGAGTACCTGAAGCGGGACGCCTCTCCGGCCCAGGAGGCCAACGTCTCGAAGATCACCTCACTGGTGGTGAAGGTCGGCGCGGTGGCCTGCATCGTGTTCCTCGATCCGCAGTTCTCCATCGACCTCCAGCTGATCGGCGGCGTGATCATCCTGCAGACGCTGCCGGCGGTGGCGCTGGGCCTCTACACCCGCTGGTTCCACCGCGCCGGCCTGATCGTCGGCTGGGTGGCCGGCATGGGGTTGGGCATGTGGATGCTCTACCAGGTGGCCAGCCCGACCCGGAAGCACTTCGGCGGCTCGGCGTTCCCGCTCTCGGAGTTCGGGTTCGACACCACCAAGACGATCTACGTGGGCATCGTGGCGGTGGCGGTGAACCTGGCCGTGGCGGCGCTGCTGACGCTGGCGCTGCGGGCCGCGAAGGTCGAGGAAGGGGCCGACGGCACCGAGCCGGACGACTACTTCGCCGACGAGGGAGACCCGCGGGTCACCCCGGGCACCGAGCGCGACGCCGACTCGGCCCGCGAGCCGGTCGCCTGACCCTGGGCCCCGCGCGGGTTTTCGCGTCGATCATGGAGTTGTGGTGCCTGGTTGATGACTGTTCACGGCAGTCGTCCCCCACCACAACTCCATGATCGACGAAGCCTGGGCTTCACGAGCCCTTGTGGACCGACTCACGCCGATCCGCTGACCCGATTCCCTGCAGGGCGAGGGTCAGCAGTTGGTTCGCCTTGGCCGCGCCCATCGGTTGCGCCGCGAGTGAGATGCCGTTGGCGAGGATCATCAGGTCGGCCATGGTGATGTCGGGCCGTACCGATCCCTCGTCGACGGCTCGGCGGAGCAGTGGTTCACCGGCGGCGACGAGCGTCGCGCCGCAGGTCCCGGACTCCTCGGCGGGTTCGTTCAGAAGCGAGTCCGCGAGGCCGCGGGTCGTCGTGGCGTACGCGGTCACCTCGTGCAGCCAGGTCGTCAGCGCGTCGAGCGCGTCCGACGCGGCGAGCAGATCTCCGGCGCGCGCCGCCAGGTTGCGGACACATCCGCCGAAGACCGCCTGGAGCAGTGACCACCGGGTGGGGAAGTGCCGGTGCAGGGTCGCCGAACCGACCCCCGCGGATCGGGCGATCTCCTCCAGCGAGGCGTACGCGCCGTCGCGGGCGATCGCCTCGGACGCCGCGGTGACGATGAGGTCGTAGTTGCGCTTCGCGTCCGCTCTCATGACCCGCCTTGCAGAAGTGGGGTTGCCCCCCGTATCGTAGCCGAGGGAAAGTGGGGGGCTACCCCACTTGCTTCGTGGGAGGCATCATGGTTGTTCTCGTCATCGGCGCGACGGGCAAGCAGGGCGGGGCCACGGCCCGAGCGCTGCTCGACCGTGGCGTCCCGGTCCGCGCACTGGTCCGCGATCCCGGCACCGACAGCGCCCAGGCCCTGCGGGAACGGGGCGCCGAACTGGTCACTGGCAACCTGGACGACGCCGACTCGCTGCTCGCCGCGGCACACGGGATGGACGGCCTCTTCTCCATCCCGTATCCGGACGTGACGGACATGCAGGGCGACGCCGAGGTGACCCGCGGCCGCAACGTCGTCGAGGCGGCGCGCCGGGCCGGCGTGGCGCACGTCGTGCACAGCAGCGTCTCGGGTGCCGGGGACTTCCACCGCAGCCAGCCCGGCTGGGCCGAGGGTCGGTGGGACACGCACTACTGGGAGAGCAAGGCGGCCATCGACGAGATGGTGCGCTCCGCTGGCTTCGCGCACTGGACCATCCTGAAGCCCTCGACCTTCATGGAGAACCTGCTCGGCTGGTCCTACCTCTTCGGCGACTGGTCCAGCGGCACGATCATCACCGGCTTCGCCGAAGACACGCGGATGCCGTGGATCGCCGTCGACGACATCGGCGAAGCCGCCGCGCTCGCGTTCACCAACCCGGGGAAGCTCGACGGCCTGGACGTCGAACTCGCCGGCGACCTGCTCACCATGACCGAGGTCGCGGCCATCCTGGGTGAGGTCACCGGCCGGGCGATCACCGCGCCCGTGCTCACCCCGCAGGAGGCCGTCGAGCGCGGCCTGCTGCCCGCCATGGTCAAGGCGGTCGAGCAGATCAACGAGAACGGAAGCCCCGCCCGTCCGGAGATGACCCGCGCCCTCGGCCTACCGACCACCGACTTCCGCACCTGGGCGCGGCGAACGTTGTCCTGAATCCCAGCGGGTTCGCCGCAAGATCGTGCTCGATCGTTGTTGTAGTGGTGTCGGACCGCGCGGGATGCCACTACAGCCAGGATCTTGCGCGATCTTGGCGGTGGAAGGGCTTCTTCGCGCGACTGGACGGCGCGGTGAGCCAGACCACGACACCCCGACGCGGGGTCAGCGGGAGCGGTTGCGGTTCACCAGGGCCTGGTTGAGGCGGCCCAGCAGGGCGGCGAGGGTGGCGCGGTCCTCGGCGCTCCAGTCGGCCAGCATGTCGCCGTAGAGCCGGGTGCGGGCGGCCTGGACGGCGGCCATCCGCTGCAGACCGGCCGGGGTGGGGGAGATGACGGTGCCGCGGCCGTCGGAAGGGTCCGGGGTGCGGGTGATCAGGCCGTCGCGCTGAAGTGCGGAGACCTGTCGGGTGACTGTCGAGCCGTCCAGGTTGAGTCGGGCGGCGAGCGCCGAGACGTTCTGCGGGCCGGCGTCGGCCAGGTGGCGCAGGATGACGTACGCCGCGCGGTCCAGCACCCGGTGTTCGGCCGTGCCGGTGGCCCGCCGGGTGGCCTCGCCGAAGCGCATCAGCAGGGCCACCTCGGTCTCGATCTGGCCGAGGGTGCTCTCGTCACTGTCGTCGCTCATAGCTGTATGATACAGAATAAATACCTGTACGATACAGCTATCTGAGGAGTCGGAGTGGATCGGCGTTCCGAACCGAACCGCAGTGCCATCTACGCCACCACCCTGGTGGCCTTCCTCGCCATCGCCGGCATCGCGGTCGTCGACCCGATCCTGCCGGCCATCGGCGAGGCGATCGGGGTCACCGCCTGGCAGGTCGAGCTGCTGTTCACCGCGTACATCGCGGTCATGGCCGTCGGCATGATCCCGGCGACGCTGGCCAGCGGCCGGTTCGGCTTCAAGCCGGTGCTCATCACCGGCGTCTCAGTTGTCGGCCTCGCCGCGATCCTCGCCTCGTTCAGCGACAACATCGTGCAGCTCTCCGTGCTGCGCGGCGTCTGGGGGCTGGGCAACGCGATGTTCTTCGCCACCGCAATGGTGGTGCTGGTCAACCTGGCCGTCGACCGGGAATGGGTGGTGGGCCTCTTCGAAACCGCCCTCGGTCTCGGCTTCGCCGTCGGACCGCTCATCGGCGGCCTGCTCGGCCAGGTCAGCTGGCGGCTGCCGTTCTTCGTCTGCGGCGTCTTCATGGTCCTCGCCCTCGGCGTGGCCTCCCGCAAACTCCGCGAGCCCACCAACCGGCAGGCCCCGGTACGCGTCGGCCAGATCTTCGCCACCTACCGGCGGCCGGCGTTCATCGCTCTCTGCGTGGTCACCGCCGCGTACAACTTCGTGTTCTTCGTGGTGCTCGGCTACACGCCGCTCTTCCTCGGCCTGGACGTCATCCCGCTGGGGCTCGCGTTCACCGGCTGGGGTCTCGGCCTGGCCGCCGGCATCATGGTGATCGGTCACCGGCTGGCCCACCGCATCGGCGCGGTGCAGACCGTCGGCGTGGCCATCGCCGGGCTGCTGGTCTGCATGGTCCTCTTCGCCACCTCCACCAGCACCGCCGAGGCGCTCGTGGTGCTGGTGCTCGCCGGACTCTGCATGGGGCTGGCCAACGCCAACCTCACCGACCTGGCGCTCGGCCTCGGCTCCAGCGACCGGCGCGTCGCCACCGGCGCGTTCAACCTGGTCCGCTGGGGCGCCGCCGCGCCGGCACCGATCATCTCCGGCAAGCTCGCCGAGCAGTCGCTGTCGCTGCCGTTCTGGGTCGGCTTCGGGGTGCTCGCCGTCGGCGTGCTCGTCTACCTGGCCTTCGCACACGTGATGGCCGCCGGCTACGGCGAGCGGGTGCTCTGGTCCCGTTGGAACCGCGCCGCCGCGAAGACCGAACACACCGCCGAGGAACCGGTAGGCGAGGCCTACTGACCGCCCGGGTCTGCGCCCCTCCGCGATGCCCTGCCCAAGATCCGCATTCTTCGGGGAAACTGCTGCCTCGCTGCCGGTTGAGGCAGCACTTTCCCTGTAGTTGCGGATGCCAAGTACTCGTAGGAGTGGCGCGGGTATTCCGGTGCTGGAGACCCGGCACCGCTCCGGACCGGGCACCCTGCCTGACGGGTTCTGATTTGCCCCCTGGCGAGGGTAGGGGTAACTCCCAACCCCGACTGGGTGGTAGCAGGATCGAGCAAGATCTAGAAACCGTGGAAGCTCATTTCCATGACCACGCAGAAGATCTCCCGGTTCCATCGGACCGCCCTGGCCCTCGTCCTTCCCGTCGCCGTGATAGCGGCAGTCGCCGGGTGTGATGACTCGGCGGCGCCGAAGGCCGCGCCCGCGGCCAGTTCGGTAGGCGCGGTTCCCTCGACCTCGACAAGCGCGGCCGGCCCGGCAGGCGCGGCCCCCGCAGCGGGCTTGCACATGATCGCCAACAACGGGCATCAGCTCGCCTTCCACGTCACGCCCGGAAGTTCTCCCACCATCGTGCTGGACGCCGGCGGTGGCGAGGACTCCTCGTACTGGGATGCCCTGGTGCCGCAGCTGTCGCAGGCCACCGGATCGCAGATCATCACCTACGACCGGGCCGGTATGGGCGCCAGTGAGGAGGTGAAGGGCCCATGGGACCCCAAGGCCGCCGCCTCCGACCTGCAGGCCGGTCTGCGTGAACTCGGCGTCACCCAGAACGTGGTCCTCGCGGGCCACTCGCAGGCAGGAGAGGTGGCCCACTACTTCGTCCTCGCGAACCCCGGCGTTGTCTCCGGGGCGGTGCTCATCGATGCCAACGTGCCGCAATTCTTCACCGACACCCAGACCCAACGCCTCGTCGCGCTCACCGCACCGCAGATCGAAGAGCTCAAGAAGGCGCCGTCGACGAAGGCGAACCGCCAGCTCATCGCCACGGCCGACAACTTCGGTCCCACGCACCAGGCGTACCACAAGGTCTCCTGGCCCGACGGCGTTCCCGTCATCTACATCGTGTCGGACAAGACGCCCTTCGACGGATCTCCCCAGGACGCTCAGGCCTGGCGCGACGCGGCAGCGGCGTTCACCAAGGCGGGGCCCGACCGCACACTCGTCATCGCCGAGGGAAGCTCACACGACGTTCCCCAGGACAAGCCCGCCCTGGTGCTCAAGCAAATCGAACAGATGACCGCCACCGTCAAGTAATCACCAGCCCGGCGGTTCGGGACGGTGCGCAATAATGGAGTGAGATGACCGATAACAGCGGAACGGCCCTGTCCGGCGGCTCCTCGCCCTCGCGGGAGGGCTCCGGGCCGGGTCGCGTCGCTCGCAGCGGTCCGATCCTGCGCTCCGCGCTGGCCCAGCGGATGAGCCTGCTGGGCTGGTCGCTGGTGCTGCTGCCGGGCGCTGCCCTAGGTGCCGTGCTGGCCACACTCTGGATCACCTCGATATCGGTCGTCGCGCTTGGCGCCGGAATCCCACTGAGCCTGCTCGCGACCGTACTGGTGCGCTGGTTTGCCGACCTGCATCGCCAGTGGGCCGCCAACCGGCTCGGTGAACCGGTGCCCGCCCGGCCCTATCAGCCGACGCCGGACGCCGGGTGGCCGGTGCGGCTCTGGAGGATCCTGCGCGACCCGGCGACGTGGCGGGACTGGATCTGGTTGGTGGTCAACTCGATCACCTATTGGTTGAGTAGCGGACTGTCACTGCTGTTCTTCGCCTTCGGAGTCGTCTACCTGATCTATCCGCTCATCTATCAACTGACGCCTCCTCAGGTGTTCCGCACTCCGCTGGGGGAGGGCTTCCGGCTGCACAGCGTCGGGCAGTCGTTCGGGCTGGTACCGCTCGGTCCGGTTCTTCTTCTGCTCTGGTACGTCACTGCGGTGCGCCTCGCGAACCTCAACGCTCGGGTGATCCGCGCTCTGCTCGGCCCCACCGAACAGGCGCGCCTGCGGGCCCGCGTCCACCAGTTGGCGACCTCGCGAGCTGAGACCGTCGACAGCCAGGCCGGTGAACTGCGCCGAATCGAACGCGACCTGCACGACGGCGCGCAGGCCCGGCTGGTGTCGCTGGGTATGAGCCTGGGCTTGGCCGAACAGTTACTGCCCAAAGATCCGCAGGCGGTCCAGCAGTTGCTGGCCGAGGCCCGCGAGTCGACCTCCAGCGCCCTGACCGAACTGCGCGACCTGGTACGAGGCATCCATCCGCCGGTACTGGCCGACCGTGGCCTGGACGGCGCACTCAAGGCCTTGGCCCTGGTCAATCCGATCCCGACCACGGTGGTGACCCGCCTACCCGGACGGCTGCCGGCCCCGATCGAGTCCGCGGCCTACTTCGCCGTCGCCGAGGCCTTGTCGAACGCCATCAAGCACGCCCAGGCCCAGCAGATCCGGATCACCGTGGAGTTCGCACCCCACCGGGGCGGCGCTGCCGGGGAACTGACGATGCTGGTGTCCGACGACGGCCGTGGGGGTGCTTCGATCGATTCCGGCACCGGCCTGCGTGGCATCGTCCGTCGCCTGGCGGCCTTCGACGGCACGCTGACCGTTGACAGCCCGCCGGGCGGACCTACCGAGGTGAGGATGTCGCTGCCGTGCGTATCGTGATAGCCGAGGACCTCGCCCTGCTCCGCGAGGGCCTGATCAGGATCCTGCGGGCCAATTCATTCGAGGTCGTGGAAGCCGTTGACAACGGCCCCGCGCTGATCCGGTCGCTGACGACGCACCGTCCCGACGTCGCCATCGTCGACGTGCGGTTGCCGCCGACGTTCACCGACGAGGGGTTGCGTTCCGCGATCGAGGCCCGCCGGCAGATTCCAGGGCTGCCCATCATGGTGCTCTCGCAGTATGTCGAGCAGATCTACGCCAGGGAGCTGATGTCGGATCGCGCGGGCGCAGTGGGCTACCTGTTGAAGGACCGGGTTACGGACGTCGACCAATTCGTCGCCAGTGTCCGGCAGGTCGCTACCGGCAGCACCGTTATGGACCCCGACGTGGTGAGTGCGCTACTCACCCACCGCTCCACCGACCCTAAGCTCCTGGAGCTGAGCCCACGCGAGCATGAGGTCCTCACCCTGATGGCGCAGGGCCGCTCGAACGCTGCGATCGCCGCCCGGATGTTCGTCACCGAGAAAACCGTCAGCAAACACAGCAACAACATCTTCACCAAGCTCGGTCTCAAGCCCTCCGAGGACGACAACCGCCGCATCCTGGCGGTACTCGCCTACCTGGAAGGCTGAGTCCTGGGCCTCTGCCCCACCATGAGTGCGACCGACAACTGCCGAGCAACCAGGGGTGCGCGACGTCAGTGCAGGGCGCGCCAGAGCAGGTAGAGGCCGATCGTCGTACCGAACACCACGATCAGCGTCTTGAGCACCACCGGCGGCAGCCGGCGGACCAGCCGGGCGCCCGCGTACCCCCCAATAAGGGTGGCCGGCGCGACCACCGCGACGGCCGCCCAGTTCAACGGGCCGAACAGGGCGAACACCACCAGCGTCGTGCACCCCACCAGCGCGGAGAGCAGATTCTTGATCGCGCTCACCCGGGCCAGGGTCGCGTCCAGCACCAGGGCCAGCCCGGCCACCAGCATCACCCCGAGCGCCGCACCGAAGTACCCGCCGTACACCGCACCGAGCGCGACCATCGTCTGCACCGCGACCGTCCGCTGGCGCGGCGACATGTCCCGGGGGTGACCGACCAGCCGGCGCAGCGGGTCCTGGAAGGCCAGGACCGCTGTCGCGCCGAGAACCAGAAACGGTACGACCAACTCGAACGCGCGGGCCGGAGTGGCCAGCAACAGCAACGCCCCGACAATCGTTCCCACGATGGTGGTGGGCACCAGCGTGGCCAACGCACGGGGGCGCGGCAGGTCCTGCCGGCTGCCCGCCACACTGGCCAGATACCCGGGGAACACCGCGACGGAGTTGCTGACGTTCGCCGGCACCGGCGGCAACCCGACCGCGATCATCGCCGGAAAGGTGATCAACGAACCGCCACCGGCCACCGCGTTGACAGTGCCAGCGGCGAGACCGGCGGCGAGCAGCAGCGCGGCGTGGGAGAGATCCATAGCCCCACGAGGCTAGCTGCCGCCTTCCGAGGCGACTTCGCCGGACCGCCCGTGAGCTGCGCGATCTTGGTCTGGCGGGGCGGCAATACCGGCAGCACGCTCGTCGTTAGGATGGGAGAGCGACGGACGAGTCGACCGGGCGGTCGCGTCGGCGGGCTCCGGCCCGCCGCCGAGGAACGTCCGGACTCCACAGGGCAGGGTGGTTGTTAACGGCAACCCGGGGCGACCCGCGGGACAGTGCCACAGAAAACAGACCGCCGACCCCAACGGGGACGGTAAGGGTGAAACGGTGGGGTAAGAGCCCACCAGCACCCCGGGTGACCGGGGTGGCTCGGTAAACCCCACCCGGAGCAAGGCCAAGCAAGGGCCGTCACCGCAAGATGACGACCCGGCGCAGACGCTTGAGGGCTGCCCGCCCGATGTCTGCGGGTAGGCCGCTAGAGCCTGCCGGCAACGGCAGGCCGAGATGGATGGCCGCCGCCGACGCAAACCCCTTGGGGTACGCGTCGCGCACAGAATCCGGCGTACAGGTCGACTCGTCCGTCGCCCATCAGCTCGGAGACCTGATCAAGGTTCTGAGCTGGTTCTATGTCCGGGCGTCGACGGTCGTTCATGGTCAACATTGGGCAGCGTTTGACGCCCTGACGACGCCCTGACGCCCTGGAAACGCCCTGAGCGCCGGCTCAGTTGACCCCGTCTCGGGTCTGGCCGAACGTGCCGCCGTGGGTCGTCTCCGGGCCTGTGGTCGATGATTCCGGCGTGGGGCGGCGGCTGTGGCGGAGGGTGGGGCACGTCCTGGCGGTGGAGCTGGTGCCGCGACCCGGTGATCCGGTGGCAAGGCAGTCCCGGGGTTGGACTGGCGCGGCAGGCGGAAGCCCCGACCTCGATGGCGGTCGAGGTGCCGGCTTCCGTACCGCTCGCTGGCAAGCCGGCTAGGCGAATCTGCCGGTACCGCCCAACCGGATATCCAGGTCTCGCAGAAGCGCACCGAGCCGTCTGCTGGCCTCGGCGTCCATCTGGGGAATCGGCCGGCCTGCGGCCTGATGCTCGCCCAGGTCGTACAGCGCGATGCGAAGGTACTCGGCGGCGGCGAGGTCGAGACGCAGCTCGATCGGGTCGTCCATGCTGTGACCGTAGGACTCTGCCGTCATCTGGCGTGAAGGCGGTGTCCCGGCGGCTGTCGGTGGCTCACCGCCCCGGCGCCGTAGGCGGCCGGGGCGGCTTGCCGCCGGCCGGGCTTGCCGCCCCGCACCGCGCGCAGCGCGGTGCCTTGATCCTAGAAAGAGCAATTCGGCAGGACAGCAGCCTTGTTTAGGTTCTCCTCGCTTCAGTTAGAGCGGCAGAAGCCCGAGCGCTACTTGTTAGAAGTGGATCCTCCACGCTGATGGCAGGCGTGGGGCGTCGTGCCCAGCAAGCTGTCGCGAAGAGAACGGTCCCCAAGGTTTGGCTTCCCGCGACTAACGCCGCCCATGCCGGCCCAACTTCGCTCGAAGCAATCCAGTACGTCGACAAGACGAAGAAGCCAAAGACCCCTAACAGCATTAAGGCGGACCGAGCGGACATGCCAACCCGATTACGAGCCAGGATGGCTTGTGCGACGATAAAAGTGGGGCAAAGCCCAAATAGTAAGGGTGCCGTGGCTGATCTTGTTATGTCTGGGACCTCGGGAAACGCCACCTCCGAGCCTGTCGCGGAGAAAATGCACGCTGGAAGCAGAAAGAGTATTCCGACTGCCCCTACGCCGAAGCGGAGCTTGCGCGCGCCGTACTTGGGTGGCGGCAATACCAGGATTGGCGCTGGCTTCTTCGTTTGTTGCGGAGGTGCCAGACTCTCTAACAGAACGATGTGGCGAAATTGGTATTGAGGTCCAGTTTGGCGCAATATACCGCGCTCTCTGCAGAACTCAAGAAAGCCAACAAGTTGAAGTGGTAGAGCGCCTTGGGCGGCGAATATGAGGCGCGCGGTTTCGAATCTCCCCCAAGGGCTTGCAATGATCGCTGTGCATCCCCCAAGGAATCCACTGATAATCCCGGGAAGTCCCGAAGTTTTTCCCCCTGCGATGGCAAATATCCCACCCGCAAGCAGGCTCACCATAAGTCCAATGGTAAGTGCAACGGAGCGGGATGATCGTAGGATCGCGACTGGGCTAGCTGGCTTAGCTGTATCGACTTGCGCAGTCACCATGTCGACCACACCGACTATTATTCCTGCGACGACACCAAATATTGGTCCGGCGACAATTACCTCTGGTTCTCCAGTTCCTGCAAGGCCGATCAGGCTAATCCCAGTAAACAACGCGATGGAGCGAATGAACGGCTTCCAAAAGCGCCTTGGTGATATCGACACAACTGACGGTCGCGCATCAATTCGACGCAGGAATACTGTGCTCGACGCCATTGCTGCTATGACTGACATTACCGCAAGGGGGAGGCTGAAAGCTAGCCACGAGATGGCAAATACGAGCGCAATTGAAGCCATCCATGCTGCGCTGGCAAGGCCCTCCACCTCGTCGCTGAGATCCCACCAGCCGATTTCCTGCGATTCCTTCTTCCTGAGCAGTCGTGCCAAGAATGTCAGCCACTTCTGGGCGTGGTCGGCGGAACCCCATTTTGCTGACTCTGCACCCTCGAAGATGGACGGAATAAGTGCGCGGGTTAGGTGGCGCTCGATGTCTTCTCTAGTGCGTAACCCGGTATTTATTAGGTCGCTGGGATTTCCTGGTCCGCGAGCGTACGACTCTCGAGCCAAGCTCACCATTAGTGGCGTGCTTAGTGCTTGAGCGAGGCGGCCGCGAGGACTCTTTTCAAGACGACTGAAGACCTTGTTCCAAAGGGGAAGACGAAGCGGCGGCGTTACGCGATGAAGGTAGCCGCGAACCGTGGTGGCCGAAAGTTCCTCAATCTCGATAACCGCAGCGGCCGTTAGGACGTAACCCTGGGCGATAATTTCCGCATACTCACGGTGGCGAGACGTTAGGATAAGGTGCTGACCAACACCTAAGCGGTTTACACCTTCGATTGCGGAAATTCGAGAGTGGGGGGCCATTTCGTCGAGGCCGTCAAGGATGGGAAGTACTAGCCCATCCGAAATCATGTCTTCGGATATCGTCAGGTCATGCATCACCGGGTAGTCGGCTGCCAAGCGCCTGGACAGCCATTCTGTGAAGGATTGTTGCTCGGGATCCCAAGTTGTTAGTGGTGCAATTACCGGTACAGGGCTCTCTTCGGTTCTCCTTTCGAGAAGATCGAGCAGTAGACGCGTGGCAAGAACCGTTTTTCCCGCACCAGCCTCACCAAGGACCACTAGCCTTTTGCGGTGAAGAGTTGTCTCAAATATTTCTGAGACGTCAGCCAACCTTCCATCGACTGAGAGGTGGTGATCTATCCCGTCGGTTCGTATGTTCTTCCAGTGATCGCTCATGGGTGGACCAAGAGCATGCCACTGCACGGGGATGGGTTCCGGATTGTTCAGGCGATGCAGCCGTTCTTCGGCTGACCACTGGGCCCTTACTGACTTCGCAAGGAGGTTTATCAGCTTGCGCTTGCTGTCCTCTTGGGAGTGTGGGTTGCGGGTGATCCGAGGCGTCAGAAAGGTCAGCGCAAATGTGGCTAACCCCAAAAGGAGGCCACCCACGCTTGACATTTTATCCGCTTTGTCCAATCCTCCGGCCAATAGGAACCAAACACCAACTGCCAGCGCGGGGGTGCCCAAGAGCAAAACGGCGCGCCCTCGCTTTACGCGACCTAATCCGAGCATCCTCGGATTGTCCACCATCACGCATAGTTCTCGCAGGTCTGGCAAGCGGTTCTAGCGCGGTGACAAGGAACCGACTGAAGTGTTGACAGGTTGGCTGTTACTGGTCATGGCCGGAGTCTCCAGCCCAACACTGTCCGGCTTCACCCGTCGCTCCGTTCCCGAGCGTGGGACCAATGGTGCCGGTTCCTTCAGTGCAGGCGATAGGTTCTGACTACCGCTCTGACAGCTCCGTCTGTCCGGGCGAGGCTCTGTTGCTCAATGAGCTGTGTGCCTACAGCGACAGCGAAAAGTGCTGCCAGGTCTGGGTCAGCGGCTACGAGACGTTGTCGTGTCTCTGTCTCCGGATCCTCGCCTGGCCTCCTCGTTGAGGGCTGAGGGTTCGCGTATGTGCCACGGCCGTGCTCTGTAACAACCAGGTGCTCCTCCCTCAAGACCCCTATGGCCTGGCGGATCGTGCCGCGACTTGCGCCGAATTCCGCTGTTAGGGCGCTTTCGGTCGGCAGAAGTGCACCCGGCGGGATGCTGCCGCTCTCGATGCGTTCCCTGAGTTGATCCGCGATGACGCGGTAACGGGGCTGTCCGTAGTGCGGGGTGGGCACTCGGCCACCGTACCTGGCACTTGTCGTATCAAGTGTCAACCAGGAGGCATGTTTCGATGCCTAGACAACTCATCCACTTGTAGGTACGTTTCGGAATGTGCGGCCGGGGTGACGGTTTGTATCAGGGGTGGTGTCGCGTTGCTCCTGGTCGCACGTGATGCGCGGCGTCCTGTCGGACCGGTTGCGGTAGCTGCGCGTACAAATTGGCTCGGCGATACCCGACCGTCTACGTCGGACGGTGCGCCGTGCCCTCATCCGGGACCGGCGGCCGACTGCGTACCGCGTGGCTGACCGCCGGTCCCGGCCTACCCGTGGAGGTGCGATGTCTGGCTCTCATCGTCGGCGGCGTTGGTTCTCGATCTGGAGGTCCCGCAGACGTCTGCCGTCCAGTCCCGGCGGGAACGCGGCCACCTCGGACCGTTGTACGCCCTGCGTGACGCCGATGCAGGCGTGGGCGAACGCGCCGACCCGGAATCTGCCGGTGCTGAGGAGCGCGCCGCTGATGACTCCGGCCCAGATCTATCGGGGCAACGGTGGGCGGTGGGGGCGGTGAGCAACGCGGGCAAGCTGACCAGCGGTAGCCACCCGGCATGGTGTGCACCCGACCGATGTGGCCACCTGGTGCCACCGCTGATGGCCCACATGCCGCGTCGTCACCGTGGGGCAATGCACCGCCTGGGCGACGGTCGGCAGAGCGGCCAGCTCGTCACCTACCTCGTCGGCTCCGACGCTCGCGTGTCCCTGGTCGCGGTGCACGTGACGAGCCGGGGCGCGATCGCCTGGGTGGAGCTGTCCCTCCCGCAGGCTGCCCAACTGGCCGAGCGACTGCGCTCCTTGTTGGCGCAGGCGGGCACCCGCACGGAGGCCACCGGTGACTGAGTCAGAGGCCACGAGTGCTGGCGGGTTGACTCCGTCCACGAATCCTGCCGACTGCCCGAGTTGGTGCCGGGGGTGCGGCCCAAACGATCCAATGCATCACGGGCTGCTCCGGACTATCGGACGGGAGCGAACCGGCTGGATCAGCGTGCAACTGCTGACCGACCGATTCTTTCGGCGTGACCTGGCCGTGAAGCTCGACGCCAGCCGCAGCGGTGCCACCGAATCGGTCCTGCTCTCCCGAACTCAGCTCGACCGGCTCATCTACGAGTTGACCTATGCCCGGCTGGTGATGATGACCAAGGGGCAACCTCTGGAGGGGTTCCATGAACACCGCTGACCGGCGGTTCACCGATCGGATGCCCTCAACGAGTGCGCGGCCCGTGAAGCGGCCAGCGGCCGTCGTGCCTCCGGTGCCTGAGCGGCCCGCAGGTGGGACCGCCTGGCAGACGTTGGAACGTCTAGGGGGTACGGTGACCGGTGTGCATGGCCGGGACTGGCGCCCTCGTTACCTGCAACTCGCGGAGGAGTTGCGGGCAAAGATCGTGGGCGGAGAGCTGGCCCCGGGCACGCTGATGCCGAGCGAGACGGAGTTAGCGGACTCGTCCGGCCTGTCCCGCACCAGCGTCCGCAACGCCATCCGGCAGCTCCGGGAATGGGGCCTGGTCCGCGCGGAACAAGGTCGCGGCACCTATGTCCGGGCACCTCGTCAACGGGTACGGCGTCGCAACGCCGAGCGTTACCAGTGGGAAAAGGACCGGGCGCTGCTCGACGAGTCGGAGCGGCTGAAGACCGGGGCGACCGAGCACGACACCGGCCTTACCGTCGATGACCTAAAGTTCCACGCCGAGTACGCCCGGGTGGAAGCGGATTCGGACATGGCGGCGGCCTTGCAGGTCGAGCCGGGTGCGCCGTTGCTGCGACGGGTCTACTGGACGACCTCGCGGCATGAGAACGCGCCGCTGACTATGTCGTACTCCTACCTGCCGTATGACCTAATGGCCACGAACCCGGACCTGCTCGACGCCGGTAAGGAGCCCTGGCCGGGCGGCACACAGCACCAACTCCACACTCTCGGTATCGAGGTGGACCGGATCGACGACGAGATCCGCGCGCGCCCGCCGTCGCCGGACGAGGCCGAGTTGCTGGACATCGACCCGGGCGTCTCGGTGCTCACCGTGCGCAAGACCTCGATCGACACCAAGGGCCGCGTTGTCGAGGTGGCCGACGTGGTGATGCCGGGGGACCGGACCGAGTTGGTCTACTCCCACAAACTGCAACGGTGGAAAACTTGACGCAGCTCGTCTCGGTCATCACCCCAGTTCACGCGCCCAGCATCGAGCACCTGGCCGGCGCGTACGCCTCGCTCGTCAAGCAGGAGATGCCGGACGGGTGGGACTGGCAGTGGCTCGTTCAGGAGGACGGGCAGACCGGCGCGCTGGAAGGCGTCGTGCCGGACGACCCTCGCATCAGCATCGGCGTCGGTCGTCCCGGCGGGCCAGGTGTTGCTCGTACCCTCGCTCTTTCCCGTGTCGCCGGTCAACACATCAAGGTCTTGGACGCGGACGACCAGCTCACCCCCGGCGCCCTCGCCCGGGACATCGCCGCCTTCGAGGCGCATCCCCAGATCGGCTGGACGACCTCCCGCGTCCTGGACCTGATGCCGGACGGGTCCACCCTCGGCTGGGACAAGGACCCGGAAGGCGGAACCATCGGCCGCGGTGCCGTCCTAGCCTTCTGGCAGGCCAACGGATACCGATCCCAGGTGCACCCCGCCACCCTGTGCATCCGCCGGGATCTGCTCCTGGCGCTCGGCGGCTGGATGGCGCTGCCCGCCTCCGAGGACACCGGCCTACTCCTGGCCGCGAGCGCGATCAGCGATGGCTACTTCACCCGGGAACACGGACTGCTCTACCGCAAGTGGCCCGGTCAGGTCACCAGCCAAGCCGCACACCGCGAACCCGTCGAGTACGAGGGCCGCATGAAGATCATCGAGGCCAGAGCCGTAGCCCTGGCCTCGATGCTCCCGAACGGGTTGCCGGTCAATCCTGCGGCGTAGCCTCGTGCCCCGGCATCCCGTGGGTACGCCGACGCTCTTTCATCTCCGCCTCGTAGATGTGCCGTCGGCCGCCGGCTAGCTTCTCCCGCGCATCCCGCTCGATCTCCTGGAACGCGGCGTAGTAGCCGTCGTCGAACTCCTCCACGATCTGGAACGTCCACCGGCCGGGTAGCACGTTGCGCCCCAACAGCTCGCGCTCAACGCGGTCCGCCATCTCACCGTGTCCAGCTTCGCGAAGCAGCTTCACTACTCGGTCAAGGGTTAGATCCGCGCCGCCGACGAGTTGGTGAGCCGAATACAGGTGACCGCGCACCCGGTGAACCGTCTCTAGAGCTTTGCTGAGCTCGCCTAATGCTTCGACCGTGGTGTCATCCATGCCGGCAAGACGTGAATGACCATCTAATTCTCCGTGCCGTGTGTCCGCATCCATGGCGCATCTCTACCCAACCTCAAGGGTCCCAATCAGTCGTCCTGGTGGCTCACTGCACTGCCGGCAGCAGGCTGATGAACAGCAACAGGATGCAGACCACAACGACGACGGGGACTTTAAGCGAGACGTTAACCAAAAGCATGGAGCTCTCCATTCTGCGGGATTCGCCGCCACTCGCGACCACTAAAAGGTAAAGGTATGGATGGTTCGAGCGCAAGTGTCAACTTCTACGGTACTAAGGCGATAAATGTCCGTAGCGGTGTCGTTTACTAAATCGAACCAACCACCTTTCTTGGCGTCGGTCGACATAAATTCACTACGCGCTGACGTGCATTTATTGGGGAGCTTGGGGTCGCTTAGCGTCAGCGGTGAAGGCAACTTTTCAGGGCAAAATCCCCGGAATCGGCCAACCTGTTGACTTGTCTGCCAAGTGCTGTCTAGCTTGGACGCAACTTGGCAGACAAGTTAACAAGTTGGAGGTTGAGCGATGGCTCTGCGAGGCGGAACGCGGTTCGCCGTGCGGTTCGAGGACGTGTTCCCGGCTGGGTGCGCGTTGGTCCCGGACTCTCTCGGTGAGGTCGAGGACTACGACGAGAAGACGGGCCGACGGTCGCCGGCCAAGGACAAGGTGACCGGCCAGCGGGTGTGGCAGGTCCGGGTGATGGATCTCGACCCTGAGCTTGGCAAGCGGTCCCGGGAGACGACGGTGAAGATCTCGGCCGATTACCAGCCGGTGCCGCCCACGGGTGGCCTGTTCGAGGCGGTCGAGTTCGACGGGATGACTGTCACGCCGTACGTGGCGAACAACGGTCGGATGGCGTACTCGCTGCGGGCGACCGGGCTGCGTGCCCCGACGGGCGTCAACCAGAAGGCGTCGGCGTAGCCGCATTTGGTCAGGGCGGGGCTGTCAGGTCTTGGCGGACGGCAGCC
Source organism: Micromonospora sp. DH14 (assembly GCF_029809455.1). Taxonomy (NCBI): domain Bacteria; kingdom Bacillati; phylum Actinomycetota; class Actinomycetes; order Micromonosporales; family Micromonosporaceae; genus Micromonospora; species Micromonospora sp. DH14. The sequence goes on along the minus strand of NZ_JARVKT010000025.1, from coordinate 6,395 downwards.
CCGCCCCGGTGTCTCTTCCCCCTGCTCTGTCGAGAGAGGTGCAGACGTGTCCAAGGGTAGGCGTCCAGCTGGCCGTAACCGGCCCCGGTGCGGTGTGTGTCAGGCCCGATTCAGCCTGGCCGGAGGTGCCAAGTGATCGGGCGGCCTCGCGGTGAGGTGTTGATGACCTCGGCCGGGGATCTGCTGGTGATCCGGCCGAAGAAGCTCAAGCTGCCGTTCTGGATGGTGCTGCTCGGCCTGCCACTGAGGTGGTCCGGGCGGGTCCTCTGGTGGTGCCTGCGGCACCCGGTGGCCACGGCTTCGGTGGTGCTGGCGCTCTGGCTCTACGTCGAGTTCAACTGGGCCGGCCTGGTGGTGCCGCTCGTGTTGGCGGCTGCGGTGTCGGCGGTGTGGCGGTGGCGTGACGAGTCGTCCTGGTGGGCCTGGCTGGCGGGTCCGCTGCTCGGCTCGTGGCGGCGGGTGTTCGTCTACCGGCGGGCGTGGCGGGAAGCTATGACCCTGTGCGGGCTATCCGAGATGTACGACCATCGTCCGGTCCTGCCCGAGCTGCTGCGGGTGCGCTCGGATCAGGCGCTCGACGTGCTGACCGTCCGCATGGCCCGGGGCCAGACGCCGGAGCAGTTCCAGGCCGTCAGCGCCAACCTGGCGTACGCGTTCGGCCGGCGGCACGCGCGGATCTACTCCGAGCGTCCCGGCGACCCGCCGACCCGAACCGGCCGGGGTGCGTGGTTGCTGCGGCTCGTCGACCGTGTGCGGTACCGGGATCGTCCGACGCTGGTCTACCTGGCCCTGGTCCGTACCGATGCGCTGCGGACCGTGGTCCCGCCGTTCGCGGTGCCGGCGGTGCCGGACATCACCGCGCTACCACTGGCGCGGCGCGAAGACCTACGTACCTGGTCGCTGCACCTGCTCTCCACGCATGTCCTGGTGGGCGGTGCAACCCGGTCCGGTAAGGGCTCGGTGCTGTGGTCGCTGGTCCGGGTCCTCGGTGGTGGGGTCGCCTCCGGTCTCGTCCGGCTCTGGGTGATCGACCCCAAGGGCGGGATGGAATTCGCGCTCGGCCGTCCGATGTTCGCCCGGTTCGCCGGCAAGTCGTTCGAGGTCATGGCCGATCTGCTCGACGAAGCGGTGGAGGTGCTGCGGGAGCGGCAGACGCGGCTTGCCGGCCGGGTTCGTGTCCACACCCCGACTGAGGCTGACCCCCTGGTCGTGGTCGTCATCGACGAGATGGCCGCGCTGACCGCGTACCTGCAAGACGTTGAGCTGCGCAAACGCATCGCGTCGTCGCTGGGGCTGCTGCTGTCCCAGGGGGCCGGCGTCGGCGTCCTGGTGGTGGCCGCGTTGCAGGACCCGCGCAAGGACGTACTGCCGTTCCGGGATCTCTTCCCGACCCGCATTGCGCTCGGCCTGACCGAGGCGTCGCAGGTCGACATGGTCCTTGGCGACGGTGCCCGCAAGCGGGGCGCGCTCGCAGACCAGATGCCCCGATGGGCAAAGGGCGTCGGGTACGTCATCCTCGACGGCACTCCCGACCCGATGCGGGTCCGGTTCTCGTACGTCAGTGACGACGACATCCGCGACATGGCCCGGCAGTATCCGGCTCCGGCCGACGCGTCGGACATCCTCGCCCAGGTCGGCCGGGAGACCGCCGCCGAACCGGTCCGGCTCCCGCTGCCCCGTAAGCCGTCCGGGCCGCTGCTCCCCGAATCCCTGCGCAACCTGCTCGACCGAGACGCCGGGGGTGATGCCCGATGACCGGTCGCCGCTTCTACCGGCTGCGTACCCCCGAACCGGTCACCGCGGTCTCTGTCCGCGTCGACCCGGAGCGGCCCGACCCGTACCCCGTCTATCTGGCGGTCGGTGCCGGTCAGCGACGGATGTCCCTGACCCCCGACGAGGCGTGGGCGCTGTGGCGCTGCCTCTCTGAAGCGGTCGCCGCGCTCGGCACGCCACCCGACTACATCCGCACCGACATTCGACCGGCCCGGAGGTAACCGCCGTGAACCCCTTCACCCGCCTCATCGACCGGCTCCGGCGTCCGCTGCGCATCCGGCTCGTCGGCCCCTCCGACCAGACCGCCGCCGCTCTTCACGGCGTGGCGCACATGGTCAACCGCCGCCCCGACATGGACGGCCGGCGCATCCGCATCGACCTGACCATCCGCGAGAAGCCGTTGGAGGAGTGGCGATGAGCAAGAGCACCGAATCGGCGGTACGCCTGCTGATCCTGCTCGCCATCGGCACCATGGCCGGTGCTGCAGCCTTCACCCACGTTCACGACCTGTCCGTCGCGCACGGCCAGCCCGACTGGATCGGCTGGGCCAATGCGGTGGCGGTTGAGCTGATGGCGATCTACCTCGGTTTGGAGATCCGTGCCCGGCGGGGTGCTGGTCGCCCGGTCGGCCTGGTCGGCTCGCTCCTGGTGGCGTTCGCGCTGCTGTCCCTCGCCGCCCAGGTCGCGGAGGCCGAACCGTCCGTGTGGGGCTGGACTGTGGCGGCGGTGCCGTCGTTGGCGTTCCTCGCACTGGTCAAGGTCGTCCTGTCCAACGCCCCGGTTGCCCCGCCGGTCGACGAGCCGGACCAGCCGACCGCGTACCAGTACGAGGAACCCGCCACCGTCGAGCCAGTCCGCCCGGCAGAGCCGATGCCGTCCATCGCCCCGGCCGTGGTGCCGCCGCGCGCTGTCGTCCCGTCCAACCGGCCGCACGTCGTCGGGATCATCCGATGAGCGCTGTCGGGTCCGGTCACCGGCTACCGGAACTCGTGGACGACCTCTATCTCACCGACGATGTGCGCGTTGAACTCGTCCAATTCCTCGGCGGGTACCCACAGCTCAAGGATGGTGTCGCCGCCGACCTGGCGGACGGGGTAGCGGCTGAGAAATTCCGTCTCGACGCGGAAGCGGGTCACGTACCCGACGCCAGAGGCAGGCACATTCCAGTCCCGGGCGATCTTGATCGCGTAGTCCTCATTCAGCACGGGGTAGAAGATCGGCTGATCGGGCAGACGAGGCGGCCACTTCCGCCATCCCGAGGCGTGGACAAGCTCCAGTTCCTGCGGCCCGGTCGGGCGCCACAACACCGTCGTATCCGCGCTGCTGCTCATCTTGACCCCGCTACTCCCGTCGATCGTGAGCCCGGACAGTACCGATACACCCGCAACCGTCACCACTGCTTTCACTGCCCGGTCGAGGTGACCCGATGACGGCTCCGACCCTGCCGGGCCTCGAACCCGCGCCGACCCCGGTTGCACCTCGGCCGGGGTCGCGGGCGGCCCGCATGGCGCTACCCCGCTCGGTCGACGTGCTCAAGGAGATCGCGGCCGAGTACGGCGTCTGTGTCCGTCCGCTCGCCATGCGCCGCACGGATCTCGCGACCGGTCTGACCGAGGTCATCGACCTGCCCTGTGGGGCGACCCGTGAGGACAAGTGCGCGCCATGCGCCAAGAAGAACCGCCGGCTGCGGCAGGCCCAGATCCGGGAAGGCTGGCACCGCGACGACGAGCCGCTGCCGCCGCCAGAGCCGGCGACCGAGGAACAGAAGGCGCTTGTCCTGCTGCGCGGTCACCTGGAGTTCGCCCGCGACGAGGCATCCCGGGCGAGCCAGTGGGAACAGGTCACCGACCTCGACGAGGCGATCCGCGAGGTGGAAGAGGCGATCACGGCCGAAGGACTCCGGGGACGGATCGCACCGCCACACTCGACCGGCGACGAGGACCAGGACGACGAGGACACCGGTAGGCGCCGCAAGCGCTCGACCCGGCGACGGCAGGATGCCCCGGACCTGCCTCGCCGCAAGGTCGAGCGCCGCACGGTCGGCAAGACCTACACCGCGCCGGACGGCTCGACCTACCGGCCGTCGATGTGGCTGACGCTCACCCTCGACTCGTACGGCCCAGTCCGCCCCGACGGCACCCCGCTCAACCCCGACCGGTACGACTACCGCCGCGCAGCCTGGGACGCCGTGCACTTCCCCCGGCTCCTCGACCGGTTCTGGCAGAACCTCCGACGCTGCGAGGGCTGGAACGTCCAGTACGCCGGCTGCGTCGAGCCGCAACGCCGCCTTGCCCCACACGCGCACTTCGCCATCCGGGGCACTATCCCGCGTGACGTGCTGCGGACCGTGGCGGCGGCGACCTATCACCAGGTGTGGTGGCCCTCGGTCGACGTCCAGCGCTACACCCTCGACCGGCTCCCGGTCTGGGACGAGCAGGCGGCGGCATGGGTAGACCCGGGCACCCGCGAGCCGCTGACCACCTGGGCGGAAGCCCTCGATACCATCGACGAGGACCCCGACGCCGAACCCGTGCACGTCGTGCGCTTCGGCTCGCAGGTCGACGCACGAGGCGTCATGCCCGGCACCGAGGACGCAGAGCGGACCATCCGGTACGTCACGAAGTACATAACCAAGCACACCGGCGACGTCCACACGATGACCAGCGCTCGGCAGCGGGCGCACCTGGACCGGTTGTGGCAGGAACTCCAGGTGACCCCGTGCACCGATCGGTGCGCGAACTGGCTGCTCTACGGCGTCCAGCCCCGTAAGGCACACGCCAAGCTGAAGCCGGGCCGCTGCAAGGGCAAGGTTCACCAGCGCGACACCCTCGGCATCGGCGGCCGGCGCATCCTCATCTCGCGCGACTGGTCCGGAAAAACGCTCTCGGACCACAAACACGACGTGCGGGCCTGGGTGCGGGCGCTGCTCGGCGTGAGCGTCGGCCTGGACGCCGTCGACGACCAGGGCGCGACCGTCGAACCGGTCCGGCACGCCTGGGAACTCGCCCGACCCGACGACCCCGACGTGCCGGCCATGGCCCACCGGCTGCTGCGCTCGATCAGCGAACGTGCCCGCTGGCGCTCCGAACTTCTGGCCGCGAAGGACCGGGCCGCGCAGCTCCCCGCCGCCGAACCGAGAACGGGAACGGACGGCACGACGGGGGAGAGGCTTTGATGGCGGCGAACGATGGGCTCTGGACGGTCGCGGACGTGGCGGCGTACCTGCGGGTACCAACCGAGACGCTGTACCGCTGGCGGAAGGTCAAGTACGGCCCGCCGGCGGCCCGGGTCGGCCGACACCTGCGGTACGAGCCGGAGACGGTCCGGTCCTGGGTACGTGAGCAGGCGGCGGCCTGATGGGACACGTAGAGGACCGCTGGCACAAGACGCTGCGCCACCCGGGAGGGCGAACGGAGCGGGTCAAGACGGAACTGTTCGGCAAGGGCCTGCGCTACCGGGTGCGGTACATCGGGCCGGACGGCAAGGAGCGCAAGAAGTCGTTCCCGGACCGGGCCAAGCGGGAGGCTGACGCCTTCCTCGTCTCGACCGAGTCGGACAAGCTGCGCGGCACGTACGTCGACCCGCTTGCCGGGCGGATGACCTTCGCCGAGTACGCCGAAACCTGGCTGCGGACGCGCTCGTTCGACGAGTCAACCCGGGAGAGCACCGAGTTCCGGGTACGCAAGCACCTGCTGCCGGTCTTCGGCTCGCGGAAGCTGGCCGAGATCAAGCCGGGCCACATCCGGGAGTGGGACGCCGCGATGGTCGGCAAGCTGGCCCCGGCGACCCGGGCCGTGGTCTTCGCGCACCTCCGGACCATCCTCGGCGCGGCCGTCGACGACGAGCGGATCGCCAAGAACCCGTGTTCGGCAAAGTCGGTCAAGCCGCCGCGACCGGTGCAGCGCCGGGTGGTGCCCTGGACCTACGACCAGGTTTCGGCAATCCGCGGTGGCCTCGCCCAGCGGTACCGCGCGATGGTCGACCTGGGTGCCGGCTGCGGGCTGCGCCAGGGCGAAATCCTGGGGCTCGGTGTCGACGACATCGACCTCGACGCGGGATGGGTGCACGTCTCACGTCAGGTCAAGCTCGTCCGCTCCCGGCTCGTCTTCGGCCTACCCAAGAACGACCGGGACCGCCGGGTGCCGCTGCCGGACTCCGTCGCCCAGGTGCTGCGGCAGCACATCAAGGACTGCGAGCCGGTGACGCTCACCCTGCCGTGGGAGAACCCGGCCGACGACGAGCGGGTCACAGTGCCGCTGCTGTTCACCAGCACCCGTCGGGGCGCGATCAACCGGCGCACCTTCGACCACAAGAGTTGGCGACCGGCTGTCGTGGCGGCCGGCATCACGCCGACCCGGGCCACCGGGATGCACGCGCTACGCCACTTCTACGCCTCGTCGCTGCTCGACGCGGGGGAGAGCATCAAGGCCCTCGCGTCGTACCTCGGTCACGCTGACCCCGGCTTCACGCTCCGGGTCTACACGCACCTGATGCCGGCTACAGAGGTTGAAAGGCTGACGTCCGTCGGCGTGTCGGCGTGATCTCGGTCGATTGATTCGGTAGGCCGGAGGTATGAGGTATCCGGCTGGTGGTGGCATGAACGCGGCAGCCCGGGTCCGGCG
>NZ_JARVKT010000024.1:0-102760 GCF_029809455.1 Micromonospora sp. DH14 | reverse complement strand
GACCGTGCCCACGCAGGGATCAAGCCTGACCGCCCGGAGTGGGCACGGTCGGCCGCAGCCCCAGACCGCAACCAGTCACAACCCACCGCACCCCCAAACCAGAAACTCAGGAAAATGACCCCGAGCACGATCCTCACCATCGCCGGCTCGGACTCCGGTGGCGGTGCCGGCATCCAGGCCGACCTGAAGGTCTTCGCCGCGCTGGGCGCGTACGGCACCAGCGTCCTCACGGCGGTCACCGCCCAGAACACCCGGGGTGTCGACGCGGTACTGCCGCTGCCCCCGCGCACTGTCACCGAACAGTTGGACAGCGTCCTCACCGATTTCACGGTCGCCGCGGTGAAGACGGGGATGCTCGGCACCCCGGCGATCGCCGACGTGGTGGCCGAGGCGGCCCGGGACGGCCGGTTGCCGCAACTCGTCGTCGATCCGGTGCTGGTGGCCACGAGTGGCCACCGGCTCGGCGTGGTGGGCGCGGTGGAGCGGCTGTTGCCGTACGCCACTGTGGCGACCCCGAACTGCGCGGAGGCGGCGGCGATCACCGGACGCCCGGTGGACGACGTGGCCGCGATGGTCGTGGCCGCCGAGGCCCTGGCGGCCGGCGGCCCGGAGTACGTGGTGGTCACGGGCGGTGACCTCGACGGGGGCGAGGCGGTCGACGTGCTGCACGGCGCGGGGGTCACCACTGTGTTGCGCGGACCCCGGGTGAACACCCGGCACACCCACGGCACGGGGTGTTCGTTCTCCGCGGCCATCGCGGTGCGGCTCGGTCGGGGCGACGCGGTGCCGGTCGCCGTGGGGGCCGCCAAGGAGTACGTGCTCCGTGCGCTGACCGGCGCGCGGGGCTGGGAGCTGGGCGCGGGGCGCGGGCCGCTGAACCACTTCGGCTGGTCCGCCTGATCACCAGGAGGCTGTCATGCACGCACGAGGCAAGGTGTACGTCGAGGGTTCGCGGCCGGATGTCCGGGTGCCGTTCGCGGAGGTGGGGTTGACCGGTGATCTGCCACCGGTGCGGCTCTACGACACGTCGGGTCCTGGTTCGGACCCGGAGGTGGGGCTGCCGCCGTTGCGGGGGCCGTGGATCGCCGAGCGGGGTGATGTGGCGCCGGTGCGAGGTCCGGGCACACCACTGGCCGGTGTGGACGGTCGCCGGCCGACGCAGCTCGCGTACGCGCGGGCCGGTGTGGTGACGCCGGAGATGGAGTTCGTGGCGATCCGGGAGAACGTCGACCCGGAACTCGTTCGGTCCGAGATCGCCGCCGGCCGGGCGGTGCTCCCGCTCAACGTCAACCACCCGGAGTGCGAGCCGGCGATCATCGGAAAGGCGTTCCTGGTCAAGGTGAACGCCAACATCGGCACCTCGGCGGTCAGCTCGTCGGTCGCCGAGGAGGTGGAGAAGCTGACCTGGGCCACCCGCTGGGGCGCGGACACCGTGATGGACCTGTCCACCGGTAAGCGCATCCACGAGACCCGGGAGGCGATCGTGCGGAACTCCCCGGTGCCGATCGGAACCGTGCCGATCTACCAGGCGTTGGAGAAGGTCGGCGGCGACCCGGTGAAGTTGAACTGGGAGGTGTTCCGGGAGACCGTGATCGAGCAGGCCGAGCAGGGCGTGGACTACATGACCGTGCACGCCGGTGTGCTCCTGCCGTACGTGCCGCTGGCCGTGAACCGGGTGACCGGGATCGTTTCCCGTGGCGGTTCGATCATGGCGGCGTGGTGCCTGGCGCATCACGAGGAGAACTTCCTCTACACCTACTTCGAGGAGTTGTGCGCGCTGCTCGCGAAGTACGACGTGACGTTCTCCCTCGGCGACGGGTTGCGCCCCGGCTCCATCGCCGACGCCAACGACGAGGCGCAGTTCGCCGAGCTGCGTACCCTCGGCGAGCTGACGAAGATCGCCTGGGAGCACGACGTCCAGGTGATGATCGAGGGCCCCGGTCACGTACCCATGCACAAGATCAAGGAGAACGTGGACCTTCAGCAGGAGTGGTGCCACGAGGCGCCCTTCTACACGCTCGGTCCGTTGACCACCGACATCGCGCCGGCGTACGACCACATCACCTCGGCGATCGGCGCCGCGATGATCGGCATGTTCGGCACCGCGATGCTGTGCTACGTCACGCCGAAGGAGCACCTCGGCCTGCCGGACCGGGACGACGTGAAGGCGGGCGTGATCGCGTACAAGATCGCGGCCCACGCGGCGGACCTGGCCAAGGGGCATCCCGGCGCGCAGGCCTGGGACGACGCCCTGTCGAAGGCGCGGTTCGAGTTTCGCTGGGAGGACCAGTTCAACCTCTCGCTGGACCCGGAGACGGCCCGCTCGTACCACGACGCGACCCTGCCCGCCGAGCCGGCGAAGACTGCGCACTTCTGCTCCATGTGTGGCCCGAAGTTCTGCTCCATGAAGATCACCCAAGAGCTCAAGGAGTACGCGGCGCGCGGCATGAAGGACAAGTCGGACGAGTTCATCTCCGGCGGTAGTCGGGTCTACCTCCCGCTCGCCTGACCTGGCCGGGCCGTCAGTGCTCCGGCCCGCGGGGTGCCGTGGGTTGATCGACTCGGGTTCATGAATGTCGGGCTGTCCGGGCGACTGTGTCAGCCCGGAATCAATGAACCCGAGTCGATCAGTCAGTCGCGGTGGTGTCGGCCGCTGGAGCGCAACGACCGGCGGCCGTTCTCCTGCTCGGGCTCGTTGTCCGACACCGGCTTGCTCAGCCCGGCGACCCAGTCGACGAATTCCTCGTCCTGGGTGGCCAGCGGCTCGGCCGCGTCCGACGTCTTCGGGCCCTCCTCGTCGGCACGCGACCGGTTGCGGCGGAACAGCCCACCGAGTCGTCCCCGTCGGGAGGGTTGCTCCGCCACCTGGGTTGGCGTCGGGGCTGCCGACGTGGCGTCGGCACCCGCCGGATCGCCGGTGCCGCTGTCGGTGGCACCGGTGGGCGACTCCGTCGACTTCGGGTGGTCGGTCGTGACTGCCGGCTCGCTGGTTCCGGTCGGGGTTGTCCGCGTTGACGAGCTGTCCTGCGGTCCCGTCGACCTGGCGCGCCGGGAGGTGTCGAACGCGTTCCAGGTGCCGGCCCGGCTCAGATCCGGCAACGGTGCCCGATGCCGGGGCCTGGGCGTCGGCTCGGTCGGCTCGTCGGACCCCCTGGACCCGTCCGACGCCGTCGTCGCGGGCTCGGCGGCCTGCGGTGGCACCGTCCACGTCGAGGTGACCGGCCAGGCCGACGGCGCGGGCGTCCAGCGGTCCGCGTCCGGGTCATCGGCGGCGGTGGCCCCGAACAACCCGGCAGCGGGAACCTCGGCGGCGGTCCCGGCGCTGTCGGTGCCCCCGGCGATCACCGAGTCGCTGGTCGGGTCGGCCGGTGCTGTCGAGCTGCCCGTGCCGGTCGTCGGAACGCGTGGGGCGGCGGTGGCCTCCGCGGCAGAGTCGCCGGTCGCTGTCGGTGCCGCCGGTGCTCGCCTCGCATCAGCTGTGGTCGGTGTGTGCGTGGCCCCGGCGGTGGTGGCCGGTGCCTGTGACGCCCCGGCGGTGGTGGCCGGTGCCTCGTCGGTTGCCGTGGCCGGTGACTCGGGGTCGGCCGGGACCGGCGTCGTGTCAGCTCCGGCGGTCGTCGAGGTGGCCGGCGTTCGCTTCGAGCCGGTGGCCGGTGCTCGCTGCCCGCCGGTAGCGGTGCTGCGGGCTGCTGCCGTGCCGGTGTCAGCAGCCGACGTGGGCTCGGACGTCGCGCCCGACCGCTCACCCGGGCTCCCCAGGCCGGGCACCGCAGCGGCGGTGGCCGCGTCGGAGCCAACGCTGTCGGCGGACCTGTCCGGCCCGGTCCCCCTCGTGGCGCGGCCGGTGGCCGTCCCGCCGGTGCTCGTCTCGGGGTTGGCCGTCTCGGGGGCGGCCGTCGTGCCGGTAGGGGACGTGCCGTCAGCCACGGCGTCCGGGTCGGTCTTCGGCTTGCGGGTTCGTCGCGGCTTGATCGTCTGCGGCGGCTCGGGCGTGCCGTGGTCGCTCGTGTCCGTGCCGGTCGTTTCCGTGCCGGATGCGCCCGTGCCGGTCGTGCCCGTGCCGGCGGTGTCCGTGCCAGTCGTTTCCGTGGCGGTCGTGCCCGTTCCGGTCGTGTGCGTTCCGGTCGTGTGCGTTCCGGTCGTGTGCGTGCCAGGTGCGTCGGTGCTGGTCGGGGCGGCGGCCTTGCGGGTGGCGCGCCCACCGGTCAGCTTGCGGCTCGTGCCCGTCGCCGCGCTGCCGGTCGGCCCGTCGGCCGCTCGGCCGTCTGCCGGGTTGGTGGCGTCGGCGCGTCCGGCGGCGCTGCTGGTCGCGGTGGCGGCACTGGCGTCGGCGCTGGCTGAGGGCCCGGTCGTGGCCGGGACGTCATCGTGGCGCGCCGAGGGCGTCTGGGCTGCGGCGGCGAGCTCACCGGTCGGCGCGGTCAGCCAGGCAGCGGGCTGACTCGGACCGGCGGGGGACAGCGGACCAGCGGGCGACAGCGGATCAGCGGGGGACAACGGGCCGGCGGAAGACAGCGGATCAGCGGGGGACAGCGGGCCAGCGGGGGACAGCGGATCCGCCGGAGACGGCGGAGTGGAGGCGGACGGAGCAGCGGCGGGAGTCGGGCCGTGCTGGCCGCTCGCTGTGGTCCCCGGCCAGTCCCAGTGGGCCGGGACGGTGCGTACGCCCTCGGGGTCGCCCGTCGGCCACGGGCCGGCGACGACGCCCGGCTGCGCGCGGGTGGACAGCTCGGCGTTGGCCGACTCCGGGTCGGTGCGCTCGGCGGTGTCCCGATCGTTCGCCGACGCGGCGTCGGGTAGCGCCGGGCCGGCGGGCAGTGGGCGCAGGATGGCGGTGGGCTTGATCGCCTGCGGATCGGCGGTACGGGTGCCCGTCGGCCAGCGCAGCAGCGCGGCGGCGGCCGCGCCGAGTGCTCCGGCGAGGATCGCGATCAATGAGCCGTAGTAGGGGGTGGCCTGGTAGCGGTCCACCGCGTCACCCGGACCGGCGGTCAGGTAGGCGAACGCCACCAGCACCGGACCGGCCACTCCGGTGGCCCCGCTGACCAGTGGGGCCTGGCCGCGCCAGCGAGCCAGCCCGGCGGTCGCCGCGCCGGCCAACAGCGCCACGGTGGGCAGCAGGAGCAGCGCCAGTCGCTGGGCGGCGGCGTCGCCGAGCCAGCTCGGCTCCAGCACGCCGAGCCGGACGGTCGGCAGCGGGCCGACAGCGCCGAGCGACGGTAGGACGGAGATGAGCGCCAGCAGCCAGACCGCGCCGGCCACAGCTGTCATGTTCCAGCCCAGCTCGGGCCGGAACAGGACGGCGATCGCCGCGCCCGCCCCGATCACCGCACCGACCATGGCGCAGATGCCCACCGCCCAGACCGGGTCGACGGAGATCAGCTCCGCGGCGCGGGCGGGCTGCATGCAGAGCGGGGCGATGACTGTGGCGCCGAGCGCCGCCGCGCCACCGACCGCCAACTGCCGGCCGGTGCTGGCGGCCGGCACGTCGCGGCGGGCGAGGCGTCCGGTCAGGACGGCACCGGCCACGGCGGCGTTCGCGGCGAACCAGCCCACCCAGACGAGCTGGGCCGGCCACTGGTTGACTGTCGTACCGGTGAATGCGCCGGTCAGGCGGACGATGCCGAAACCGTACGCGACGCCGAGCTGGCCGGCTCCGGCCAGCACGCTCACCCCGAGCGCCGTGAGCAGCAGTTTGCCCCAGGTCCGAAAGGCCATGTCCGGCACGTTACGCACCTGGTACACCCGATAGCCAACGGCGCGCCGCGCGGCACGCCGGTGGCCATCGGCGGGTCTACTTGAGTTCGACCAGCCGGGCCAGGTAAGTCGTATCCCCGACATTGGTCAGCATGTGCACCGCGCCCGGGTCCCGGTAGACCACCCCGCCGGTGGGCTCGTCGGCGTCGATCCGGGTGCCGTCGACGGTCTGTACGACGTTCTTGGCACCCTCGATCGCCACCACCAGGTAGGGGTGGTCGTGCCGGTGCAGCGGTTGCCGCCCGCCCGGTTCGAGGCGGATGTGCCAGACCCGGACCCGGTCGTTCTCGTACACGATCTCCTGACCCACCGGTCCGAGTTCGGTTCCGTCGATCACGTCGGTCATCGTGCTCCGTCCAGTTGGGGCAGCACCTCGGCGGCGATCAGCTCAAGGTGGTCGAGATCATCGAAGTCGATCAGGCGCAGGTGGACCCGCGTGGTGCCGATGGCGGCGAACTCGTTGATCCGTTGCGCGAGTTGCGCGGGGGAGCCGACCACCGGGTCCTCCGGAGGCAGCGCGCTCTTCTCGTGCAGGGGCGCGGCCCGACGCTGGGCCTCCGCGTCGGTGCGGCCGATGGCGACGACGATGCCGGCGGAGAGCACCAACGGGTCGCGCCCGGACTCCGCCCGTCCGGTGCGCTCACACGCCTCGCGCACCCGGTCGTACGCCTCGGCGGTGACGGCCACGGACTTGAACGGCATGTTGAACTCGTCGGCGTACCGGGCGGCCAGTTCGGGTGTGCGCTTGGGGCCGCGCCCGCCCACGATGATCGGCGGGCCGGGCACCTGCACCGGCTTGGGCAGCGCGGGAGCGTCCACCAGCCGGTAGTGGTCGCCGGTGAAGGTGTACGTCTGGCCGGGCGGGGTGGCCCACAACCCGGTGATCACCTCCAGCTGCTCGGCGAGCCGGTCGAAGCGCTCGCCGACCGCCGGGAACGGGATGCCGTACGAGGTGTGCTCGCGCTCGTACCAGCCGGCGCCGATGCCCAGGTCGACCCGGCCACCGCTCATCTGGTCGACCTGCGCGACCATCACCGCGAGCGGGCCGGGCAGGCGGAACGTGGCCGACGTCACCAGGGTGCCGAGCCGGATCCGTTCGGTTTCCCGGGCCAGGGCGGCGAGGGTCAGCCAGGCGTCGGTCGGCCCGGGCAGGCCCGGGTCCGCGCCCATCGACTGGTAGTGATCGGCGCGGAGGAAGCCCTCGTAGCCGCAGGCCTCAACCAGCCGGGCGAACCGGAGCTGGGTGTCGTAGCTGGCGCCACGGTTCGGCTCGGTGAAGACCGACACCCGCATGGTCAGTGTCCTTCCACGCCGACGGAGGCCGGCTGCTCGCGTTCCATCAGCAGTTCGTGCAGGTCGGCGCTGACCTGGGCGACGTCGGCCAGGTGGGCGTTGCGGCCCAGGGTGCGGGGCCGGGGGATGGCCACCTCGACGACCTTGCGGATCCGGCCGGGACGAGGGCTCAGCACGACCACCCGGTCGGCGAGCAGCACCGCCTCGTCGATCGAGTGGGTGACGAAGACGATCGTCGGCTTGTTCTCCATGTGCACCCGCTGGAGTTCGCCGGAGAGTTCCTCGCGGGTGAGCGCGTCCAGCGCGGAGAACGGCTCGTCCATCAGCATCACCCGGGGCTCGCCGATCAGCGACCGGCACAGTGACACCCGCTGCTGCATACCGCCGGAGAGTTCGTGCGGCAGCCGCTTCTCGAAGCCGGCCAACCCGGCCACGTCGAGCAGTTGCCGGGCCCGTTCCCGGTGCTTGGCGCGGCTCCAGCCGAAGATCTCCACGGGCAGCAGGACGTTGTCCAGCACGGTGCGCCAGGGCAGTAGCGCCGGCTTCTGGAACAGCATGGCGATGTCCTGGCGCGGGCGGGTGATCGGCGTACCGGCGACGGTGATCTCACCGGCGCTCAGCGGGAGCAGGCCGGCGATCAGCCGCAGCAGAGTGGACTTGCCGCAGCCGGAGCGGCCGAGCACGGCGACGAACTCGCCCTCGGCGACGTCGAGGTCGATGCCGCGCAGCGCCTCCACCCGGCCGGACCGGCCCTCGAAGGTGCGGGACACCCCGGACAGTCGGATCATCTCCGGCGTACCTCCGCTGAGTCGAGGGTCAGGAATCCGACAAAGGCTAACCGCCGTGTCGAGGTATGGCACCGGCTGGGGTGGTCGTCATGTTGTTTCCGTTCCGCAACCCGATACGCCTGGCGTCACAACTGTGGGTTTCTCGTACGCTGTGCCCGCGAAGAGTCCCCTCACGACGGCGGAGCCCGGCTTCCACCCCTCTCGCCGGCCCGTCATAACAACCCCCTCCGGTGGCCTGCCGGCCCCGGTCGGAAAGGACATGGTGCACTGATGAGAAGGCTGACCCGTACGGTCGCTACGGCCGCGCTGGCCACCGCCCTCGCCCTTGTCTCCGCCTGCAGCAGCGGGTCGGATTCGGCCGACGACGCCAAGGGCGGCGACGGCAAGGCGCTGGAGAAGGTGACCTACCTCACCTCGTTCGGCAACTTCGGCCGTGACTCCTACGCCTGGGTGGCGAAGGACAAGGGCTTCTTCAAGGAAGCCGGCTTCGACGTCGAGATCAAGGCCGGCCAGGGCACCGGCGGCGTGATCCAGACCGTCGTCGGCGGCCAGGCCGACTTCGGCCCGATCGACCTCACCGGCGGTCTGCTCCAGCTCGGCAACGGCCAGGCGAAGGACTTCACCGCGGTGGCCGCGATCCAGCAGCGCACCATGGCGGGCATCGCCACCGTCGAGGGCAAGAACATCAGCTCCCCGAAGGACCTGGAGGGCAAGAAGCTCGCCGACACCCCCGGGTCCGTGGTCCGCAACCTCTTCCCGACGTACGCCCGGCTCGCCGGTGTGGACGCGACCAAGGTGACCTGGGTCAACGGTGAGGCGCAGAACCTGATCGGCACGCTGGCCTCCGGCTCGGTGGACGGCATCGGTCAGTTCGTCGTCGGTCAGCCGACCATCGAGGCGGCGGCCCAGAAGAAGGCCGTCATGCTGCCGTACAGCAACGTGATGCAGGACCTCTACGGCAACGTGCTGATCACCTCCTCGAAGATCGCCAAGGAGAAGCCCGAGATGGTGAAGCGGTTCACCGCGGCGCTGCTCAAGGGCCTCGAGTACAGCCTGGCGAACTCCAAGGAGGCCGCCGACATCCTGAAGAAGAACGTCGACGCCACCAACCCGGTCTCCGCCGCCGCCGAGCTGGACCTGATGGCCGCGTACGTCCGCTCCGGCAACACCGGCACCGCGATCGGCACCCTGGACAGCGGCCGGGTCGCCAAGAGCATCGCCATCCTGCAGGGCGCCGGCGCGCTGAAGCAGAACATCACCCCCGAGCAGATCATCGACTTCAGCCTCGCGCCGAAGGCCTGATCGTCCGTCGTCATCAGGGGGTACGTTCCGCCGATCCCGGTGGGCGTACCCCCGACGCTCGTCGGCCCCCGGCGGGCCGTGGGACTTCGAGGAGGACAGAGATGACCGACGTCCGGTCAGCGGACCCGGCGGTGGCGGAAACCCCGCCTCCCAACGCCGGCCCCGAGGCGGGGCGCGCGGGTCGAGGCGCCGGCCTGCGCGCCGGTGCCGATGCGGTGCTGCCCGCGGTCGGCATCCTGACCGCGCTGGCGGCGTGGTGGCTGGTCGCCCGGCTGGAACTGGTTCACCCGGTCGCCCTGCCGCCGCCCGGTGACGTGCTCAACGCGTTCGTCGAGAAGCCCGTCCAGTTGTTGGAGCACACCTGGGACACCACGCTGGAGATCCTGACCGGCTTCGCCCTCTCGGTGGCCGCCGGTGTGCTGATCGGGCTCGCCCTGGCCAGCTCCCGCACTGTGGAGCGGATGTTCACCCCGCTGCTGGTCGCGGTGAACGCGGTGCCCAAGATCACGTTGGGTCCGCTGCTGGTGGTGGCGCTGGGCTGGGGTCAGAAACCGATCCTGACCATGGTGTTCCTGCTCTGCTTCTTCCCGATCGTGCTCTCCACCGCGACCGGCCTGACCACCACGCCGGCCGACCTGGCCGAACTGGTGCGCTCCTGGAACGCGTCCCGCTGGCAGGCGTTCCGCAAGGTGCGCTTCCCGGCCGCGCTGCCGCAGATCTTCGTCGGGCTCAAGGTGGGCATGCCGCTGGCCGCTATCGGCGCGGTGATCGGTGAGTTCCAGGCCGGTGAGAGTGGTCTGGGCTACGTCATCACGCAGTACGCGGGCATCGGCGACGCCGCCACCGCCTGGGCGGCGATCATGCTGGTGGCGCTGGTGAGCATCCTGCTCTACTCGGCGCTCCTGCTGATCGAGCGAATCGCCCTGCCCTGGGTCCGAGAAACCACCAGCAGCCGCTGAGAGCAGACCAACAACAGAAGAGATCAATCCCAGCAAACGCGAACGGGCCGGCCCCCATCGAGGAGGCCGGCCCGTTCCGTCGAAGCCGCAGGCGAGCGTGGTGTGGCCGACCGTGCCCGGCGGAGGGATCAAGCCTGACCGCCCGGAGCCGGGCACGGTCGGCCACACCCCCACCCGGCACCCCGACGATCCCGCCGGACCACGCAAGCCACACGAGGCCCGGAAGCGTTTACCCCGCCAACCGCCAGCGACCATTGCGGGCGACAAGCGTGGTGAGCGCCTGCGGCATCAGGCCGCTGTGGTTGTCCGGAGTCATCCGGATCGGGCCGGACAGACCGTCCATCTGGGACGTTTCCAGCACGTCCCGGATGCCGTTGCGGTCGACCTTCCCGATCTCACCGCCGGCGCGCAGTTCGGCGTCGGCGATGAGCTGGACGGCGTCCGCGGCGAACGACGAGGACCCGTTGTAGCCGCCGAAGCGTGCCGTGTAGTCCTGGAACCACTGCCGCCGCGCGGCCTTGGCAGGAGTGGTCGCGATCACGTCGTCGATCACCATCGTCTGCGTGAAGATCAGCGTGGCCTTCTCGGTCGCCTTGGCGGACGCGCCGAGGAAGAGGTCCCCGGCCGCTCCCGCGTCGAAATAGATCGACCCACGGAAGGTGGTCTGCTGGGCGCTGGCGGCGGCCAGGGTCGCCTGCTCCGGCGGGGTCCAGAAGACCATCGCGTCGGGCTTGCCCGAGGCGAGCTGCTGCACCTGTCGGCTGACGTCGGTGTCGGTGGTCTTGATCCGCTGCTGCCGGAGCGAGATGTTCGCCTTGTCCAGCTCGCTCTTGAGGGCGGTCGCGCCCTCCTGGCCGTAGTCGTCGTCGCTGACCAGCATCCCCACCTTGCGGATGTTGTTGCGGCGCAGTTCGGTGGTCAGAGCGGCGGCGCTGTCCGGGGCGTTAGGGCCCAGCTTGAACACGTAACGCCGTTCGGCGACCGGTGCGGCGATCGCGCCGGAAGCCGCCAGCGCAATGGTGGGAATCCGCTTCTCGTTGATGGTGCCGACCGCACCGACTGCACATTCGTTGCAGCCGCCCATGATGATGGCGCTGACCCGCGAATCGTTGCTGAAGTCGACGATGTTGCGAAGTGACTCGGCGGAGTCGGAACGGTTGTCCTTGACCGTCAGCTTGATCTCCCGGCCGTTCAGTGCTCCGGAGGAGTTCAACTGCTCGACCTTGAGTTCGAGGGCTCGCTGGTATGTCCGGCCAACAGTGGCTGCGGCGCCGGACAGTTCGAGATCAGCGGCGATCACGATCGGACTCGTGTCCTGCTCTGCCTCGCCGAACTGGCAGCCGGTGAGCGTGGTGGCCACTACGGCCGATGCGAGCGCCGCGATGGTCGCGGAGCGGATGGGGCTCAACTCAGTCCTCCAGGTGCGGGCGCGGGCGCTGCCCGGTCACCGCCGCTAATCCGTCCTCAGTGGAGGGCGGGATCTTCTCTGCCGTACGGTGTGCGCGAAGCCTGCAAAACCTTGCCAATGGCCGGCGCTGTGGTCAAGCGCGGACCCCGGTGGCATTTTCGGGACGGCCATCCCACATGCTGGGGTAACGCAATGTTTGCAAAAGCTCACTTTGCATACACGCGTGACCACTCTGGAGTTACATGCCCTGTTCAGGGGCTTGCGGAAATGAAGGTATCAGTTGACCGGATCACGGGATGCGCTCCGTCCGACCGTTTCCTACCTCACTGCGGCTTCCCAAACACGATCATCTCTGATGAAATCGCGGCCGTGCCGCGCGTGGTCCCCTCCGCTTACGGCATGGCTCGGCGGCTCAGGCGGGGAAGAAACGACGGAGGCGATGTCGTGAGCACCGGACCGACGACCCTGCCCGCGCTCGGCGACAGCAGCCGGCGTGAACGCCGACGGATGCCGAGACTGCGCGACGCCCGGATCCGGTCCAAGCTGGCGCTGATTCTTGTCGTCCCGGTGGCGGCGGTGATCGCGCTGGCCACGGTCCGTCTGATCTCCGTCGGCGAGGGCGCCTTCGACGCCACCCGGGCCCGGTCACTGACCGCGCTCTCCATCGACGTCAGCGCCCTCACCCAGGATCTCCACGCCGAACGGATGGCCGCAGCCGCCTACCTGGCCACCCCGCAGCAGCCGGCCGATGCGTACAACCTGCGGGTCCGACAGACGCAGCAGAAGGTGGACGAGTACCGCGCCGAGCGAGGCCGGATCGGCGACGTGCCGGCCGCCCTGCGGGACCGGCTGGCCGCCATCGACGACCACCTGGCCACTCTGGACGGCACCCGCCAGGAGGTGCTGGACCGCCGGCAGATGGCGGTCGCCGAGGCGGTGCTGCGCTACGGGGTCATCCTCACCGACCTGGTCTCGTACGGTGACGGCCTGGCCCAGCTGCCCGGCGACGAGAGCCTGGCGGACAGCCGTCGCGCCGTCGCCGCGTTCGCTCGCGCCAAGGCTTCCGTCGCCGAGGAGGAGGCGGTCGCCTTCACCGCGCTGACGGCCGGCCAGCTCGACTCGGAGCAGTTCTCGTCCTTCGTGGCAACGTTGACGGGTCAACAGGAGGCCCTGGTCGCCTTCTCGCTGGCCGCCGACCCGGTGCAGCGCGGCCTGGTCAACAGCACCGTCTCCGGCGACGCGGTCGGTCTGTCCGACCGGGTGGCCACCGACATCACCCGCTCGGTCGGGCAGCGCCCGCTGGTCAGCGCGCAGGACGCCACCGCGGCCATCGGCGCCGTGAACGACCTGATGCGCTGGGCCGAGATCCAACTGCAGGACCGACTGCTCCAGCAGGCCGACCAGGCGCGCTCGGACGTCATCCGGCAGGCAGTGGTCGAGTCGGTCCTGGTGCTGCTGACCCTGATCATCGCCGTGTCGCTGGCCGTGGTGCTGGCCCGCTCGCTCAACCACTCGCTGCGCCGACTGCGTGAGGGCGCCCTCTCGGTGGCCAACCACGACCTGCCCGACGCCGTGCAGCGGCTGCAGAACATGGGCAGCGTGGGCGACGGCGGGGTGGACGAGATCGTCCGGCAGGTCCGCGACCCCATCCAGCTCAACAGTCGCGACGAGGTCGGTCAGGTGGCGCTGGCCTTCAACGTCGTACACCGGGAGGCGGTGCGGGTCGCCGCCGAGCAGGCGGCACTGCGGACCAGCGTCTCGGCGATGTTCCTCAACCTGGCCCGCCGCAGTCAGACCCTGGTCGACCGGATGATCGGCGAGCTGGACGCGATCGAGCGCGGCGAGGAGGACCCGAAGCGGCTCGCGCAGCTCTTCGAACTGGACCACCTGGCCACTCGAATGCGCCGCAACGACGAGAACCTGCTGGTCCTGGCCGGCGCCGACTCCGCCGTACCGCGTCGTGACGACGCGTTGGTGGTGGACGTGCTGCGCGCCGCCCAGTCCGAGGTGGAGCTGTACAACCGCATCGAGTTCGGGACCGTGGACACCGACATCTCGGTGGCCGCGCACGCGGTCAACGACGTGGTGCGTCTCGTCGCCGAACTCCTCGACAACGCCACCCGGTTCTCACCGCCGAACACCACTGTGGTCGCCGACGGTCGCCGGATCCGCGACTACGTCCTGATCCAGATCGAGGACCGTGGGCTCGGCCTCACCGACGAGCAGCTCGACTCGCTCAACCGGCGGCTGGCCGCCCCGCCGAGCGTCGACGTCGCCGCGTTCCGGCTGATGGGTCTGGCCGTGGTGAGTCGGCTCGCCTCCCGCTACGGCATCCGGGTGGAGCTGCGTCGCAACGTCGAGGGCGGCACCGTCGCCCAGGTGACGCTGCCCGCCACCACAGTGGTGCTGCCCAGCAACCGAGGCCGTGAGCAGGTGCTCACCCGGCCGCGTCAGCCGATGGCAGTGGAGCAGACGCCGCTCACCCCGGTCGGTCACGCCGAGCAGTTCGCCGGTGCCGCCACGTCGGCGGCGCCGCTGCCCGACCAGTGGCGGACCAGCACGCCGGCACCCGCCCAGTGGCAGTCACCGCTCGACTCGCGGGACACCACCCCGGCCGTGCAGGCGGGTGGCTACACCGGCCCGCGCTCGACCATGCCACCGGCACCCGCCGACCCGGCACCAGCCGCTCCGGCACCCGCCGCCCCGCTCCCGCCGGCCCGTCCGGCGTACAGCAACGGCGCGGGCGCGTCGATGGGCAGCCCGACGGTGGCCTACCCGACGGTCGACCCGCTGCCCCGTCGGGGTGCCGCCGCGGACGGCGCGGACGGGCGCGGCGGCCATGGCCTCCCGGTCGGGCCGGTCGCCGGGCCGGGCGCGGTGGCACCGCCGGTGCCCGCCGCACCACCGGTGCCTGCCGTGCCGTCGGTGCCCGCCGCACCGGTCAGCACCCGGCCCGACTTCCCCGCCGAAGCGCCGATCTTCCGGGAGATGGAAGCGGTCTGGTTCCGGTCGCACGGCGACGACGCCACCGCGATCTTCACCCGGCCCAACTTCGACGAGCCGCCCGCACCCGCCGCCGACTCCGGCCTGCGCAGCGGCAACAGCGCGGCGTCCGTGCCGGCCGCGCCGCCGGCCCGGCCGAAGCTGCCGACCCGCACCCCGGGCAGCTCCGACGGCACGACCACGCCGGGCACCGGGGGCAACGGCGGCGCGACGATGGACGGGTTCGCCGCCCGGTCGTCGGCGCCACCGTCGTACACCCCGAGCCCGGCACCGAGCCCGGCACCGGCTGGCCGGACGGCTCCGGCCGCGCCCGCTCCCGACCCGGAGGCCTGGCGTACGGCGGCCGACGAGGGCTGGTCGCGGGCCAGCCGGGCTGCCGAGCCGGCCCCCGCCGGGACCACCCGTTCCGGGTTGCCCAAGCGGGTGCCGCAGGCACAGCTCGTGCCGGGTGGCATCGAACCCAAGAGCGGCCGGGACCGCAGCCGGCGGACCCCGGATGAAGTACGTGGTCTGCTGTCGGCCTACCACCGCGGTGTGCAGCGCGGTCGCACGGCCGGAACGGACCTGAACAGCACCTCGACCAAGGAGAGCCGATGAACAGGCCAGCTGCCATGCAGGACATGGGTTGGCTGCTCACCAACTTCGCCGACAGCGTGGCGGGTATCGCCCACGTGGTGGCGGTGTCCGCAGACGGGCTGTTGCTCGCGTCCTCCCGGGACCTGCCGGCGGACCGGGCGGACCAGCTCGCTGCGATCACCTCCGGCGTGGTGAGCCTGACCGAGGGCGCGGCCCGGATGTTCAGCGCGGGCGGGGTGTTGCAGACAGTCATCGAGATGGACAGCGGGTACCTCTTCCTGATGTCGATCAGCGACGGTTCGTCGATGGCCGTACTGGCCGCGCGCAGCTGCGACGTGGGTCAGGTGGGCTACGAGATGGCGTTGCTGGTCGAACGGGTGGGCGCCGCGCTGGTGCCGCTGCCGCGCGACGCGGTGCGCTCTTAACACCGGAGGACGGCGCTCACTCCGAGCGCCGGACCAGGGACGAGAGGCGGCGCAGGCCGGCTCCGCGGAGGACGAGGAGGTGACCGGGAATGGACCAACGACGCGCTGACCCGCGCGGCGCGCTGGTGCGTCCGTACGCGGTCACCCGTGGTCGTACCGAGCCCCGGCAGGACATCGCCCTTGAGGCCGTCCTCACCGCCTCGCCCACCCAGGTCGCGGAATCCCGCTTCGCCGGGCACGACAAGCACCGCATCGCCACGGTCTGTGAGGGCCGGGCACAGTCGCTGGCGGAGATCGCCGCGTACACCCGGATGCCGCTGGGCGTCGCCCGGGTGTTGGTCGCCGACATGGTGGCCGAGAGCCTGCTGACGTTACACACTGCTGCTCCCGCCGAGGGGTTCGAGGAGCGGATGGAACTGCTTGGAAGGGTGCTAAGTGGACTTCGCAGGCTATGACCCCGCAGGGGGGCGGCCGGGCCGGGGAATCGTATCCGCGAAGATCGTCGTCGCGGGCGGCTTCGGCGTCGGTAAGACGACACTGGTCGGGGCGATCTCCGAGATCACACCGCTGACCACCGAGGCGTTGATGACCGCGGCGGGTGTCGGCATCGACGACCCGTCCAAGGTGCCGGGCAAGGAGACCACCACGGTCGCCATGGACTTCGGCCGGATCACCATGGCCCAGGACCTGATCCTGTACCTCTTCGGTACACCGGGTCAGACGCGGTTCTGGTTCATGTGGGACGAGATCATCCGTGGGGCGGTGGGTGCCGCCGTGCTGGTGGACACCCGCCGGATCACCGATGCCTTCGCCCCGCTGGACTACTTCGAGAACCGCAACCTGCCGTACGTGGTGGCGCTGAACAAGTTCGACGGCGCTCCGCAGTACGAGGCGGAGGAGGTCCGCGAGGCGCTGGCCATCTCGCCGCAGGTGCCGCTGGTGATGACCGACGCCCGGCAGCGGGACTCGGTCAAGCAGGTGCTGGTGACGGTGGTCGAGCACGCCATGCTCCGGCTCCAGTCGGAGCACGGGCGGGGCTTTCCGACGCCGGTCGGCTGAACCATCGCGTCACGGCCGGCGCGCGACGGCCGGCCGTGACGCGTTCAGTCCACCCGCAGCCGGTAGCCGCGCTTGACCACGGTCTGCACCACGCGGGGCGCGTGCAGGCCGGCCCGCAGGCGGGCGACGGCCATCTCCACGGCGTGCTCGTCAGCGCCCCGGGGCAGGGTCCGCAGCAACGCCGTGCGGGACAGCACCCGCCCCGGTGACTGGGCCAGTGCCCGCAACACCGCCATCGGCGCGGGCGCGAGTGGCCGCAGCTCGCCGTCGATCACCGCGGCGTGCCCGCGCAACGTGAGCAGGTGCCCGGCGGCCTTGAATGTCACGGTCCGGCGGGGCAGCTCGTCGACGATGGTCCGCACCAGCGCACCCAACCGGGCCCGACCCGGCGCGCTCACCGGCACCCCGCGTCGCAGCAGCGGCTCGGCGGTCACCGCGCCGACGCAACTGGCCAGCACATCACTGCGCAACGCGGACAGCACCGCGTCGGTGCGGTCCCCGGCGGCCCGCAGCAACGCCTCGGCCGCCGGCGCCGACGTGAACGTCACCGCGTCCACCAGCCGGCCGGCGATCAGGTCGATCAACCGGTGCAGCGGCGCCGGGTCGGTCGGCGGTGCCCAGCGGTAGACCGGCACCTCGATGACGGTGGCACCCGCCGCCTCCAGCGCGAGCGTGCACTCGGGTTGCCGCTCGCCGTGCAGCTGCATGGCGATCACCTGCCCGGCGACGCCGCGCCGACGCAGGTGGTCGACCACCTCGTCGCAGCTCTCCGAGGCCGGCGACCACTGGTCGTGCAGGCCGGCCGCCCGGATCGCGCCGCGTGCCTTCGGGCCGCGCGCCACCACGTACGAGCTGGCCAGCACGGAACGCAGCGGCTCGGCCAGCCCCCAACCCTCGGCCGCCTCCAGCCAACCGCGCATACCGATGCCGGTGTTGGCCATCAGGATGTCCGGCGGCTGGTCGAGGCAGGCGCGGGTCGCCTCGCGCAGCTCGGTGTCGTCGGAGAGCGGCACGATCCGCAACGCCGGGGCGAGCACCACCCGGGCGCCCCGTCGTTCGAGCAGCGCGGCCAGCTCGTCGCGCCGCCGGTCGGCGGTCACCCCGATGGTGAAGCCCGCCAGTTCTTCCCGCATCAAGCCTCCTGTCGCAGCCGCACCTCGACCAGCCCGTCTCGGCAGCGCGCGTCGTGTCGGGCCACCGCCACCCCGGGCAGGTCGAGGCAGTGCCCGCTGCGCAGGTCGTACACCTGCTTGTGCAGCGGTGAGGCGACGGTCGGCATCCCGCCGCGGCTGCCCACGATGCCCCGGGACAGCACGTACGCCCCGGAGACCGGATCGCGGTTGTCGATCGCGAACAGCCCGTCGGCGGTCCGGAAGAGGGCGATCTGCACCCCGTCGACCAGGGCGGCGACACCCCGGTCCGGTTCCAACCGGTCGAGGAGGCAGACGGTGGTCCAGGTGAGCGCGAGGGTCTGGGTCATCGCCGTACCTCCGGTAGGCCAAGGGTGACGGGTTGCGGACGGTGACCGCCGGGCGGACCGTCAGCGCGTACGGGAACCGGCTGGCCGCGTTCCCGGGTGAAGGTGATCGACGGGTCCGGCACGTCGGGGGCGTTGACGAAGGACGTGTAGCGGCGCAGCCGGTCCGGGTCGTCCAGGACGTCACGCCACTCGTCGGAGTACGACGACACGTGCCGGGCCATCGCCGCGTCCAGGTCGGCGCAGAGCCCGAGCGAGTCGTCCACGATCACCGCGCGCAGGTGGTCGAGGCCGCCGTCCATCGCCTCGATCCAGCCGGCGGTGCGTTGCAGCCGGTCGGCGGTGCGGATGTAGTAGATCAGGAATCTGTCGATCAGCGTGATCAGCTCGTCAGTGGACAGGTCGGTGGCGAACAGGTCGGCGTGCCGGGGGCGGAAACCGCCGTTGCCGCCCACGTAGAGATTCCAGCCGGTCTCGGTGGCGATGATGCCGAAGTCCTTGCTGCGCGCCTCGGCGCACTCCCGGGCGCAACCGGAGACCGCCGACTTGAGCTTGTGCGGGGCGCGTAGCCCGCGGTAGCGCAGCTCCAGCGCGACGGCCAACCCCACCGAGTCCTGCACCCCGTATCGGCACCACGTCTCACCCACGCACGACTTCACAGTGCGCAGCGCCTTGCCGTACGCGTGACCGGACTCGAAGCCGGCGTCCACCAGCCGCCGCCAGATCTGCGGCAACTGCTCCACCCGCGCCCCGAACAGGTCGATCCGCTGCCCACCGGTGATCTTCGTGTAGAGCTGGAAGTCCCGGGCGACCTCGCCGATCACGATCAGCTTCTCCGGGGTGATCTCGCCGCCCGGTATCCGGGGCACCACCGAGTAGCTGCCGTCGCGTTGCAGGTTGGCCAGGAAGTGGTCGTTGGTGTCCTGCAACGACGCCTGCTCGCCGTCGAGCACGTGCCCGTTGCCCAGCGAGGCGAGGATCGAGGCCACCACCGGCTTGCAGATGTCGCAGCCACGGCCCCGACCGTGCTCGGCGACCAGCCGGGAGAAGGTGCGGATGCCGCGCACCCGGACGATCTCGAACAGCTCCCGCCGGCTGACGTCGAAGTGCTCGCAGAGCGCGCTGGACTGCGCCACCCCCGCCGCGTCCAGGAGTTGCTTCAGCATCGGCACGCAGGAACCGCAGCTGGTGCCAGCCCGGGTGCAGGCCTTCAGCGCCGCCACGTCCGCGCAACCGCCGGCGATGGCGGCGTCCACGTCGCCCCGGGTCACCGCGTTGCAGGAGCAGACCTGCGCGGTGGCCGGCAGCGCCCCGGCGTCCGCGCCGCCGCCGTCGGGGGCGAGCAGCGCCAGCGGCGCGGCCGGCAGCGGGCCGCCCACACTCGCGCGCAGCGTCGGGTACGCGCTGGCGTCGCCGACCAGCACCCCGCCGAGCAGGGTGTGCGCGTCGTCGGAGAGGACCAGCTTCGCGTACACCCGGGTGGCCGGGTCGGTGAACGTGACGTCCAGGCAGCCCTCGGTGGCACCGTGGGCGTCACCGAACGAGGCCACGTCCACGCCGAGCAGCTTGAGTTTGGTGGCGGTGTCCGCGCCCGGGAAGGTCGCCGCGCCGCCGACCAGCCGGTCGGCCACCACCTCGGCCGTCGCGTAGCCCGGCGCGACCAGACCGTGGCAGGTGCCGTCGACCGCCGCGCACTCGCCGACCGCCCAGATCCGTTCGTCGACGGTGCGGCAGGTCGCGTCGACGAGCACCCCGCCGCGCGGGCCCAGCGGCAGACCGGCGTCGCGGGCCAACTGGTCCCGGGGCCGGATGCCGGCGGCCACCACCACCAGGTCGGCGTCGATGGTGCTGCCGTCGGAGAGTTCCAGGGCCGCGACACCGCCGTCCGGGCCGGGACGGATCGCCGTGGTCGCCACCCCGAGATGGGTCCGTACGCCCAGGTCGTCGACGTAGCGCCGCAGCATCGCGCCGCCGGCCTGGTCCACCTGCACCGGCATCAACCGGGGAGCGAACTCGACCACGTCGGTGCTCAGGCCGAGCAGTCGCAGGGCGTTAGCGGCCTCCAGACCGAGCAGGCCGCCCCCGATCACCGCGCCGACCCGCCGGCCCCGCGCGTACGCCCGGATCGCCGCCAGGTCGTCCAGGGTCCGGTAGACGAAGACCCCGGGCAGTTCGGTGCCGGCCACCGGCGGCACGAACGGGTACGACCCGGTGGCCAGCACCAGCGCGTCGTAGCGGTACTCGCCGACGGCGGTGGTCACCACCTGTCGGTCCCGGTCGACGGCGGTGGCCGGTTCGCCGAGGCGCAGCCGCACCCCGTCGTCGGGTGTGTGCAGGTTGAGTTCGCTCTCGGTCACCCCGTCGAAGTACGCCGAGAGCCGCACCCGGTCGTACGCCGGGCGCCCCTCCTCGGCCAGCACCGTCACCCGCCAGTTGCCCTGGGGGTCGCGGGCGCGCAGCGCGTCCACGAACCGCTGCCCGACCATTCCGTTGCCGATGACGATCAGATCGCCGCCGCTCATCGCGTCACCTCCACCGATTCCGACTGGCTCAGCCAGTCGACGATGCCGCTCACCGCGTCCCGGCATCCGCCGCATCCGGTGCCGGCCCGGGTCGCGGCCACCACCGCATCGACAGTCCGGGCGCCGGAGCGCCAGCTTCTGACCAGTGCGCCCTTGCTCACCGTGTTGCACTGGCACACTGTGGCCGCGTCCGGCATCAGCGCCGGTGAGGCGGCCGGGGTCGCGCCGACCGCACCGAGTGCCCGGCCCAGCAGCAGCGCCCGCCGGTCGGTCGGCACCGGGTGGCCACGGTCGAACAGTTGGATCACCGTGCCGACCGCCGGGTTGTCGCCGAGCAGGATCGCGCCGATCAACCGCTCGTCCCGGATCCGCAACCGGGCGTACGTGCCCCGGGCCGGGTCGGCGAAGGTCAGCTCCTCGCCCGGCTCGCCGCCGGCCGCGTCACCCATCGAGGCCAGGTCGATCCCGGCGGCCTTCAGCCGGGTCACCACCGGCCGGGGCCGGTAGCGGGCCAGTGGGTCGGTGCCGGTCAGCACGTCCGCGAGCACCTGGGCCTGGGCCCAGGCGGGCGCCACCAGCCCGGTGAGTACGCCGTCGTGCTCGGCGCAGTCGCCGATCGCGGAGATGGACCGGTCGCTGGTGCGGAGCCGGTCGTCCACCACCACGCCGCGCCGCACGCTCAGGCCGGCGGCCTGCGCGAGGGCGGTGTCCGGTCGTACGCCGCAGGAGAGCACCAGCAGGTCGGCGCGGAGCGACCGGCCGTCGGCCAGGTCGAGGCGGACACCGTTGGCGTCCGTTTCCACGCCGGTGGCCGACACTCCCAGTTGGACGGTGACGCCGAAACCGGCGAGTGTGCCGGCGAGCACCGCACCGGCCGCCGGGTCCAGTTGCCGTTCCATCAGGTGTTCTCTCGGGTGCACCACGGTGGTGGCCAGGCCCCGGATGGCCAGCCCCCGGGCGGCCTCCAGGCCGAGGAGCCCGCCGCCGAGCACCAGCGCGCTGCGGGCGCCGTCCGCCGCGGCGAGAATCCGCCGGCAGTCGTCAAGGGTCCGGAAGGGGACCACCCGCTCCGGCAGGTTCGCCGGGTCGAGGCCGGGCAGCGACGGCACCACCGCGCGGGCACCGGTGGCCAGCACCAGATGGTCGTACCCGATTCGTTCGCCGTCGTCGGTGCGGACCTGCCGGGCGGACCGGTCGATGGCGGTCACCGGTACGCCGCTGCGCAGGTCGACGCCGTGCCCGGCGGCTTCGGTGAGCTCCACGTCCGGCTCGCCGATCCGGCCGGCCAGCAGGGTGGAGAGCAGGATCCGGTTGTACGCGCGGTGCGGCTCGGCCCCGAGGACCGTGACCTTCCGGTCTCCCTCCCGGGCGTGCAGCTCACCGGCGAGGCGCGCGCCCGCCATGCCGTTGCCGACGATGACCACCCGGGCGGTCATGCCTTCTCCACCCGGACGGCGCAGATCTTGAACTCGGGCATCCCGGAGATCGGGTCGACCGCGTCGTTGGTCACCGAGTTGGCGCGTTCCGCCCCCGCGTAGTGGAACGGGGCGAACACGGTGTCGGGTCGGATCCCGGCGCTGAGACGGGCCGGGGCGCGGAACTCACCTCGGCGCGAGGTGACCCGCACCGGGTCGCCGTCGTCGATGCCCAACCGGGCGGCCAGGTCGGGGTGCAGTTCGACGAACGCCTCCGGGGCGGCGCGGCGCAGCGCGGCCACCCGTCGGGTCTGGGTTCCCGACTGGTACTGCGCGAGCACCCGACCGGTGGTGAAGTGCAGCGGATACGTGGCGCAGACCTGTTCGGCGGCCGGCCGATGGTCGACGGCGTGGAATCGGGCCCGGCCGTCCGGGGTGGCGAACCGGTCGGCGAAGAGTCGTGGCGTGTCCGGCCCGTCCTCGGTCGGGCAGGGCCAGTAGACGCCGTCGTCGGCGTCGATCCGGTCCCAGCTGATGCCGGCGTAGTCGGCGGCCCCACCGGCGGAGGCGCGGCGCAGCTCGGCGAAGACGGCAGCCGGGTCGGTGGGAAAACGCCCCGCCGAGACGGCGGCTTCCGGTTGCCCGGCCGTCTCGGCGGGTGCCGGTGCCGTGCCGGCCGGTGCGGTGCCGGGCGTCCTGGTGGTTGTCGGTGCCGTGCCGGCCGGTTCGGTGACTGTCGCTTCGGCGGCTGCCAGTCGCGCCGCCAGGTCGGCGATGATGGCCAGGTCGGTCCGGACGTCCGGCGGGGGTGGCCGTAGTGCGCGGCGACGCAGCACCCGACCCTCCAGGTTGGTCATGGTGCCGTCCTCCTCGGCCCACTGCGCGGTGGGCAGCACCACGTCCGCCAACGCGGCCGTCTCGGAGAGCAGCAGGTCGGCGACGACCAGCAGGTCCAGGTCGCGCAGCCGGCCCTCGATCCGGGCCGCCCGGGGTGCCGAGACCACCGGGTTGGACCCGAACACCAGCAACGCGCGCGGCCCGCCCGGGGTGCCCAGCGCGTCGAGCAGTTGGTAGGCCGGCACCCCCGGGCCGGGCAGCTCGTCGGCCGGCACGCCCCAGACCCGGGCCACGTGTTCCCGGGCCGCCGGGTCGTCGATCTTGCGGTAGCCGGGGAGCTGGTCGGCCTTCTGCCCGTGCTCCCGGCCGCCCTGGCCGTTGCCCTGGCCGGTGAGGCAGCCGTACCCCGAACCGTCGCGGCCGGGCAGACCGAGGGCGAGGGCGAGATTGACGTACGCGGTGACGGTGTCCACCCCCTTGGCGTGCTGCTCGGCGCCGCGCGCGGTCAGGATGATCACCCGACCGCCGGTGCCCAGCGCGCGGGCGGTCGCCTCCAGGTCGGCCACCGGCACCCCGGACAGCTGTTCCGCGCGGGCCGGCCACCAGGCGGCGACGCCGCGGCGGACCGCGTCGAATCCGGTGGTGCGCTCGGCCACGTATGCCCGGTCGACCCACCCCTCGGTGAGCGCGATGTGCAGCAGCGCGTTGGCCACCGCGAGGTCGGTGCCGGGCAGTGGTTGCAGGTGCAGGTCGGCCTGGCGGGCGGTGGCGGTGACCCGGGGGTCGACGACGATCAGTTTCCCGCCGTTGCCGCGCTGCTCGGTGAGCCACCGCACCAGCGGCGGCATGGTCTCCGCCGGGTTCGCCCCGACCAGCAGCAGCGTGTCGGCCCGGCCCAGGTCCGCGAGCGGGAACGGCAGCCCGCGGTCGATGCCGAAGGCGCGCATCCCGGCGGCTGCCGCCGAGGACATGCAGAACCGTCCGTTGTAGTCGATGTGCCGGGTACGCAGCCCGATCCGGGCGAACTTCCCCAACGCGTACGCCTTCTCGTTGGTCAGGCCGCCACCGCCGAAGACGGCGACCGCGTCCCGGCCGGCGTCGGCCTGGACGGCGCGGATGCCGGCGACCACCCGGTCGAGCGCGGTGTCCCAGCTTGCCGGTTGCAGTGTGTCGGTGGCCGGGTCGCGCACCAGCGGGGTGGTCAGTCGGTCCGGGTGGTCGAGCAGTTCGGCGGCTGTCCAACCCTTCTGGCAGAGCCCGCCCCGATTGGTGGGGAACTGGCGCGGGTGGACCGTCACCCCGGTGTCGCCCGCGCGCAGCGTCATTCCGCACTGCAGTGCGCAGTACGGGCAGTGCGTCGCCACTTCCCGGGGCGTCAGCCCCGGTGGAGTTGCCGACCGTGCACCGTCTGTCATGTCGGGAAAGCGTGCCGTCGGGCGGTTTCCGGTCCGGGTCCCTTCTGTTTCGGTCCTGTCAAGTGGGGCTCACACCGCACACGGGCAGCGGGCGCGTTGGCGGGTGTGAGTCGGAGTCGGTGGAGCTGAACCGCTGACGGCAGCGGCGGCTGACTCGTTTGCGACATCAGCTCCAAAGCGGCAGCGCACCCCATCTCGCGGGGACCGTTCGCGCAAGTGGGCCTCGGTTCGGCTCTTGGTTCGGGCGTCGGTTCGGTTTTCGGCGTGGGCTTCGGCGTGGGCTTCCGATCGGGCGGCTTGTCCGGCACGGGCTCACCCGGGTCGTCCTGAAAAGCGGCCGATCTCGGCGGGCGTGGGCAATGGCTGCGCGAGTGGGTCGACTGGGAACGCGAGGCTCTCGCGATTCGCTGGTTCCAGCACGCCTGAGTGCCCGGTCTCTTGGAGACCGAGGCGTGTGCCCTCGGTCTCCTGGAGATCGCCAGGACGCCGAGGGCTATCGAGGTCCTGATCAGCGTCGTGCATCGCGCTCCGCTTATAATATGGGAAATCTGTCTCAAAACATGGGAGTTGCGATGAGCGTGACGGACGTCTTCG
Source organism: Micromonospora sp. DH14 (assembly GCF_029809455.1). NCBI lineage: Bacteria > Bacillati > Actinomycetota > Actinomycetes > Micromonosporales > Micromonosporaceae > Micromonospora > Micromonospora sp. DH14. Next base: position 77,930 of record NZ_JARVKT010000024.1, on the reverse strand, counting down.
ACGCGGTGGCCGGCACCTACGACGAGGCGCGCAGGCGGCTGGTGCCCTGCTTCGACGCCTTCTACGGCACCGCCGTCCAGGTGGCCGCGCCGCCGCTGCGCGCCGCGCTCGCCGCCGGGCGTACCCCGGAGGTGTTGGATCTGGGCGCGGGCACCGGCCTGCTCTCGCTGCTGCTGGCCACGGCGGTGCCCGGAGTCCGGCTGACGGTGGTGGACGGAGCCCCGGCGATGCTCGCCCGCGCCACCGACCAGTTGGCCGCGCGGTCCGTGCCGCACCGCGCGGTCCAGGCGGACCTGGCCGACGAGCTGCCGCCCGGCCGGTACGACGCGGTGGTCAGCGCCCTGGCGATCCATCACCTGGACGACGGCGGCAAGCGCGCGCTCTACCGGCGGGCCGCCGCCGCGCTGGCACCGGGCGGGGTGTTCGTCAACGCCGAGCAGGTCGCCGGCCCGACCGCGGAGCTGGACCGGCGCTACGACGAGGTGTGGCTGGAGCGGATCACCGAGCTGGGTGCGTCCCCCGAGGAGATCGCGGGGTCCCGGGAGCGGATGCGCCACGACCGTCCGGCGAGCGTGGCCGACCAGTGCCGGTGGCTCGCCGAGGCGGGCCTGGTCGACGTCGACTGCTACTTCAAGGAGTGGCGCTTCGCGGTGTTCGGCGGCCGGGCCGGGTGAGCCTCGGCGGAATGTGCCTTTCGTCGCCCGGGGGCGAGCCGGCGAGCGCCGGGATGACTGTCGGTCACACCGCTGGGTAATCTGCTCGGCATGACTGCCAAGGTGACTCTCTCGTTCACGGACGAGACGATCGAGGAGGCGCGGCGGTTCGCCAAGCGCGAAGGGCTGTCGCTCTCCGCGTGGATGGACCAGGCCGCCCGGGAGAAGGCGTTGCGCGAGGTCTTCACCGCGCACGCCGCCGCCGTGGGCCGCGCCAGCCTGGATCTGGAGTCCGCCGCCCTCGCCGACGCCCGCGAGGTGGGCATGGTCAACGACCTGTTCTCCGACGGACGGCCGCGTGCTGCGTAGGGGTGAGATCTGGCGCATCGAGGGCGCCCGGGAACGCCTCGGCCTGGTGATCAGCTCGGACGTCTACAACTCCACAGACGTACCCATCGTGATCGTCGTCGAGGTGGTCGAGGAGTCGCTGCTGCGGGACTCGCCGCTCGCCGTGCCGATGGGCCGGTACGTCGTGATGCCCGACCGGATCTCCTCACCCATGAAGAAGTGGTTCACCGGGTGCGTGGACGTCGCCGACGCCGACACCATGCTCCGGGTCGGCCGCGCGCTGCGCATTCTCCAACAGCTCTGAGCACGCGGCCCGGATGGCGTGCTCACCACCGCCGCCGGCCCGTGGTGCGATCCCCGTTTCCGGCCCGACCCGCGACGGGCACTGCCAGGTAACCCGGTGTTCCTAGCGTTTCCCCTCGTCACATCGACGAGGAGGAGCCGCCGTGAGCACGCTCACCAGCACCGCAGTCACCACCGAGCCGCCTGCCGTCACCGGTCGCCGGCAACCGCTGCACGACTGGCGCCCCGAGGACCCCGACTTCTGGCAGGCCACCGGCGCGCCGATCGCCCGACGCAACCTCTGGGTCTCGATCTTCGCGGAGCACGTCGGTTTCTCGGTGTGGAGCCTCTGGTCGGTCACCGTGCTCTTCCTCGGCCCCGCGTACGGCATCGATCCGGCCGGGAAGTTCCTGCTCACCGCCGTGCCGGCCGCACTGGGCGCGGTGCTGCGGCTGCCGTACACGCTGGCGGTGGCCCGCTTCGGCGGACGACGCTGGACGATCATCAGCGCACTGCTGTTGCTGGTGCCCGCGGTGCCGATGACGGTGCTGCTGGAACCCGGGGTGTCCTACTCCACGCTGATGGTGCTCGCCTGCCTCACCGGGGTCGGTGGCGGCAACTTCGCCTCCTCGATGGCGAACATCAACCTGTTCTACCCGCAGCGACTCAAGGGGCGGGCGCTCGGGCTCAACGCCGGCGGGGGCAACCTGGGCGTACCCGCCGTGCAACTGGTCGGCCTGGCGGTCCTCGCCACCGCGGGCGCCGCGTACCCCCGGTTGGTGCCGGCGGTCTACCTGCCGCTGATCGTGCTGGCCGCGCTGGCGGCGGCCCGCTGGTTGGACACCGTGCCCGGAGCGCGCAACGAGCCGGGGGCGTTGCGCGAGGCGGCCCGCGACCCGCACACCTGGGTGATGTCGCTGCTCTACATCGGCACCTTCGGCTCGTTCATCGGCTTCGGTTTCGCCTTCGGTCAGGTGCTCCAGCTCCAGTTCGCCGAGCGGTTCCCCACCCCCGTCGACGCCGCGTGGCTGACCTTCCTGGGCCCGCTGATCGGATCGCTGATCCGGCCGCTGGGCGGGCACCTCGCCGACCGGTTGGGCGGTGCCCGGGTGACTTTCTGGAACTTCGTGGCGATGGCGGTCGGCGCGAGCACCGTGCTGTACGCCGCCCGGGAGCGCTCGTTCGGGCTCTACCTGGCGGGCTTCCTCGCCCTCTTCGTCTTCTCCGGCATCGGCAACGGCTCCACCTACAAGATGATCCCGGCGATCTTCCGGGCCCGGGCGGCGGACGCGGTGGCCAGCGGTCAGCGTGATCCGGAGGCGGCCGCGCGGTGGGCCCGAAGGATGACCGGCGCGTTGATCGGCATCGCGGGCGCGATCGGGGCCTCCGGTGGCGTGCTGGTCAACATCGCGTTTCGTCAGTCGTTCCTCAGCTCGGGCAACGCCGACGCCGCCTACCTGGCCTTCATCGGCTGGTACGCGCTGTGCTTCGCGGCCACCTGGGTCGTCTACCGTCGGCCGAGGGCCGGCCGTCTCGCCAACGTGTGAGCTGAGCCACCCTCGGCGCGTCACCGTGCGGGACCGTACCCCCGTTTTGACCTGCGGACGGGGCGCCGGGTATCGTTGCCTGCTGTTGTACGACATCCAGAGGCGTGCCCCATCAGGTACGCTTGGTCGTTCGTGCGCGCTGGTCCGGCCTGCTAACTCTGGTCACCTCGGCGCGCGACCCCAGACCGACGACGAGACAAGGTAGACCTGTGCGTACGTACAGCCCGAAGCCGGGTGAGATCGAGCGTCAGTGGCACGTCATCGACGCCTCTGATGTCGTGCTGGGCCGCCTGGCCACCCACGCCGCCACGTTGCTGCGTGGTAAGCACAAGCCGACTTTCGCGCCGCACGTCGACACGGGCGACTTTGTCGTCATCGTGAACGCGGGCAAGGTTGCGTTGACCGGCAACAAGCGCCAGACCAAGGTCGCTTACCGCCACTCCGGTTACCCGGGTGGTCTGAAGCAGGTCGGCTACGACGAGCTGCTGACCAAGCGTCCCGAGCGGGCCATCGAGCTGGCTGTGAAGGGGATGCTCCCGCACAACAAGCTCGGCCGTCAGCTGATCAAGAAGCTGAAGGTCTACGCCGGTGCCGAGCACCCGCACCTCGCGCAGCAGCCGGTGCCGTTCGAGATCAAGCAGATCGCGCAGTGAGCGCGGGCGAAGGAAGCAGCATGACCGACATCATCGAGACCGAGGTCGCCCCGGAAGCCCCCGAGGCCACCGAGGCGCCGGCGCCCGTCGCCCGCGCGCCTCGTGGTGACCGGCCGATCCAGACCGTGGGCCGCCGCAAGGAGGCCATCGTCCGGGTCCGCATCGTCCCGGGCACCGGCAAGATCACCTGCAACGGTCGCGACCTTGAGGCGTACTTCCCGAGCAAGGTGCACCAGCAGCTCATCAAGGACCCGCTGGTCACCGCCGAGAAGCCCGAGCAGTTCGACGTCATCGCCAACCTGCGTGGCGGTGGCACCACCGGCCAGGCCGGTGCGCTGCGGCTGGCCATCGCCCGCGCGCTGATCGTCAACGAGCCGGACGACCGCCCGGCCCTGAAGAAGGCCGGCTTCCTCACCCGTGACGCCCGGGTCAAGGAGAGCAAGAAGTACGGCCTCAAGAAGGCCCGTAAGGCTCCCCAGTACTCGAAGCGCTGATCTTTCCCAGCGCGTTGTACTTCTGACGGACGGCCGGTCCGCCTCCCCCTCGTCGAGGGAGGCGGGTCGGCCGTTCCGCTTTCTCCTCACAGGCAGTGCTCATTCGGAGGTTGGCGGGTATGGGTCGGTTGTTCGGCACGGACGGCGTACGCGGGCGGGCGAACGCGGATCTCACCCCGGAGTTGGCGTTGGCGGTGGCGGTGGCCGCCGCGCACACACTCGCCGAGACGGACCGCAGCCACCCGCCGCTCGCCGTCGTCGGCCGGGACACCCGCGCCAGCGGCGAGATGCTGGAGGCCGCCGTGGTGGCCGGGCTGACCAGCGCCGGTGCCAACGTCGTCCGGGTCGGTGTGCTGCCCACCCCCGCGGTGGCGTTCCTCACCGCCGAGGCCAAGGCCGACCTGGGTGTGATGCTCTCCGCGTCACACAACCCGATGCCGGACAACGGCATCAAGCTCTTCGCCGCCGGCGGGCACAAGTTGCCCGACGAGATCGAGATGCGGATCGAGGCGGCCGTCGAGACGAACGCCACCACCGCCTGGGACCGGCCGATCGGCGCCGGCGTCGGCCGCGTGCACGACCTGCTCGACGGTGCCGACCACTACGTCCAGCACCTGGTGGGCACCGTTGGGCACCGGCTCGACGGGATCAAGGTCGTGGTCGACTGCGCCAACGGCGCCGCCGCCGAGGTCGCCCCGGTCGCCTACCGGGAGGCCGGCGCGGAGGTCATCGCCATCTACGCGGAGCCCGACGGCCTGAACATCAACGACGACTGTGGCTCCAACCACATCGACGCGCTGCGCGCCGCAGTGGTCGAGCACGGCGCCCACCTGGGCATCGCTCACGACGGCGACGCCGATCGCTGCCTGGCGGTCACCGCCGACGGTGACGAGGTGGACGGCGACCAGGTCATGGCGATCCTCGCGCTGGCCATGCGGGACGCCGGCACGCTCACCCAGGACACCCTGGTGGCCACCGTGATGAGCAACCTCGGGCTGCGCCTGGCGATGTCCGCGCAGGGCATCCGCCTGATCGAGACCAAGGTCGGCGACCGGTACGTGCTGGAGGAGCTGCGCGCCTCCGGGCTGGCGCTCGGCGGTGAGCAGAGCGGCCACATCGTCATGCCCGCGCATGCCACCACCGGCGACGGGGTGCTCACCGGCCTGCACCTGATGGCCCGGATGGCGGCCACCGGCCAGTCCCTCGCCGAGCTGGCCTCGGTGGTCACCAAGCTGCCCCAGGTGCTGATCAACGTCCCGGTCGGCGACCGGACCATCGGCGCGGCCGCGCCAGCCGTCCGCGCCGAGGTCGAGCGGGCCGAGGCCGAGCTGGGGGAGACCGGTCGGGTGCTGCTGCGCCCGTCGGGCACCGAGCCACTGGTCCGGGTGATGGTCGAGGCGGCCACCGAGGCGACCGCCCGGTCGGTCGCCGAGCGGATCGCCGAACTGGTCCGCACCGCCAGCCCTGCCACGTAGTAGGCCGGTTGGACGCTGTGGAGCTGAATCGTTGACGACATCAGCTCCACAGCCCCTCGGCCGGGCCGCAGCCTCCCCGGCCGCCGGATCACCGCCGCAGCGCGTGCAATCGGGTGACCGCGTCGGCCAGCACTTCGAGGCGCTTGCAGAAGGCGAACCGGACCAGCCGCCGGCCCGCGTCGATGTCGTCGTAGAAGACCTGGGTGGGCACCGCCACCACACCGCAGCGCTCCGGCAACGAACGGCAGAACTCCATGCCGTCCCGGCCGCCGAGGGCGGTGATGTCGGCGGTGACGAAATACGTCCCCTCCGAGTCGAGCACCTCGAACCCGGCGTCGGTGAGACCGCCGACGAGCTGGTCACGCCGTTGCTGGAGGCTGTCCCGGAAGCCGGTGTAGTAGTCGTCCGGCAGGGCCAACGCCACGGCCACCGCCGGTTGCAGCGGTGCGGCGTTGACGTAGGTGAGGAACTGCTTCACCCGCAGCACCGCCGAGACCAGCGCCGCCGGGCCGCTCGCCCAGCCGATCTTCCACCCGGTGCAGGAGAACGTCTTGCCGGCCGACGAGATGCGCAGCGTCCGCTCCCGCATTCCGGGGAGGCTGGCCAGCGGCACGTGCGCGCTCACCGCGTCGGTGAAGACCAGGTGCTCGTACACCTCGTCGGTGACCGCGTACGCGTCGAACTCCTGGCACAACTCGGCGACCTGCGCCAACTCGGCCGGGGTGAAGACCTTGCCGGTCGGGTTGTGCGGTGAGTTCAGCAGCACCAGTCGGGTGCGCGGGCCGAACGCCGCGCGCAGCGCCGCCGGGTCGAAGGCGTACCGGCCGTCTGCCGCGGGACGCAGCGTCACCGGCCGGCGGACCGCGCCGGCAAGCGCGATCGAGGCGGCGTACGAGTCGTAGTACGGCTCGAAGCACACCACTTCGTCGCCCGGCTCGCAGAGGGCGAGGATGCTCGCCGCGACCGCCTCGGTAGCGCCCGCCGTGATCACGATCTCGCCGTCCGGGTCGTACGCCAGGTCGTAGAACCGCCGCTGGTGGGCCGCGACGGCCGCGCGCAGGGCGGGGATCCCCGGGCCGGGCGGGTACTGGTTCTGCCCGCCGCGCAGCGCCTCGGCGGCGGCGGCCAGCATCTCCGGCGGGCCGTCGGTGTCCGGAAACCCCTGCCCGAGGTTGACCGCGCCGGTGCGTACGGCGAGGGCGGACATCTCGGCGAAGATCGTCGTGCCGAACGGCCGCATCCGGGCCACCAGCGGGTCGACATCGGTGCTCGTCGTCACGCCGCCAGCCTACGGGCCTGCCCGGTCAACTCGACCTCCGAGATTCGGCCGAAGCAGGTTCCCGGCTCGCTGCTTGCGGCCTCGCTGTGCGGGTAGATGAGGGCGGCGGGCGCATCGCGGCACCTCAGGCCCGGTTTCCGCGTCGGTCGTCGTTGCCGTCTCGGCGGTTTGCTCAAACTTGATGTTCGTTTACCCGACTTTCGAGCACCCATCATGAGTGAAACTGGGTTAGGCTGCGGGCCATGTGTGGAATCGTGGGATACGCGGGCGCGCGCCCCGCACTCGGCATCGTCCTCGACGGGCTGCGGCGACTCGAATACCGCGGCTACGACTCGGCGGGCGTCGCGATCGTCTGCGACGACCAGCTGCTGACCGAGAAGAAGGCCGGCAAGCTGGCCAACCTGGAGAAGGTGCTCTCCGAGCGGGCCGCCGACGACCCGACCTCCTGCGCGGCCAGCCCGATCGGCATCGGTGACGGCACCACCGGTATCGGGCACACCCGGTGGGCCACCCACGGCGGCCCGACCGACCGCAACGCCCACCCACACGTCGCCCCCGACGGGCGGGTCGCGGTGATCCACAACGGCATCATCGAGAACTTCGCCAAGCTCCGCGCCGAGCTGGAGGCCGACGGCGTCCAGTTCACCAGTGACACCGACACCGAGTGCGCAGCGCACCTGCTCGCCGCCGCGCTGGCCGACCTGCGCGCCGCTGGCCAGCCGGACAGCCCGCAGCTGCTCGCCGCCGGCATGCGCGTGGTCTGCCAGCGACTGGAGGGCGCGTTCACCCTGCTCGCCGTCGACGCCGCCGTGCCCGGTGCGGTGGTCGGCGCGCGGCGCAACTCGCCGCTGGTGGTCGGTCGCGGCGACGGGGAGAACTACCTGGCCAGCGACGTGGCCGCGTTCATCGAGCACACCCGGGAAGCGGTCGAGCTGGGCCAGGACCAGATCGTGCTGATCACCGGTGACAGCATCGAGATCACCGACTTCGAGGGCCAGCCCGCCGCCGGCAAGGACTTCCACATCGACTGGGACTCCTCGGCCGCGGAGAAGGGCGGCTACGACTGGTTCATGCTCAAGGAGATCGAGGAGCAGCCGCAGGCCATCGCCGACACGCTGCTGGGCCGGCTCACCGAGACCGGTGAGATCGGCCTCGACGAGGTCCGCCTCAGCGACCAGGATCTGCGCGACGTCGACAAGATCTTCATCGTGGCCTGCGGCACGGCGTACCACGCCGGCATGGTCGCCAAGTACGCCATCGAGCACTGGACCCGGATCCCCTGCGAGGTGGAGCTGGCCAGCGAGTTCCGCTACCGCGACCCGGTCCTCGACCGGTCCACGCTGATCGTGGTGATCTCGCAGTCCGGCGAGACGATGGACACCCTGATGGCGCTGCGCCACGCCAAGGAGCAGAAGGCCCGGGTGCTGGCGATCTGCAACACCAACGGCTCGACCATCCCCCGCGAGTCCGACGCCGTGCTCTACACCCACGGTGGGCCGGAGATCGCCGTCGCCTCCACCAAGGCGTTCCTCACCCAGGTCGTCGCCTGCTACCTGATCGGGCTGCACCTGGCCCAGGTGCGCGGGATCAAGTTCGCCGACGAGGTGGGCGCGGTGGTCGCGCAGCTGCAGGAGATTCCCGGCAAGCTGCGGGAGCTGCTCGGCCGGATCGAACCCGTCCGCGAGCTGGCCCGGGACCTGAAGTCCGAGCCGACAGTGCTGTTCATCGGCCGGCACGTCGGCTACCCGGTGGCCCTGGAGGGGGCGCTGAAGCTCAAGGAGCTGGCGTACATGCACGCCGAGGGCTTCGCCGCCGGTGAGCTGAAGCACGGCCCGATCGCCCTGATCGACAAGGGTACCCCGGTGATCTGCGTGGTGCCCTCGCCGGTCGGCCGGGGCATGCTGCACGACAAGGTCGTCTCCAACATCCAGGAGGTCCGGGCTCGTGGCGCACGGACCATCGTCATCGCGGAGGAGGGTGACGAGGCCGTCGTCCGGTACGCCGACCACCTGATCTACGTGCCGCGTACGCCCACCCTGCTGGCCCCGCTCGTCACCACCGTGCCGTTGCAGGTGCTCGCCGCCGAGATCGCCGCCGCCCGGGGGCACGACGTGGACCAGCCCCGCAACCTGGCCAAGTCGGTCACCGTCGAGTAAGCCTCAGCGGCCCAGCACGACCCGGGCCATCCCGTCCAGTGCGGGATTGCCCGGGTCCCAGTAACCGGTGTGACCGCCTCGCCCACTGCCGAACACCCGGCCGCCAAACCCGGGATCCGACGGGTCGTGCCCGAACCACAGCTCGTGCCCGCTCTGCCCCGGCCAGCCCACCACGGCGGCCAGCGGCACCGTACGCAGCAGGGCCCGGCGGCCCAGCTCCTCCGGTGGTCGGGCCGCCCGGATCACGTCGTCGGGGGCGGTGCTCGCCCAGACCTCCCCCGGTGGCACGCCCAACTCGCCGGCGTGCGACGCGCCGACACCGGGCGAGCCGACGAAGACCAGCGCGTCGGCGTCGAGCCCGTGCTCCCGGGCGGCCACACCCACCACCACCGACCCGTAGCTGTGCCCGAGCACCGTCTGCCGGGCCGGTGGCCCGTCGTGGCTGGCGCGCAGCCCCTCCTGGAAACGGTGCAACGCCCCGCCGGCGTCGCGGGCCTGACCCGTCGAGGCGGCCTCGGTCAGCAGGTCCGGGGCGTCGTAGTCCAACCAGAGCACCGCCGCGCTGCGCTCACCCGGGGCGAGCGCGGCGCACCGCTCCAGCACCCGGGCCACTCGGCCCAGCTCGCCGGGAGCGTCGTCCAGCCCGGCGGTCATCCCCGGCACATGGGTCAACACCCGGTCGGCGTGGTCCGGGTCGCCGAGCGCCACCACCACCCGGCCCTCACCGGCCGGATCCAACCCGAGCAGGTACGCCCGTGGTGCCCCGCCGGAGGTCAACCGGTCGACCAGCGCGTCCAGGCCGGCCAGCCGCCCCGCCACCGCGTGCAGCCGCAACGGCGCGAGCGGTCCCGGCGGCACCCGGGACAGCAGCCGTCGACGCTCGGCCAGCAACTCCGCTCGCCACCCGTCGAGCTGCAACCGGTTGGCCTGGTCGCGGGCGGCCACCGGCACCCCGTCCAACCGGCCGACCAGCGCCGGTTCGCGCCCGATCAGCCACCGTCGCTGGGCCGGGGTCAACCCGGACCACCAGGCGCTGACCAGCGCGGGCGCGGCACCGGGTGCCGGCCGGCCGGGAGGTGGCGGGGACGCCCAGCCGGTGCCGGCGGCCCGGGCCAGCTCGGCCAACCGGTCGGCGGCGACCCGGTCGGCAGTGGCTGCCCCGTCGAGCGCGCGGCGCAGGGCCGCGGCGACTCCGGCCGCTGCCACCCCGGCCCGCTCGGTGGGCTGGGCGCGGGTCGGATCGACCCGTACCCCACCCGAGCGGTCCACCAGCAGGCCGGCCGCGTCGGCCCGGGCGACCGCCTCGGTGAGCCGTGCCTTCGCCGCCGTCAGCCGACCGGCCAGCTCGGCCAGCACCTGGTCGACCTCGATCAGCGCGGGTGCGATCGAGGCCAGCTCGGCACCCAGCACGGTGAGCCGATGGTCCGCCGCCGTGGCCGCCGCACCCGACCAACCGTCCCGCAACCGCCCGCCGGACGCGCGCAGCCCACCGACGCGCCGATCGAGCGGCCCGGTCAACCCCGCCCACGCTGCCCCGGCGGCCCGCCACTCCCGCGGGTTGACAGCCCACAGCTGCCGGTAGCCGACGCCGCTCACCTTGGCACCGCGGCGAAGCGGTCGGCGGCCCGCTCGTCCACCGACTCGTACGCCTCGGCCGCCGCGCGGACCCCGCCCGAGGCCGCCGCGACCTGTGCGCCCAGTCGGCCGAACCAGGCGTGCCCGGCCGCCTCCAACCCGGCCAGCGCCGCGCCAGCTCGCCATTCGGGGGCCGCCACCACCAGCCCGGGCAGCCCGGCGAGGCCCAACGTCAACCGGTGCGCCTCGTCGTCGAGCAGGACGGCGACCGCCCGCAACTCCTCCGGCCGGACCGTGAACGGCTCGTCGGTCATGAGCACACCCCCGTGGACGATCGGCATCGACGCGCTGACGTTAGGCGCGCACCACAGGTCGAGCGGTGCCCTGTGGACAGCCGGCGTCGAGGCGTACCCCGGGGTGTCCACAGGCGTTGCCCAGCGCGAGCCCGACGGCTAATCTGCGGCCTCGACCGCCGGTAGGGTGGTGTGGTGATCGTCGCTGTCGGCATCGATGTCGTGCTGGTCGAGCGGTTCGCCCGAGCCCTGGCCCGGACGCCGCAGCTGGCCGACCGGCTCTTCACCGAGGCCGAGCGGCACACCCGCTCCGGCAGCCCGCGCTCGCCCGAGTCGCTCGCCGCCCGGTTCGCCGCCAAGGAGGCCGTGGCCAAGGCGCTCGGTGCTCCGGCCGGGCTGAGCTGGCACGACTGCGAAGTCGTTGCCGACCCGGACGGCCGCCCCTGGTTGGCCGTCTCCGGCACGGTCGCCGCGGCGGCCGAGGCGCGGGGGATCAACCACTGGCATCTCTCGTTGTCGCACGACGGCGGGATCGCGTCGGCGATGGTGGTCGCGGAACGATGACGTCGGCCGGGAGGGCCGACCGGGCCCGCCCGCGAACGGAATGGGACACGGTGGCATGAGAGCGGTATGGCGGGTCGCCGACGTACGGGCGGCCGAGGCGGGGCTGATGGGCACCCTGCCGGAGGGGACGCTGATGCAGCGGGCCGCCGCCGGCCTGGCCCGCCGGGCGGCGCTCGTGCTCGCCGAGCGGGGCGGGGTCTACGGCGGCCGGGTGCTGCTGCTGGTCGGCTCCGGTGACAACGGCGGCGACGCGCTGTACGCGGGGGAGCGGTTGGCCCGCCGGGGTGTGCAGGTGTCCGCGATGCTGGTCACCCCCGGGCGGGCGCACGCCGCCGGCCTGGCCGCGCTGCGCGCCGCCGGCGGACGGGTGGTGCCGGGTCCGGCCGGCCCGGTCGACCTGGTCCTCGACGGCATCGTCGGCATCGGTGGCACCGGTGGGCTGCGGGCGAACGCGGACGAGATCGTCCAGCGCCTCGACGAACTGCGCGGACGCGACGGGGAACGGTCCACGGTGCTCGCGGTCGACGTGCCCAGCGGCGTCGCTGTCGACACCGGCCACGTACCGCTGTCCGCGTCCGGCCGGCCCACAGCGGTGCGCGCCGACGTGACGGTGGCCTTCGGCGCGCTGAAACCCGCCCTGGTGGTCGGGCCGGCCGCCGCCCTGGCCGGGCAGGTCGAGCTGGTCGACATCGGGCTGCGGCCGTGGCTGCGCGGCACCCCGGCGCTGCGGGTCACCGAGTGGTCCGACCTGGTCGACTGGTGGCCCGAGCTGGGCCCCGCGTCGGAGAAGTACACCCGGGGCGTGGTGGGCGTCGCGACCGGCTCGGCGACCTACCCCGGCGCGGCGGTGCTCTCCGTGGGCGGCGCGCTGGCCGGGCCGACCGGGCTGGTCCGCTACGCCGGCAGCGCCCGCGCCGAGGTGCTGCACCAGCACCCCTCGGTGATCGCCAGTGAGCGGGTCGCCGACGCGGGCCGGGTGCAGGCCTGGGTGTGCGGCTCCGGGCTGGGCACCGGTGCCGACGCGGCGGCCGAGCTGCGTGCCGTGCTGGCCGCCCCGGTGCCGGTGGTGCTCGACGCCGACGCGCTGACCCTGCTGGTGGACGGCTCACTCGCCGACCGGCTGCGGGGTCGGGACGCACCCATCGTGGTCACCCCGCACGATCGGGAGTTCACGCGTCTCTGCGGTGAGGAACCCGGTGCCGACCGGGTCGGCGCGGCGCTGCGGCTGGCCGCCTGGATGAACGCGGTGGTGCTGCTCAAGGGTGACCGCACGGTGATCGGCACGCCGGACGGCCGGGCGTACGTCAACCCGACCGGCACTTCGGCGTTGGCCACCGGCGGCACCGGCGACGTGTTGGCCGGGTTGCTCGGCTCGCTGCTGGCGGCCGGGGTGCCCGCCGATCGGGCTGCGGCGGCGGCCGCGTACCTGCACGGGCTCGCCGGGCGGGAGGCGGCCCGGGGTGGGCCGGTGACCGCGCCCGACGTGGCCAGCGCGTTGCGTCCGGTGCTGGCCCGGCTGGGCTGAACGGACCGTTCCAGCCGCGCTGGGCGGATCGCCGCGCCGGGACGTGCGTCGCCGCCCGCCGTGATCACGGCGGAAAGTAGGCTGGGCACATGTGGCAGGCCGAGGTACGCGTCGATCTTGACGCCATCCGCGAGAACGTGGGCAGGCTCCGCGCCGGCACCACCGCCGAGCTGATGGCGGTGGTGAAGGCCGACGGGTACGGCCACGGCATGCTTCCGGCCGCCCGCGCGGCGCTCGACGGCGGCGCCGACTGGCTCGGCGTCTGCACCCTCGACGAGGCGCTCACCCTGCGCCGGGCCGGGGTGACAGTGCCGGTGCTGGCCTGGCTGCTCGCGCCCGGGTTGCCGCTGCACGAGGGGGTCAGCGCCGGGGTGGACCTCGGCGCGGCCAGCCTGGGGCAACTGGACGAGATGATCGAGGCGAGTCGCCTCGCCGGGCGTCCCGCCCGCCTCCACCTCAAGATCGACACGGGGTTGTCCCGGGGCGGCGCGACAGTCGCCGACTGGCCCGCGCTGCTGGACGCCGCCGCGAAGGCGCAGGCCGACGGCCTGGTCGAGGTGGTCGGCGTGTGGAGCCACTTCGTGTACGCGGACTCGCCCGGCCACCCCACCACCGACCGCCAACTGGCCGTCTTCCACGAGGGGCTGGCCATGGTCGAGCGGGCCGGGCTGCGACCGCGCTGGCGGCACCTCGCCAACTCGGCCGCCACCCTCACCCGCCCGGACACCCACTTCGACCTGGTCCGTCCGGGCCTGGCCATCTACGGGCTCTCCCCGGTGGCCGGCGAGACGTACGGGTTGCGGCCGGCGATGAGCGCCCGCGCCCGGGTGATGCTCACCAAGCGGGTGCCCGCCGGCACCGGCATCTCCTACGGGCACGCCTACACGACGCAAGCCGACGCGAACCTGGCCGTGGTGCCGCTCGGGTACGCCGACGGGGTCCCCCGGCACGCGTCCAACACCGGCCCGGTGCAGCTCGGCGGCGTACGCCGGACGATCTCGGGTCGGGTCTGCATGGACCAGTTCGTGCTCGACTGCGGCGACGACCCGGTGGCCGACGGCGACGTGGCGACGCTGTTCGGCAGCGGTGCCGACGGAGAGCCGACCGCTGACGACTGGGCCGAGGCGGTCGGCACGATCAACTACGAGATCGTCACCCGGTTCGGCGGCACGCGGGTGCCCCGCGTCTACGACGGCGAAAGAGCATGAGTTATCGCATTCCGCGTCCGCGGACGGCCGCTGGTCGGGTCGCGGGGATCGTCGGCGCGGCGGTGGGGGTGGCCGCGGCGGGGCTGGCGGCCGGGGTGGCGACCGAGCGGACCCTGGTCCGCCGGCTCAAGGCCGACCCGGCCGACCGCTACGCGCACGAGACGTTCGACGAGCAGCGGTACGACGAGGCGTTCCGGCTGGAGTTGCCGGACGGCACCGACATCCACGTCGAGGTGGTCGAGCCGACCCGGCCGGTGCCGGGGCGCCCGACGGTGGTGCTGGTGCACGGCTTCTGCCTGGACATGGGCACGTTCCACTTCCAGCGTCAGATGCTCGCCGCCCGCGGTGACTACCGGATCGTGGCGTACGACCAGCCCGGTCACGGCCGGTCCGGCCGGTTGGAGACCGGGGAGTACGACCTCACGGTGCTCGGCCGGACGCTGCGCCAGGTGATCGACCGGACCGCCCCGGACGGGCCGCTGGTGCTGGTCGGTCACTCGATGGGCGGCATGACCATCATGGCGTTCGCCGAGTTGTTCCCGGAGCTGTTCGGCGACCGGGTGGTGGGCACCGTTCTGATGGCCACGTCGGGCGGGCTCATCGCGGAGACCAAGCTGGTAGCTCCCGCGCTGCTCGGCCGGGTCGGTGGCCCGGTGCTCTACATGGTCAGCAACGCCACCCGCTACGGCGGGCCGGTGATCGACAAGGCCCGCAAGTCCACCTCGAACGTGGCCTGGCTGTTGACCCGCAAGTACGGCTTCGGCACCCGCAAACCCAGCCCGTCGCTGGTGTCCTACGTGGAGGCGATGAACTCCCGGACGTCGGCCGACACGGTGACCCGCTACCTGCGGACCCTGGCGACCCACTCGCGCTTCCCGGCGCTGGCGGCGCTGGCGGCGACTCCGGTGCTGGTGGTGGTCGGCGACAAGGACATGATCACTCCGGTGACACACTCCGAGGAGATCGTCCGCCGGTTGCCGCACGCCGAGTTCGTGAAGATCAAGGACAGCGGTCACGTGGTGATGTTGGAGCACGCGGACGAGGTCAACGCCGCCCTGGCGCGGTTTTTGGAGTCATTGCAGAGCGGGGAGGAACGGTGAGTCACGTCGTCAAGCTGCCGGCTGTCGAGGACACCCGGGATTTCGGCCGACGGCTGGCCGGGCTGCTGCGCGCCGGAGACCTGGTGTTGCTGACCGGCCCGTTGGGTGCCGGCAAGACCGCGCTCACCCAGGGCATCGGCGCCGGGCTCGGTGTCCTCGGGGACATCACGTCGCCGACCTTCGTGATCGCCCGGGTGCACCGACCCGATCCGGCCCGGGGCGGTCGGGTGGCGCTGGTGCACGCCGACGCGTACCGGTTGGGCGACGCCACCGATCCGCGCGCCGAGATCGACGACCTGGACCTCGACGCGTCGGTGGACGACTCGGTGACCGTGGTGGAGTGGGGCGAGGGCCTGGTGGAGCAGCTGGTGGACGCGCATCTACGGGTCCGCATCGACCGCCGCGACGACGACACCCGCATCGTGGAGCTGGACCCGGTCGGCGGCGACTGGGCCCGGCGGCTCGCCGATCTGGGCTAGCTCGGCGGCTGTCGTACCCGATGCCTAGAGTGCGGGGGTCCGACCCGCGCTGTGAGAGGTTCCTGAATGCCCGACGACGCTCCCGCCCTGGATCTGCTGGCCCTGCTGCCGGAGCAGTGGCGTGCCGTGCTCACCCCGCACCTCGACCCGGCGCGCACCGCCGCGCTGGGCGAGTTCGTCGCCCGGGAGTACGCGACGCAGACCGTCTTCCCGCCGCTGGAGGACCTGTTCTCGGCCTACCGGCTCTGCCCGCCGCAGGGCACCCGGGTGCTGATCCTGGGGCAGGATCCCTACCACCGGGCCGGGCAGGCACACGGGTTGAGCTTCAGCGTCCGCGACGGGGTGACGGTTCCGCCGTCGTTGCGCAACGTCTTCAAGGAGTTGGGTGAGGACGTGGGTGTTCCCAAGCCGCGTGGCGGCAACCTCAACGGTTGGGCCGCCCAGGGTGTGCTGCTGCTCAACGCGGTGCTGACCGTCCGGCAGGCCACCCCTGGCTCGCACGCCAACGCCGGGTGGGAAGAGTTCACCGACGCGACGATCCGCGCGCTGGACGCGGCACCGGAGCGGGTGGTCTTCCTGCTCTGGGGTGGCTACGCCCGTAAGAAGGCCGCGCTGGTCACCAATCCGCAGCACGTGGTGCTGGAGGCGGGCCACCCCAGCCCGATGAACCCGCGTGGCTTCCTGGGCAGCCGTCCGTTCAGCGCCGCCAACAAGGCGCTGGCCGACGCCGGCCTACCCACCATCGACTGGGAGCGCACCGCCGGCTGAGCTGACACTCTGCGCGCGGGACCGGCAGTTGGCTCAGCTGTCGTTGGCCAACCGCCGGTCCCGGTAGCGGCGTAACAACTCGGCGGCGCGTGGCTCGCTGAGCGCCAGCTCGACAAGTGGCACCACCTGGTAGCTCCGCCCGCCGTGGCGCACCTCGATGGTCTCGGGCAGTTCGTCGCACATCGTGGCCCTGATCTCCCCGTAGCGGGTCGACCACAGGTGTTCGCCCGGCTCCTCGGGCTCCAACCACACTCCGCCGAACTCACCCCAGCGGGCGTTCCACCGCTGGCCGTAGTTCGCCTCCAGCCAGCGGGTGAACGGTTTGGCGTCCTGCCAGCGCAGGGCGATCTCCAGCGCGTCGACCGGCACCGGCGCGCCCTGTAGCAACGCCGCGGTGCAACCGGTGATCACCTGCGGGAAGTCGGTGAGTCGATCCAGTAGCCGATCCAGCCCCAACCCGTCGATCCGCTCGGCGATCGGCCGCGTGGCCAGGTCGTCGATCCGGGCGTCGAGGTGCGCGTCCAACGGCTCGACCCCGACCACCAACTGCACGTCCATCGCGGCAAGCAACCGCTCCAATACGGCGATGCTGGGCGCTCGATTGCCGCCTTCGATGCGGGCGACCGTGGCCTGGCTGACTCCGGCCACATCGGCCAGCTCGGCCTGGCTCAGCTCGCGCGAGTGGCGTTGCGCACGGATGACGGTGCCGAGCAGGCCGGCGAGACGCGTGGATGGCATCCCGGGATGGTGGATCACGCCGAGCCCGGACCGAAACCGCTGAGGCGGATTGACGACTGGACGGCCTCTGCCGCGTTTCAGCGGCCAAGGCGACCTGCCCTGCCCCCGGCGACCGGGCCCTTTCCCTGACGAGCGGTATACCTGTGAGTCATAAAGATGACCCGTAGGTATACCGCTTACTCCGGAATGTCACCCGTCGCCCTCGCCGAGCGGACCGATCAAGCAGGTCGGGCCGGGCGGCAGGTCAGGCGGCTCGGGCCGGGCGGCAAGTCAGGCGGCGCGAGCGGGCCGAGCTGTGCGCTGCGGGCAGGTCGGGCTGGGCGGCTCGGGCGGATGGGCGTGACAGTGGGTGGTGGCGGGGGCGGGGCGGGGCGTGACCGGGGCGCGGGGCGGGGCGGCTAGGCTGGCTTACCGTGCTCGTACTCGTGGTGGACAGCTCGACGCCCGCGGTCACCGCGGCGCTGGTGGAGGTCTCGGCAGACGGCGTGGCGTCGCGGGCGCAGCGGTGCACCGTCGATGCCCGCGCGCACGGTGAGCTGCTCGCGCCCCAGGTGGACGCGGTCCTCGCCGACGCCGACGCGCGTCCGCGTGACCTGACCGCCATCGTCGCCGGGCTCGGCCCGGGACCGTTCACCGGGCTGCGGGTCGGGCTGGTCACCGCCGCGACCATGGGTCAGGTGCTCGGCATCCCCACGTACGGTGTCTGTTCGTTGGACGCCATCGGCTACCCGGCGGCGTCCGGCGCGCCCGTCCTGGCGGGCAGCGATGCCCGGCGCAAGGAGCTCTACTGGGCCGTCTACGACGGCGCCGGTCAGCGGATCGTCGGGCCTGAGGTGTCCGCACCGGCGGTCGCCGCCGCGCGCGCCCGCGAATTGGGCGCGACGGTCGCTGTCGGTGACGGGGCGCACCGGTACGCCGAGGTCCTGGACCTGCCCGTCCGGGTCGAGCCGCGCTACCCGGATGCGACGGTGCTGGCGCTGCTCGCCGCCGAGCGGATCCGGGCGGGCGCGCCCAGCGAACGGCTCACCCCGCTCTACCTGCGCCGCCCCGACGCGGTGGCGGCGACCGGCCGCAAACCGGTCCTGCCATGACGGCGGTACGGCTCGAACCGTTCCGTTGGTGGCACATCGACGACGTGCTGCCGATCGAGGCGGACCTCTTCGGCGCCGAGCAGTGGTCGCCCGCCATGTTCTGGAGCGAACTCGCCAACGGCCACCACTACCGGGTCGCCGTCGACCAGGACGGTTCGGTGCTCGGGTACGCCGGGCTCGCCGGTGTACCCCCGGACGAGGTCTGGGTGCAGAACATCGCCGTCCGCCGGGACGCCCAGCGGCGCGGTGTGGGCCGCGCCCTGCTGGAGGAGTTGCTCGCCGAGGCGGCCCGGCGCGACGCCCGCAGCGCCCTGTTGGAGGTCGCCGTGGACAACGCCGCGGCACAGCGGCTCTACGCGACGTACGGGTTCGAGCCGGTCGGGGTGCGCCGCGGCTACTACCAACCAAGCAACACCGACGCGCTGGTCATGCGGCGCGACGCCGAGCTGACCGGGGACGGACCACGCGACCATGGCTGACGAACCACTGATCCTGGGTATCGAGACCTCCTGCGACGAGACCGGCGTCGGCATCGTGCGGGGACACACCCTGCTGGCCGACGCGCTCGCCTCCAGCGTCGAGGAACACGCCCGGTTCGGGGGTGTGGTGCCGGAGGTGGCCAGCCGGGCACACCTGGAGGCCATCGTGCCGACCATGGACCGGGCGCTGACCGAGGCCGGCGTGACGCTTGCCGACATCGACGCGATCGCCGTCACCTCCGGGCCGGGACTGGCCGGCGCGCTGCTGGTCGGTGTCGCCGCCGCCAAGGGGTACGCGCTCGCCGCCGAGAAGCCCGTCTACGGCGTCAACCACCTCGCCGCCCACGTCGCGGTGGACACCCTTGAGCACGGCCCGCTGCCCGAGCCCGCCATCGCGCTGCTGGTGTCCGGCGGCCACTCGTCCCTCCTGCTCGTCGACGACCTGGCCCGGGGCGTCACTCCACTGGGCGCCACCATCGACGACGCGGCCGGCGAGGCGTTCGACAAGGTCGCCCGGCTGCTCGGGTTGCCGTTCCCGGGCGGTCCGCCCATCGATCGGGAGGCCCGGGCCGGCGACGCCGCCTCGATCGCCTTCCCTCGGGGCCTGACCGCCGCCAAGGACCTCGCCGCCCACCGGTACGACTTCTCGTTCTCCGGTCTGAAGACGGCGGTGGCCCGGTGGGTCGAGGCCCGTCAGCGCGCCGGCGAGCCGGTGCCGGTGGCCGACGTGGCCGCGTCCTTCCAGGAGGCGGTCTGCGACGTCCTCACCAGCAAGGCGCTCGCCGCCTGCCGCGCCCAGGGCATCGAGACCCTGGTCATCGGCGGGGGAGTGGCGGCGAACTCCCGCCTGCGGGCGATGGCCGAGCAGCGGGCCGAGAAGTACGGCATCCAGGTCCGGGTGCCCCGGCCGAAGCTGTGCACCGACAACGGTGCGATGGTGGCCGCGCTCGGTTCGCACCTGGTCGCCGCCGGGGTCGCGCCGAGCCGACTGGACCTGCCGGCCGATTCGGCGCTGCCGCTGACCACAGTCAGCGTGTGACGGGAGCGGCGGACATGATCGTGCGGATGTGGGAGGCGCGCGCCGAGGCGTACGGCGTCGCCGACCTGATCACCTGGGTGTGCGACACCGCCCTGCCCGACGTGGAGCACGACCCGCTCCACGTCTCCAGCGAGGTTTTCTCCTCCACCGACCACCGCGTGGTGGTCATCTCCAAGTGGCGCAGCAACCCGCGCCCGCTGCCGGACCCGCCCGCACTGTTGGTGGCCCGCGCCCCGCACTCCTGGGACTTCACCCAGGTAGACCGCTGACGCGAGCCACCAACAGCTGCCACCGCTGACCGTCAGTTGCGGCGCAACATCCGGTACGTGGCGATTCCGCCAGTGCCCAGCGCGGCGAGGAAGACCAACCAGACGACGGTGCTGCTGACCCCGACCTGCGGGCCGGTGTTTGCGGAGGCGGCGGCCAGCAGCCCGTCCTCACCCGGGGCGGGCAGCGCGGCCGGCGGCAGCTCCGGCCAGCGGACCAGGCCGGTGCTCTCCAGCATCTGCATGTGGTGCTGGACGAATTCGTTGGCGTCCTCGCAGAGCTTGCGGACGGTGGCGTCCCGGGTGCTGGCCCGTACCGCCCCGATCACCGGAAAGATCTTGCCGTGGGCGACCCGGAGCCGGGTGACGAAGATCTGGTCGAAGCGGGCGCCGGACGCCTTCTGCATCTCCGCCAACCAGCCCTTCTGCTCGGCCGTCGGCTCGGAGGGGATGGTCGCGCCGAGTTTGTTGGCCGCCTCCACGACGAGTTCGTCGAGCTTCTGGTGCTCGTTCGCGATGCCGGCGCCGATCTCCCGGACCTTCGCGGACTGTCCCTTCTCGGCGGCCATCTGGCCGGCTGGCATCTCCCACAGTCCGGCCAGCCGTACCCCGTTGAGCAGTGTCATGTCGGCGGCGTTGAGCTGTTGACCACCGGCGGGCGCGGCGACGGCCACTCCCGGCAGGACACCGACCCCCGCGATGATCGCGATGAGCAGCAACGCCGCCCGGTGGGTCCGATTGCCCAGTCGGCGATGGGCGGATCTGAGCGGTGCCATGTCTGTGGTGCCTCCTCGGTCCGGACCGGATCGCGTCTGGACCGGGCAGCCGTACCTGCCGGTTGCCCGTCCACCCACTGGTACGGACTGATCGCGCGATCAGTTCACCGTCGGGCGGCCCGGATCAGCGGGTGACGGCGAGCAGGCCGCCGAGCAGCAGCAGGGTGAGCGCCGCGGCGGCGAAGACCATCAGCAACTCCTGACGCCCGCGCCCGACCGGGTCGGCGTCGACGACCGGGTCCGGCAGGGCCGGTAGGTCGCGGGTCAGCGCGGCCAGGTCACCGAGGGTGCGCGCCGTCCACACCGCACCGGCCCGCTCGGAGAACTCGTCCAGGGTCAGCCGGCCCGCCGCGGTGTGCTGGTGCAGCGCGGCGACCACCCGGTTGCGGTCGTCGTCGGAGGCGCGCAGCTCGACATCCACGCCGGACAGCGTACGCGGATCAGCCCACGTCGAGGGGGTCCGCGAGGAGCCGTTCGAAGGCCAACTCGGCGGCGCCGATCAGGGGTGCGTCAGCGCCCAGTTTCGGGGTGCGCAGCCGGACGTGTTCCAGGCAGGCGCCGAGCGCGTTGGAGTTGAGCCGACTGCGGATCTGGGCCGCCGCCGCGAGGTAGAGGTCACGCATGGTCCCACCGAAGATGACCATCTCGGGGTTGAAGATGTTCACCAGGTTGGCCACCCCGAAGCCGAGCCAGTCACCGGCCTGACGGACCGCCGTCTGGGCCCGGGCGTCTCCCCGGTCGGCTGCGTCGAAGACCTCCAACAGTGCGTCGCGGCCCCGGGCGTCGGAGCGTCCGGCGGCGTGCAGGAGGCCGTGCTCACCGATCTCGGTCTCCCAGCAGCCCCGGGAGCCGCACTCACACTGCCTGCCGTCGCGGACCACCTTCATGTGGCCGACCTCGCCGCCGTATCCACCGTGGCCGGTCAGCCGACGTCCACCGGCGATGATGCCGGCCCCCACGCCGACGTCGCCGTACAGGTAGAGGACGTTGTCGCAGCCCGCCGCCACACCCCGGGCGTGCTCGGCGAACGCGGCGACGTCGGCGACGTTGCCCACGGTGATCGGCACGGCGATGCCCAACTCGTCGGCGAGGGCCGCGCCGATCGGCTCGTCCACCCAACCGGTGGTGGGGCCGAGCCGGACCAGACCGTCGTCCCGGCGGACCATGCCGCACACCGCGACGCCGGCACCGACGCAGATCGCGTCGGCCGGAACCGTCTGCTGCATCTCCTTGACCGCGCCGGCCAGCAGCGGCGCGGCCTCCGCAGCCAGCAGGCCGCGTGGCCGGTCCAGATCCCGGCGGTCCAGGACCGCGCCGCCCAGCCCGATCCGGGCCGCGCGCAGGCGGTCCACCTCCACCGAGTACGCGTACGCGTAGACCCGGGCCGACTCGGGCCGGACGACAAGTGACGGTCGTCCGGCCCGGCCGGTCTCCTTCGGTGCCCCTTCGCTGACCAGCCCCACTGCGGACAGGTCGGCGGTGAGCGCGCCGATGGTGCTGCGGTTGAGGCCCAGTGTGGTGGTCAGTTCGGCGCGTGTGGTCGCCCCGTGGACGTGCACGTGCCGCAGCAGGGCACCGAGGTTCTGCCGTCGGACGTCATCCTGGCTTGGTCCTGGGCGCATGCTGGTGCTACCTCCCGCGCGGTCAGCGGGTGCCGGTGGCTGCCGCGCGGCGGCGGGAGAGCGCGTCGACGCTGGCGGCGAGCAGCAGCACGACGCCGGTGACCACGTACTTGACTCCCGCGCTGTACCCCATCAGGCCCATTCCGTTTTCGATGACCGCGACGACCGCGCCGCCGAGCACGGCGTCGAGGACGCGGCCCTTGCCACCGAAGAGGCTGGTGCCGCCGATCACCGCCGCGCCGACCGCGTAGAGCAGTACGTTACTGCCCCCGGTGTTCGGGTCGACCGAGTTGGCCCGGCTGGCCGCCACGATGCCACCGATGGCGGCCATCGACGAGCAGATCATGAAGACCGAGATCCGGATCCGGTCGACCTCGATGCCGGCCCGCCGGGCGGCTTCCCGGTTGCCGCCCACGGCGTAGATGTGCCGGCCGTAGCTGGTGCGTTGCAGCACGAAGGTCCCGATGACCAGCAGCACCGCGATGACCGGCACCACGATCGGCACGCCCTTGAGTGAGCTGATCAGGACGTTGCGGCTGCGCTCCAGGTTGAGCACGTACACGGCGGTGCCGAGGATGACGGCGAGCCCGCCGATCCGCAGCGCCACCACCGCGATCGGGTCGGTGATCAGACCGCGGGCCACCCGGGTGCGGTGACGCAGCAGTTGCACCGCCGCGTAGCCGACGACCGCGACGGCGGTCAGCGCCCAGCCCACTGTGGGGGCGAGGTTGCGGTTGGCGATGGCGACCAGCACCTCGTCGCGGACGGAGATGTTGGTGCCCTCCTTGACGAGCAGCAGCACGACGCCCTGGAAGGCGAGGAACCCGGCGAGGGTGACCACGAAGGACGGAATGCCGATCTTCGCGACCAGCATGCCGAGCGTGGTGCCGATGAGCACGCCGGTGGCGATCGCGGCGAGCACGGCGACCCACCAGGGGTAGCCGAGCACGGTGACCACATTGGCCAGCACCGCCGCGCAGACCCCGCTGGCGAAGCCGGCGGAGAGGTCGATCTCGCCGAGCAGCAGCACGAAGACCAGACCCATCGCGATCAGCGTGACCGCCGCGCCCTGGGTGAAGAGGTTGGCGAAGTTGCCGGCCGACAGGAACGACGACGGCCGCATGATGGCGAAGACGGTGCAGAGCACGATCAGGCCGAGCACGGCCGGCAGCGCGCCGACGTCGCCACCGCGTACCCGACTCAGGTAGTTGCGGACGTGGCCCCCGACGGTCGGCGGGGGTGTGACGGCGGCGGGGCCGTCCTTCCGCACGGCGGTGGTGGTCATCGGACGCCTCCTGAGATCGAGTCGGCCGGCTGCGGGCCGTCGCCGTTGCTGCCCGGGTCGGTGGCGAGGCCGAGCCCGCCCGAGCGCCCGGCGGTGATCA
The DNA here is from genome assembly GCF_029809455.1 of Micromonospora sp. DH14. NCBI lineage: Bacteria > Bacillati > Actinomycetota > Actinomycetes > Micromonosporales > Micromonosporaceae > Micromonospora > Micromonospora sp. DH14. The sequence continues at coordinate 54,135 of NZ_JARVKT010000024.1, read as the reverse complement.
GCTCGACCACCTGGGCGTGGGTGATGTCGGTGGTCTTCACCTGGGCGACCATCTGGCCGAGGTACAGCGCGGCGATCCGGTCGGAGACGGCGAAGACGTCGTTCATGTTGTGCGAGATGAGCACCACGGCCAGGCCGTTGTCGGCGAGGCGGCGGACCAGTTCGAGCACCTGGGCGGTCTGTGCCACGCCGAGCGCCGCGGTGGGCTCGTCCAGGATGACCAGCTTGCTGTTCCAGAGCACCGCCTTGGCGATGGCCACGGTCTGGCGCTGACCGCCGGACAGGCTGGAGACGTGCTGGCGAAGTGAGGTGACGGTGCGGATGGAGAGCCCCGCCAGCGTTTCGGCGGCGAGCTGTTCCATGGTCGGCTCGTCCAGGACGATGCCGCTGCGCTTCTCCCGGCCGAGGAACATGTTCTGCACGATGTCCAGGTTGTCGCAGAGCGCGAGGTCCTGGTAGACGACCTCGATGCCGAGCGTGGCGGCGTCGCGGGGGCTGCCGATGTGTACCGGTTCACCGTTGAACAGGAACTCTCCGGCGTCGATGGGGTGGATGCCGCTGATGCACTTCACCAGGGTCGACTTGCCGGCGCCGTTGTCGCCGACCAGTGCGGTCACTTCGCCCGGGTGGACGGTCAGGGCGACGTCGCGGAGCACCTGGACGGGACCGAAGCTCTTGTCGATCCCGCGGAGTTCCAGCAGGGGAGTCGCGGACACGGGGGTCTCCTTCTTAAGGGAGGGTCGGGGCCCGTCCGGCGGGCGCCGCCCGGCACGGGAGGGTGCTCCCGTGCCGGGCGGCGATGGTCGTCCCGGCGGGTACTGCGGCGTCGGTCAGCTGATGCCGGCGTCGGCGCAGAGCTTGGCGTACGCCCCGGCGCAGACCTCTTCCTTGGTCACGTAGCCGTCGGCGATGACGTCCTTGACGTTCTCCTTGTAGATGGCCTTCGGGGTGAGCAGCACCGACGGGACGTCGCGGCCACCCTCCGGGTCCTTCACCGTCTGGCCGGTGTCCTTCTTCTCGCCCTTGGCGAGCGCGATGGCCAGGTCGGAAGCGGCCTTGGCCTCTTCCCGAACCGCCTTGTAGACGGTCATGCACTGGTCACCGACGAGGATGTTCTGCAGGCCCTCGGTGCTGGCGTCCTGCCCGGTCACCGGCACCTTGCCGTTGAGCTTGTTCTTCTTGAGGATCGAGATGGCCGCGTTGCCGAGACCGTCGTTGGCGGCCAGCACGCCGTCGATCTTGCCGTTGGCCTTGGTGAGCTGCTGCTCGAAGATCGTCGCGGCCTGCGCGTTGTCCCACGCCGGCACCGCGTCCTCGGGGCCCTTGACGTACTCCTTGGAGTCGAACTTCGGCTTGAGCACCGAGTCGTAGCCGGCCTTGAACAGGGTGGCGTTGTTGTCGGTGGGGGAGCCGTTCAGGTACGCCACGACGGGGTTCTTGACGCCCTTGTCGGTCAGGCACTTCGACAGGCCCTCGCCCTGGAGCTTGCCGACGGTCTCGTTGTCGAAGCTGACGTAGTACTGGGCGGAGCCGCCCAGGGTGAGCCGGTCGTAGTCGATGGTGGCGACGCCCTGCGACTTGGCCTTGTCCAGCACGGCCTTGCCGGTGCCGGAGTCCAGGTTGACGATCATCAGGGCGGTGACGCCACTGGTGATCATCTGGTCGGCGATGGTCTGGAAGGCCGTCTTGTCGTTCTGGGCGTTCTGGATGTCGTACTGGACGCCGGCGGCCTTGAACGCCTCCTCCAGGAACCGACGGTCCGCGGTCTCCCAGCGGGCCGAGGACTTGCTGTCCGGGAGGATCACGCCGATCTTGGGGGTCTTGGCGGCGGCGGCGCCGTCGCCGCCGGAGTCGTCGCTGCAAGCGGTCAAGCCGCCGGTCGTGAGCAGGCCCACGGCGGCGATGGTGAGGATCCCCTTACGCATGTGCAGGGTCCTTTCGGAGGTGGGGGAGGTGTTGTTTTGTTGTGTCCGGCAACGTATTTCGCGTCACACCGGCTCCACAAGACCGCGCAGGTGCCTAGTTTGTTGGGGGCGATAACAATTCAGCAACGCGACTGTTACTCCGCGGGTATCCCGCGCGGAGGGCGACGTAACGACTGTCGTCAGCTGCTCTGCAACACTGCGGTACGGGCGTCGGTCAGCGCCACCAGATCCGCCGCTGCCAGTTCCAGTTGCAGTCCGCGCCGACCAGCCGAGACGTAGATCGTCGGCAGTTGCAGCGCCGACTCGTCCAGCACCGTGGGCAACCGCCGGCGCTGCCCCAGCGGGCTGATCCCACCGCGTACGTAGCCGGTTGCCCGCTCGGCGACCGCCCGATCCGCCAGCACCGCCCGCTTGCCGCCGACCGCCGCCGCGAGCGCCTTGAGATCCAGCTCCCCGGTCACCGGCACGACCGCCACGGTGAGCGCCCCGTCGACGGCGGTCACCAGCGACTTGAACACCCGCTCCGGCGCCACGCCGAGCGCCACCGCCACCAGCGCGCCGTAGTTCGGGGCGTCCGGCGACACCCGGTACGGATGGGTGCGATGCGCGATCCCACGCTTGACCAACAGTGCCGTCGCCGGCGTGCCCTGTCCCACCACGGCGACGACGTTAGTGGACCGGCCGGCCGATGAGCACCGTCGGTGCGCCGTCGACCCGGGTGAGCACCAGACTCGCCGCCTCGTCCCCGGCCAGCCGCAGGTCCTTGCGGAGTTGCTCCGGGACGAGCGCCGAACCCCGCTTGAGGATCTCCACACGGCCCACCCGGCGGTCCCGCAGCAGCGCCCGCAGGCGCTTGAGCGAGAACGGCAACACGTCGGTGATCTCCAGACAGCGCGCGTACGGGGTGCGGGTCGGCTGTTCGGCGTACAGGTAGGCGATGCTCGGGTCGGCCAGGGTGGCGTCCAGTTCGGCGGCCAGTTCGGCGATGAGGTGCGCGCGTACCACCGCCGGCTCCGGGTCGTACAGGTAGCGGCGTACCGGCCCGACCGGCGCCTCGGCGGCACCCGAGCCGGTGAGCTGGTCACGGTGGACCTCGCTGCCCCGCTGCCGGTAGAGGGTGGCCCGGCGGGGCACCTCCGCCAGCTCGCCGCACCAGAGCGCCGCCTCGACCAGGTCACCGTCGACGCCGACCCACTCGGCCTCCGCCCCGGCCGGGATGAGCGCGTGGTCCAGGCCCGGCGCCACCTTCACCACAGTGCGCGGCACCCGCTCGGCCAGCCCGGTCACGAAGTCCCACGGCGGCGAGTAGGCGCGCGGGTCGAAGATCCGCCGCCCGGTGCCGCTCGTGCGGCGGGCCGGGTCGCAGAAGACGCCGTCGACCCGGGACACGTCGAACCCGGTCGCGTCGCCGCACTCGACGGTGAACAGCTCGGCCAGGCCGGCCGCCGTGGCGTTGGCGGCGGCCATGGCGGCGGTCACCGGGTCGGCCTCCACCCCGTACACCCGGATGCCGGCACGGGCGGCGGCCAGTGCGTCGGCCCCCAGCCCGCAGCCGAGGTCGGCCAGGGTGCGCACGCCGGCTGCGGACAGCCGGGCGGCCCGACGGTCTGCGACCACCCGGCGGGTGGCCTGCTCCAGGCCGGGGCGGGTGAGGAACATCCCAGCGGCGGCCGGGCCGAACTTGCCGACCGCCCGGTGGCGCAGCTCGGCCTGGGTGAGGGCCGCCGCGGCCAGCGTGGGCGGCACCCCGGCCGCGCGCAGCGCCGAGGCCGCGGCCAGCGGGTCACCGCCGGCCAGCCCGGCCGCCGCGGTGAGCGCGGCCGACCCCTCAGGGGTACGCAGCGCCGCCAGCTGATCGAGATCCACCCGGTCATTGTCCCGGCCGAGCCGGAAATCCTGGCTGGCGGGGCGCGACGCGCTGGCACTCTCCTTGACGGAGTGCTAGCCACGGAATAACCTGCGATTAGCACTCTCACCCTGAGGGTGCCAGCTTCCGGGTCTCGCGACCCGGGTGCGCACGCCAGGCGGACCGGCACCCGCGACGACGGCACCGCCCGGTGGCATGAGGCAGATTGACGCTGGCCAGCCCCGCTGGTCAGCAACGAAACCAGTACCCCAGGAGGGTATGCCCGTGACTACCGCGACCAAGGTTGCGATCAAGCCGCTCGAGGACCGCATCGTGGTCCAGGCGAACGAGGCTGAGACCACCACGGCGTCGGGCATCGTGATCCCCGACACCGCCAAGGAGAAGCCGCAGGAGGGCACCGTCCTCGCTGTGGGCCCGGGGCGCGTCGACGACAACGGCAACCGGGTTCCGGTTGACGTGCAGGTCGGCGACACCGTCCTCTACTCGAAGTACGGCGGCACCGAGGTCAAGTACGCCGGCGAGGAGTACCTGGTGCTCTCCGCCCGCGACGTCCTCGCGGTCATCGAGAAGTAAGCAACCGATCAGTGCCACTGCCCCGGTCCGGCTCGCCGGGCCGGGGCAATGGCGCTTCGAAGGGACATTCATGGCGAAGATCCTGAGCTTCTCGGACGACGCCCGGCACCTGCTGGAGCACGGTGTCAACGCCCTCGCGGACGCGGTCAAGGTCACCCTCGGCCCGCGCGGGCGCAACGTCGTCCTGGACAAGAAATTCGGTGCGCCGACGATCACCAACGATGGTGTGACCATCGCCAAGGAGATCGAGCTCACCAACCCGTACGAGAACCTTGGCGCGCAGCTGGTCAAGGAGGTGGCGACCAAGACCAACGACGTCGCCGGCGACGGGACCACCACCGCGACCGTGCTGGCCCAGGCCATGGTCCGCGAGGGTCTGCGCAACGTGACCGCCGGGACCAACCCGGCCGGCCTCAAGCGGGGCATCGACGCGGCGGCCACCAAGGTCTCCGAGGCGCTGCTCGGCAAGGCCGCCGAGGTCACCAGCAAGGATTCGATCGCGAACGTGGCGACGATCTCCGCGCAGGACTCCACGATCGGCGATCTGATCGCCGAGGCGATGGAGCGCGTCGGCCGCGACGGTGTCATCACCGTCGAGGAAGGCTCGATGCTCACCACCGAACTGGACGTGACCGAGGGTCTCCAGTTCGACAAGGGCTTCATCTCGCCGAACTTCGTCACCGACCTGGAGAGCCAGGAGTCCGTCCTCGAGGACGCGTACATCCTGGTCACCACCCAGAAGATCTCGGCGATCGAGGAGCTGCTGCCGCTGCTGGAGAAGGTCCTGCAGAACAGCAAGCCCCTGCTGATCATCGCCGAGGACGTGGACGGCCAGGCGCTCTCCACCCTGGTGGTCAACTCGCTGCGCAAGACCCTCAAGGTCTGCGCGGTCAAGGCCCCGGGCTTCGGTGACCGGCGCAAGGCGATGCTCCAGGACATCGCGATCTCCACGGGCGCCGAGCTGGTCGCCTCGGAGCTGGGCTACAAGCTCGACCAGGTCGGCCTGGAGGTGCTCGGCACCGCCCGGCGCGTCGTGGTCGACAAGGAGAACACCACGATCGTCGACGGCGGTGGCCAGAAGGCCGACGTCGCCGACCGGGTGTCCCAGATCCGCAAGGAGATCGAGGCCTCCGACTCCGAGTGGGACCGGGAGAAGCTGGCCGAGCGGCTGGCGAAGCTCTCCGGTGGCATCGCCGTCATCAAGGCCGGCGCGGCGACCGAGGTCGAGATGAAGGAGCGCAAGCACCGCATCGAGGACGCCATCGCGGCGACCAAGGCAGCGGTCGAGGAGGGCACTGTGCCCGGCGGCGGTGCCGCCCTGGTGCAGATCCTCTCGGTGCTCGACGACGACCTGGGCTTCACCGGTGACGAGAAGGTCGGCGTCTCGGTCGTGCGCAAGGCGCTCGTCGAGCCGCTGCGCTGGATCGCCCAGAACGCCGGTCACGACGGCTACGTCGTGACGCAGAAGGTCGCCGACCTCAGCTGGGGCAACGGCCTCGACGCCGCCAAGGGCGAGTACGTCGACCTGGTCAAGGCCGGCATCATCGACCCGGTGAAGGTGACCCGCAACGCGGTCACCAACGCCGCCTCGATCGCCGGTCTGCTGCTCACCACGGAGAGCCTCGTGGTCGACAAGCCGGAACAGGCCGAACCGGCCGCCGCCGGCGGGCACGGCCACGGTCACGGCCACCAGCACGGCCCGGGCTTCTGATCCGGTAGCGACACCCGTTCCGGGGCGCACCGCCGTACGGCGGTGCGCCCCGGCCCGTTTCCGCCGGCCGGCAGGTCATTACCGAACGCTGACGTTGTTGGCGACCGGCCGAGATGATCGCGCACACTGGGCCGATGAGCACCACGTCACGGCGGTACGCCGCGCTGGCCGGAATCACCGCCGCCGCCGTCGCGATCGGGATCGCCGAACCGGTAGCGGTGCTGACCGGCCCCCGGTCGGCACCCCTGGTCGCGGTCGGCGGGGTCATCGTCGACGCCGTCCCCGAGTCACTCAAGCAACTCGCCATCGACCTCTTCGGCACCGCCGACAAGATCGCGCTGCTGGTCGGCACCGCCGTGTTGCTGGGCGCCTTCGCCGCGCTCCTCGGCGTACTGGCGGTTCGTCGGCTGGCACTCGGCCTGGCGGGCATCGGCGCCTTCGGCGCCATCGGCGTCGCCGCCGCGCTGACCCGCTCCGGCGCGGACCTCGCCGACGCACTGCCGTCAGTGGTCGGCGCGGGTCTCGGCGCCCTGGTGCTCTGGTTGTTCATCGCCGGCCCGTTCGAACTGAACCCCTGGCCCTGGTCACCACCCACACCGTCCCCCGGCCCGGTGTCGTCCCCCGGGCCTCCGGCTGGGCCGGCGTCGGTGTCTCCCGCCGGGCCGGTGCCGGTGTCTCCATCTGGGCCGACTTCCGGACCTCCCGCCGGGTCGACCTCCGGGCCTCCCGCTGGGCCGGTGCCGGTGTCTCCCGCTGGGCCGGCGTCGGTGCCTTCCGCCGGGCCGACGCCGGCGGTTGAGCCGGTCGGGCCCGTCGAGGTGGACCCGGAGTCGCGGCGGCGATTCCTCACCGGCAGCGGGGTGCTGCTCGGCGCGGCAGTGGTGGCCGGTCTCGGCGGGCGTTGGCTGGCGGGTCGGCGCGGCGTGTCCGCCGCCCGGGACGCGATCCGCCTGCCTGCGCCGGTCGCCCCCGCACCGGCCGTGCCGGCAGGCGCGAACCTCTCGCTGGCCCAACTGGCGCCCTACGTCACCCCGAACTTCGGGTTCTATCGGATCGACACCGCGCTGGTGGTGCCCCAGGTCGACCCGGACACCTGGCGGCTGCGGATCCACGGGCGGGTCGGCAAGGAGCGCACCTACAGCTACGCGGATCTGCTGGCCCGACCGCTGGTCGAGCGGTACGTCACACTGGCCTGCGTCTCCAACGAGGTGGGCGGGGACCTGATCGGCAACGCCCGCTGGCTCGGCGTACCCCTGCGGGAACTGCTGGACGAGGTCGAACCCGACGACGACGCCGACCAGGTCGTCGGCCGGTCAGTCGACGGCTGGACCTGCGGTACCCCCACCGCCGCGCTGCGCGACGGACGGGACGCGCTGCTGGCCGTCGGGATGAACGGCGAGCCGCTTCCGGTCGAGCACGGCTTCCCGGTCCGGATGGTGGTGCCGGGCCTCTACGGCTACGTGTCGGCCTGCAAATGGGTGACCGAACTTGAGCTGACCCGGTTCGCCGACTTCGACGCGTACTGGGTTCCGCGCGGATGGTCCCCCCAGGGGCCGATCAAGACCCAGTCGCGGATCGACACGCCCCGCAGACGCAACCGGCTGACCGCCGGGCCGGTGACCGTCGCCGGGGTGGCCTGGGCACAGCACCGAGGCATCCGCCGAGTCGAGGTACGCGTCGACGACGGCCAGTGGCAGGCAGCCACGCTGGCCCCCACCGTGTCAGTGGACACCTGGGTGCAGTGGTCCTGGCGCTGGGACGCCACACCGGGCGAACACCGGCTTCAGGTCCGAGCGACAGACGCGACCGGTGAAACCCAAACCGACCGTACCCAGGGCGTCGTCCCGGACGGCGCCACCGGCTGGCATAGCGTCACCGTCACCGTCCGCTGACCCCGACACACCACTGCCCCCTCCGGCCGACAGCGGGCTGGGTCCCCAACCCGACCGCGTCATCAGGGCACCCAGGTAGACCAGCAGTCCCTCGCGGTGCGGGGTCCGTGAGTGATCTACCGCGGCTGCCGACTGACCTGGCTTGCGGGCCCCGTGACTGGTCTTCGGCGCGGCGGGCGGCTGATGGACGCCGATGCTCGAACCGTGCATGCAGATCTTGGACAGTTTCCGTTCTGTGCTAACGGAAACTGTCCAAGATCTGGAAATGAACGCCGCTTGATGACGCCATCCGCCTCCGCCGAGGATCCCTTCAGCGCGGCATCTCCCGTTGCGGCCCGCTGCGGCGGTCGATGGTCGGCGTCCCCGCGTCCCCGCGTCCCCGCGTCCCCGCGTCCCCGCGTCCCGGCGGGCCGGCGTCCCCGCGTCCCGGCGGGCCGGCGTCCCCGCGGGCCGGCAGGCCGGCGTCCCCGCGTCCCGGCGTCCCGGCGGGCCGGCGTCCCCGCGTCCCGGCGGGCCGGCGTCCCCGCGTCCCGGCGGTCGATGGCAACGCGAAGGCCGCTGGCCGGCACCCCGGGTTGCGGGTGCCGGCCAGCGGTCGGTGTTCTTGGGTCTTACCGTGCGGTGCTGATGGTGGTGCGGTGGTGCGGTGGTGCTGGTGGTCAGCTGTTCCAGTGCTGGGCGACGAGGTCGGTGGCCTGCTGCTCCCACTGGGCGTAGGCGTCCGGGTACGCCGAGACCTGCACGGTCTGCGCGGCGTCGGTCAGGGGCATGTCCTGCCACCCGTCGACCTGCTTGAGGCCCTTCAGGAACGCAGTCGTCGAGTACTCGGGGTCGGTGATCTGCTCCGGGGTACCCCAACCCGAGCTCGGGCGCTGCTGGAACAGGCCCAGCGAGTCATGGTCGTTCATATCGCCGAGGTGGCCGAGGTTCTCCAGCTTGGACTCCTGCAGGCTCGTCGCGATGGAGATGACCGCGGCGCGCTCGGGCAGGCCGGCCTTCTTCGTGGCGGCGATGATCGCCTTCACGTTGGCGGTCTGCTCGTCGTTCAGGGTGATCCGGGACTGGTCGCCCTGCGGCTTCGCCGTCTGCACGGCCACGGCGGTGGGCTTGGCGTCCACGGCCGGGTTGGCGTGGGCGGCGATCGGGCCGGCGAACACACCACCGGCGAACGCGAGACCAGCAACGGACAGCATGCTCTTACGGAAGATCGTGTTCATGGGGGTAGCTCCTTCGGGGGTAGGAACACCCGCACCGCCAAGGGGGGAACGGCGGCAAGGGGTGTGAGCACCTCGTCCGGCGCTGCACTTGCAGGGGAAAGTTTGGGGGATGACGCCTGCGGGGGCGTCGGTCGGCGACTTCACGGGCGCGAGGGCTCGTGGCGCCGGGGTCCAGGTGTAACGACCGGGGGGGCCGGGGTCATTCCCCGGTGGCCCAGTCCGTCGGCACTCACCCGGAGGCGGTGCCTGCGGTCGTTCGTGGGGATCACAACGACCCGGGGCCCGGGGTCATTCCGGGCTGGCCCAACCTGTCGACACCCTCATCGCGGCGGTGCCTGCGGTCGGTCGTGGGGGTCATAACGACCGGGTGGCGGCGGGCATTCCAACCTGCGCGACCAATCCAAACCTGCGCGACCGACCGTCGCGGCCTGGGGCGCGGGCCGGTGGTGCTGCGATCGTCCGGATGTGTAACGACCCCGGCCCGGCCATGATTCCGGCCCACCGGTGATGCCGGTCACCGGACAAAAGACACAAACCTGCATATAGCCTTAGGCTGCGTCGTCCCGGAACAGCCCAGACCGGACAAATCTCCCGGGAGATCGTCCCCCGCCTACTGGTCGTGTGCGCAGCCAGGCTTGATCCACTCGTCTTCAGTGAAATCGCGGTGTCCGGGCGAGTGGGACGCCCCGGCATCAAGTAGCTCGTGTCGATCACAGTCGGCACTGGGCGCGATGATCGCGGGCGTGCCAGCCGCCTGAAGCCGCGCAGATCTCGCAAAGCCACGCGAGCCCGCAACGCAGACGCAGACCTCGCGAAGCTAGGCAGGCCCGCAAGGCCACGCAGAACTCGGGAAGCCACCCAAGCCCGCGAGGGCCGCGCAGACCTCGCGAAGCTACGCGAGGCCGCAACGCGGCGCGGACCCCGCAAAGCCACGCAAGCCCGGCAAGGCCCGCGCAGACCTGCAGAGCAGCACCAGCTCACGGCATAACAACGTGCGGGCGGCGTAGGCGGCGCGCCGCGCAGGCCGGGTGGCCCCGCGCGTTGGCGCGAGACCGCGCACAACCGCGCGAACCGCGCTCCCCAGGTCGGGGGCGCGGTTCGCGGATGTTGGGGGCGGTCGGGTCAGGCGACCTTGCGTTGGGCCGGGAGCGTCGACTTGTGCGGGCGGCCCAGGCGGGCTTCCAGTCGCGCGACGTCGACCCGGGCGTGCCGGCGGTCTGCGAGGTCCTCCCAGCCGACGGCGAGCAGTCGGAGGCGTTCCGACTCGCTGAAGCCGCCCCACACGCCGTACGGCTCGCGTACCGACAGCGCGTGGGCGGCGCACTCGGCGCGTACGGGGCAGGTGCGGCAGACCGCCTTGGCGGAGGATTCGCGGCGCAGCCGGGACGAGCCGCGCTCACCGTCGGGGTGGAAGAACTGCGCGCTGTCGCGTCCTCGGCAGGCACCGAGTCGCTGCCAGTCCCAGAGATCGACGATGGGTCCGGGCAGTCTACGTACGTTCGACATCAGCACCCCTCCTCCCGCGCGGCTCCGCGAGAATCCTTGATGGCCGGCGTCCGGGCGGCGGGCCGCGCAGGCGCACCGTTCCCGGCCTGGACCTCCCGTACCCGGGCTGTCGTCAACTCACACGTCTGTGATCGAAAACCTCCGGGAAATTGCGGCTTTCGCCCTACTTGTCGGAAAAGTTCGAACGATTGCCCGGAACCACCTCCCCAGCCGACCGCGTCATGGTCTGCTCGTTGGCGGAGAGGAGACCACAGTGCGTACCGTCCTTGTGTGCGTTCGGACACCGCTCGCGGCCCAGCACCTTACTTCTGCTGCCGCGCGGCTGGGGTTGTCCGCGATCGTTCGTACCGCCGTCTCTGATCCCGAGGTGATGCTGCGGCTCGCGGAGCGACCGGCCGACGTGGTGTTGGCGGACACCGCCCTCACCCGGCCGGACAGCGCCGGCTTCGTCCGCCGGGTGTTGGCGCGGGCCCCGCAGGCGGCGGTGCTGCTGCTCGGCACCGAGGAGTCCGAGGCCGCGGCGGCCACCATCAGTGCCGGTGCCCGGGGGCTCATCCAGAATGTCGACCACGACCTGACCAGCGCGGTGGCGAAGGCGCTGCTGCTGCTCACCGCGCCCGGTCGAGCCTCCCGGCAGCGAAGCACCGATCCGGCCCGCGACGCGGCGGCGGTGGGTGGGTCCGGTCGCTCCGGGCCGGCGCCGCGCGGTTCCGGTGAGCCCGGTTGGACGGCGACGGCCGCTGACGGGCCGGCCGGTCTGGCGTCGGTGCCGGTGCAGCGGGGCGACGACGAGGCGGAGGCGGGGACCGACGAGCCGGCGGCGCAGGCCGACCCGGGCCGTCCCGTCCCGAACGCTCGACCCAGTCGGGCGTCCATCGGCCTCACCGAGCGTGAGCTTCAGGTGCTGCTGGGCATGGCCGAGGGCAAGAGCAACGCGGAGATCGGCCGGGAGCTGTTCGTGTCGGAGGACACCGTCAAGACGCACGCCCGCAGGTTGTTCCGCAAGCTCGGTGCCCGGGACCGGGCGCACGCGGTGGCGGCGGGGTTCCGCGCCGGTCTGGTCGCCTGACGGACGCGCTGCCCGACGGCGGGACACCGCCGCGCGGCGGTGCTGTCACTTGGTGGCGGTCGGGGCGCCCGGCTCGTCCTCGGTGCCCTCGGACAGGGTGTCGTGCACCCCGTCGGCGTACCCCCGGGCGTAGTCCCAGGTCACATAGTGATCCGGGTCGGGGTCGTACGCGGGCTCGTGCACCCGGGGCCGGCCGGAGTTGAGCAGGTGCCGCAGGTTGCCGCGGAGCAGGTCCCAGTCGAAGTAGTGCGGCTCCCGGCAGTCCTCGCATTCGATCACCAGCCCGCGGACCCCGATCGGGGCCAGCAGCGCCTGGTAGATCTCCAGGTCGGCGAGGTCCTCCAGCACATCCTGCCGCTCGACGTCGGTCAGCGGATCCGGCGTCGCGTCATCGCCCGGGTCATCCAGACCCGCTGTCGGATCGGCCGGGTCGCCATTGAACGGGTCGATGGGCTCGTCGTGCACCCCCTCACCGTAGACCCAACGCGGCGCGAACGTCCGCCCCCCGGCCTCCGCGCCGGGCCGGCCTGCCACGGACGGGTCGCCCAGCTCACTGGGTACGATGAGGCGACGTGCCGGCACCGTGGCGCGCTCCGGTGCCCGCCCGCGCCACCTCGCTGAAGCCCATCCGAGCAGCTCAGGGGAGCAATCGTGGAAAATTCGCCCAGCACCGATCTTCCGGCCGGCGTCGAGCACGCCGACCTGGGCGGCCACCTGCCTGAGCTGCCGGCCGGCTCCGCCCGGGTGGTTCCGCTCGGGTTGACCTTCGACGACGTGCTGCTGCAGCCGGGCGAGTCGGACGTGGTGCCCAGCCGGGTCAACACCCGGACGAAGCTCACCCGCAACATCGAGTTGTCCATTCCGCTGCTGTCCAGCGCCATGGACACGGTGACCGAGGCCCGGATGGCGATCGCCATGGCCCGCCAGGGCGGCATCGGTGTGTTGCACCGCAACCTCTCCATGGAGGACCAGGCCCTCCAGGTCGACCTGGTCAAGCGCTCCGAGTCCGGCATGATCACCAACCCGGTGACCGCCAGCCCGGACGACACGCTGCGCGAGGTCGACGAGCTGTGCGGGCGGTACCGCATCTCGGGCGTTCCGGTGGTGGACGGCGACGGCCAGCTGGTGGGCATCGTCACCAACCGGGACATGCGTTTCGTCTCCGAGCCGAACACCCCGGTCCGCGAGATCATGACCCGCACTCCGCTGATCACCGCCCGGGTCGGGGTGAGCAAGGACGACGCTCTGGCGCTGCTGCGTCAGCACAAGGTCGAGAAGCTGCCGATCGTCGACGACTCGGGCCGGCTGCGCGGCCTGATCACGGTGAAGGACTTCACCAAGAGCGAGCAGTACCCGGACGCCAGCAAGGACGACGCCGGCCGTCTGCGGGTCGCCGCCGCGATCGGGGTGGGCGAGGACGCCTACAAGCGGGCCCGTGCCCTGGTCGACGCGGGCGTCGACGTGCTGATCGTGGACACCGCGCACGGTCACCAGCGGGCCGTGCTGGACATGGTCCGCCGGCTCAAGGCCGATGTGACTGTCGACATCATGGGCGGCAACGTGGCCACGTACGCCGGCGCGAAGGCGCTCGTCGACGCCGGCGCCGACGGCGTCAAGGTGGGTGTGGGGCCGGGCGCGATCTGCACCACCCGGATCGTCGCCGGGGTCGGCGTGCCGCAGGTGACCGCGATCATGGAGGCGGCCCGGGCCGCCCGCCCGGCCGGTGTGCCGGTGATCGGCGACGGCGGCATCCAGTATTCCGGTGACATCGCCAAGGCCCTGGTCGCCGGCGCCGACACGGTGATGCTCGGCAGCCTGCTGGCCGGCTGCGAGGAGAGCCCCGGCGAGCTGATCTTCGTCAACGGCAAGCAGTTCAAGACGTACCGCGGGATGGGGTCGCTCGGCGCGATGCAGTCCCGGGGCCAGGCCAAGTCGTACAGCAAGGACCGCTACTTCCAGCAGGACGTGCTCAGCGACGACAAGCTGGTCCCGGAGGGCGTGGAGGGCCAGGTGCCCTACCGGGGGCCGCTCTCCCGGGTGGCCCACCAGCTGGTCGGCGGTCTGCGACTGGCCATGGGGTACGCCGGTGCGGAGAACATCCCCGATCTGCACCGCCGGGGCCAGCTCATCCGGATCACCGCGGCTGGCCTGAAGGAGAGCCACCCGCACGACATCCAGATGACCGTCGAGGCGCCCAACTACCACACCCGCTGACCCACCACCCCCAACCACCTGGAGTCCCCCATGCGTGACGTGGTCGAGATCGGGCTGGGCAAGACCGCGCAGCGCGGCTACCACCTGGACGACATCGCCATCGTGCCGAGCCGCCGCACCCGCGACGTCGACGACGTGTCGACGTCCTGGCAGCTCGACGCGTACCCGTTCGGCATTCCGTGCGTCGGTCACCCCTCCGACGCCACCATGAGCCCGTCCTCGGCGGTGCGTCTCGGTCAGCTCGGCGGCCTCGGCGTGCTCAACGTCGAGGGTCTCTGGACCCGCTACGAGAACCCGACGAAGGTGCTGGACGAGCTGGCCGGCCTCGACGAGGACGCCCGCGCCACCAAGCGGCTCCAAGAGGTGTACGCGGAGCCGATCCGCCCGGATCTGATCGCGGAGCGGGTCCGTGAGCTGCGCGCCGGCGGCGGCACGGTGGCGGTGCGGGTCTCCCCGCAGCACACCCTCGCGCTGGCGCCGGTGATCCTCGACGCCGGGGTGGACATCCTGGTCATCCAGGGCACCATCGTCTCGGCCGAGCACGTGTCGACCACCGACGAGCCGCTGAACCTCAAGGAGTTCATCGCCGACCTCGACCTGCCGGTGATCGTCGGTGGTTGCACCGACTACAAGACGGCGCTGCACCTGATGCGCACCGGCGCGGCCGGGGTGATCGTGGGCATCGGTGGCGACGAGTGGTCGACCACCGAGTCGGTGCTGGGCATCCGGGTGCCGATGGCCACCGCGATCGCCGACGCCGCGGCGGCCCGCCGTGACTACCTGGACGAGACCGGCGGCCGGTACGTGCACCTGATCGCCGACGGTGACATCCAGACCTCGGGCGACATCGCCAAGGCGCTCGGTTGCGGCGCTGACGCGGTGATGCTCGGTGAGCCGCTGTCGCTGTGCGAGGAGGCCCCCGCCGGTGGTGCCTGGTGGCACTCGGCGGCGAGCCACCCGTCGCTGCCCCGGGGTGCCTTCGAGGTTTCCGGTGAGCCGCTCGGGTCGATGGAGCAGTTGCTCTTCGGGCCGGCGGACGAGGCCGACGGTCAGTTGAACCTGTTCGGCGGGCTGCGTCGGGCGATGGCCAAGTGTGGTTACCGCGACCTGAAGGAGTTCCAGAAGGTCGGTCTGGTCCTCGA
The DNA here is from genome assembly GCF_029809455.1 of Micromonospora sp. DH14. Lineage (NCBI taxonomy): Bacteria > Bacillati > Actinomycetota > Actinomycetes > Micromonosporales > Micromonosporaceae > Micromonospora > Micromonospora sp. DH14. Next base: position 39,020 of record NZ_JARVKT010000024.1, on the reverse strand, counting down.
CCGCTGACCGGTCCGTCAGACGCTACGAAGGCCGGCCCCGCACTGGTGGGGGCCGGCCTTCGTCGCGTTCAGCGGAGAGTCACTTCTCCAGGTAGATGGTCAGGTCGGACATGTTGCGGTAACTGGTCGCCGCGAAGTCGAGCGACTGGCCCTTGTTGTCGGCGCCGCCGGGGGCGGTGTCCATCTCCCAGTTGGCGTGGTGGAAGTTGCGCTCGCCGATGGTCTGGAAGAACTGCTGGAAGTTGAGGTCGCCGTCGCCCAGCGGGGTCATCTGGTACCCGTTGGGGACGCTGGTGTCCCGGTCGCCGTCCTTGGCGTGGAAGAGCGGGAACCGGGTGGTCCGGTCGGCCACGGTGAGGATCGGGTCGAACAGGTCGGTCACCTCCTGGCCGGCCGGGTTGATGTACCTCTGGTGCTTGTAGCGGGCCACGTAGGCCCAGTAGATGTCCAGCTCGAAGAAGACGTACCGCGGGTCGGTGATCTCGAAGAAGTACTCCAGCCGGCGGATGCCGGAGGACCGGGTCTGCCGGCCCTGCGCGTCGCGCGGGCCCCGGTCGATCAGGAAGCTGTACGCGGCGTCGTGGTTGTGCGTGTAGAGCCGCATGCCCCGGGCCTTGGCCTGCCGGCCCAGCTCGTTCCAGATGTCCGCGGCGGCGTCCCACTCGGCCTTGTACGCGCTGTTGGTCGGGTCGCTGCCGGTGCCGATGTTCTTCATGCCGAGTTCCTCGGCGATGTCCAGTTGTTGCTGGAAGGTGGCCGGCTGGATCGTGGCGTGGGTGCCGTTGGCCACCAGGCCGTTGTCGTCGAGGACCTTGCGGATCTCGGCGGGGGTGATCTGCCGGCCCAGGATCTCGGTGCTCTGGGTGTAGCCGGCGAACTCGATCTCCTTGTAACCGATTTCGGCGAGTCGGGCGAGGACGCGCTCGAAGCCGTACGGGACTCCGCTGTCGTCGGGCGCGGCGGTGATCCGGTCGCGGACGCTGTAGAGGATGATGCCGCGGTTCTTCGCCGGGATCAGCGGTTCGACCCGCAGCTTGCTCTTCGGGTTGGCGAGCGCGGGGGTGCCGGTGGCCAGGACGGGCAGGCCGGCCGCGCCGATCGCGGCGGCGGCGCCGGCGGACGCGGCGAGCAGGGAGCGGCGGCTGAGTCGGCCGGTGGTGGTGGCGTCGGGGGCGGTGTGGTCGGGCATGGTTCCACCTTTCGCGACGGTGGTCGGGAACAGACACTAACGTCGGTCAAAGTCGAAAGAAAGGTTAAATCGACGGCATCTTTTGTTTGATTCGACGAAAGTAACTGATGATCGTCGATACGGGCCGCGCGGCCGGCGATGCTGACTACGCTCGGCCTGAGCGGAGTGCCGCAGGAGGAGTGCGCATGGTCCTGACCGGACGGAGACTGCGGGTCGCCGTGCTGACCTGCGCCCTCGGGCTGGTCGCGGCCGGCTGTACGGGCGACGGGCGCGACGGCTTCCGACCCGGCGCGGCCGACGTCGGCGACCCGTACGTGCCGGGGCGCGGCAACGGCGGCTACGACGTCGCGCACTACGGCCTCGACGTCCGCTACGACCCGTCCACCGACCGGCTGACCGGGAAGGCCGTCATCACCGCCACCGCCACCCAGGACCTGTCCCGGTTCAACCTGGACCTGGCCGGCCTGGAGGTCGGCGCGGTCAGCGTGGGCGACGCGGCGGCCAACTACCGGCGCGGCGACGGCGAACTGGTGGTGACGCCCCGCGACGGCGTGCCGCGAGGGCGGCAGTTCACCGTCACCGTCGACTACGCGGGCGTACCCACTGCCGTCGACGACGGGGCGTTGGGCAGCGGCGGTTTCCTGCACACCACCGACGGCGCGGTGGCGCTCGGCCAACCCGACTCGGCCGCCACCTGGTTCCCGGTCAACGACCACCCCTCGGACAAGGCCACCTACGAGCTGGCGGTGACCGTCCCGGACGGCCTGGCCGCGCTGAGCAATGGCGTACCGCTGCCGAAGAGCAGCGCCGACGGGTGGACCACCTGGCGGTGGTCGGAGCGCACCCCGATGGCCAGCTACCTGAGCACCCTCGTGATCGGTGACTACCGGGTGGTGACCGGCACGCACGCCGGCCGGCCGATGGTGACGGCGGTGGCCGCGAGCCTGCCGGCGACCGGTGGGGCGGCTACCTCGCTGGCCCGCACCGGCGCGATCGCCGACTTCCTGGCCAGCCGCTTCGGCCCGTACCCGTTCGACTCGTACGGGGGGATCGTGATCGCCGACGACCGGGTCGGGTACGCGCTGGAGACCCAGTCCCGACCGGTCTACGGGCCGGCCTTCTTCGCCGACGACCGACCGAACCCGAGCGTCGTCGCACACGAGCTGGCGCACCAGTGGTTCGGCGACAGCGTGTCACTGACCAGGTGGAGCGACATCTGGCTCAACGAGGGTTTCGCCAGTTACGCCGAGTGGCTGTGGGAGGAGCACGACGGCGGCCGGACCGCCCAGCGCAACTTCGAGATGCAGTACGCGGCGACCGACTGGGGGCAGCCGTCGGTCGAGCCGGGCCGGGAGCAGATGTTCGGCACCGCGGTCTACAAGCGGGGTGCGCTCGCCGTGCACGCGTTGCGCCGGACTGTCGGTGACGACCTCTTCTTCCGCATCCTGCGCACCTGGACCGCCGAGCGGGCGGGGGGCAACGCGACCACCGAGGACCTCGTCTCGCTGGCCGAGCGGGTCGCGCAGCGGCAACTGCGCCCGCTCTTCGACGCCTGGCTGGTGGGTGGGTCGGCCCCCACACTGCCGTGACCCGGCCCGGCCGCCCGGTCGATATGCTGCCGCCGGTGAACGGCGGGTAGGCGCCCGTTCGTGCGGAGCGGCGGAGGCCGTGACCGGCCACCGTGCGGAGAGGGTGTGGGATGCGGGGGACGCGGCACAGACTGCGGACGGGTGCCGCTCTGGTGGTGGCCGGTGCGCTGGCACTGTCCGGATGCGACTCGACGGGCCCGGAGGCGGCACCGGCACCGAGCACGTCCCCCACCGCGGCGCGGACGTTCACGGCGGGTGCCGACGGGGTCGGCGACACCTACTTCCCGACCTACGGCAACGGCGGCTACGACGTCGGCCGGTACACGGTGAAGGTGCGCTACGACCCGGCCAAGGACCAGTTGACGGGTACGACCACAGTGCGGGCCACCGCGACCACCGACCTGTCGACGTTCAACCTCGACCTGGCCGGCCTGACCGTCAGCGCGGTCACCGTGGACGGCGCACCGGCGACGCACAGCCGCAAGCGCAACGAGCTGGTGATCAAGCCGGCGTCCGGCCTGATCAACGGCAACGGGTTCGTCGTCGAGATCACCTACGCGGGCAAGCCGAAGCCGTTGAAGAACGAGACGCTCGGTGACGGCGGCTTCCTGCACACCGCCGACGGTGCCATCGCGCTGGGTCAGCCGGAGTCGGCCAGCACCTGGTTCCCGGTCAACGACCACCCGTCGGACAAGGCGGCCTACGACTTCGAGGTCACCGTTCCGGACGGGCTGACCGCGATCAGCAACGGCGTTCCCGGCGGGAAGGTCAGCTCGGGCGGTTGGACCACCTGGAAATGGTCGGAGAAGTCACCGATGGCCAGCTATCTGAGCACGCTGGTGATCGGCAAGTTCCGGATCACCACCGGCGAGCACAAGGGCCGCCCGGTCTACAACGCGGTCACCACCAACCTGGCCAAGGGGAGCGCGGACGCGTCGATCGCCCGGACCGTCGAGGTGGCCGACTACCTGGAGAGCGTGTTCGGGCCGTATCCGTTCGACGCGTACGGCGGGGTGGTGGTCTCCGACAGCCGGATCTCGTACGCACTGGAGACGCAGAGCCGACCGGTGTACGCGGCGAGTTTCTTCCGGCAGGGCGAGAACACCGAGGTCGTCGCGCACGAGTTGGCCCACCAGTGGTTCGGCGACAGTGTGGCGTTGGCGAAGTGGGAGGACATCTGGCTCAACGAGGGCTTCGCGACGTACGCGGAGTGGCTCTGGGCCGAGCACACCGACGCGTACACCGCCAAGGAGGCGTTCGACAACCGGTACGCGGAGATGTCCGCGCAGGTGTGGCAGACGCCGCCGGGCAAGCCGGGTGCGGAGAAGCTGTTCAGCGAGTCGGTCTACCAGCGCGGCGGGATGACGGTGCACGCCCTGCGGGTGGCCGTGGGCGACGAGGCGTTCTTTGAGATCATCAAGACCTGGGCGGCGGAGAAGCGCGACGGCACCGCCACCACCGCCGAGTTCGTGGCCCTCGCCGAGCGGGTCTCCGGCAAGAAGCTCGACGCGCTCTTCGACGCCTGGCTCTACGGCACCAAGAAGCCCGCCCTGCCCAAGCGGCTCTGAACGGCGGTCAGTTCTTGACGACCAGCTTGGGGTGGGCGGCCAGGTACGCGTCGGCGCGGCCGGCGCGCAGTTCGGTGAGGAACGTGCGGCCCTCGGCGGTCAGCTGCTCACCCCGGTAGGCGCTGCCCTTGCCGACGCCGGAACCGGGCAGCCCGACCAGCGTGAAACGGTTCTCCGGCAGGCCACTGAGGGCGTACGCGATGTCGACGATCCGGCGTCCGCCGACGTAGACCAACGTGTCACCCAGCGCGGAGACCACCTTGTCGACGCGCTCCGGTTGCTTGGCCAGGCCCTCGTCCAGGATCTTGCGGGTCATCGCGCGGATCAGCTGCTGCTGGTGACGCTGCCGGGCGTAGTCGCCGCCGGTGATGTAGCGCTGCCGCGCGTAGTCCAGCGCCTGCCAGCCGTTGAGGTGCCGCTCGCCCTTCTCGTAGACCTGCTGCGGCCCCTTGTACCCGCCCGGCGCGGGCTCCCGGTACTTGCCGTCCGGTCGACGGTGCAGCGACTCGACCCGCTGGTCGACGTAGATGTCCACCCCGCCCAGTTCGTCGACCAGCCGGTCGAACCCGTTGAACGTGAGCACCGCGCCGGCGTCGATGCGCAGCCCGGTGTAACCGCTGACCGTGCTGCGCAGCAGCTCGTACCCCTGGGCGGTGCTGGGTTGTTTGGGTTTGCCCGGCACCCGGCTGCCGAAGCTCATCGCGTGGGTGAGCTTGGTCTTGCCGCCCTTGTAGCCGGCCTTCGGGAACGCCGGGATGTCCACGAGCAGGTCGCGGGGGAGTGAGAAGAGGTACGCCCGGTCCAGTCCCTTGGGTACGTGCAGCACCAGCACGGCGTCCGAGTGCGGCTCCCACCCGGGCACGCTGACCCGGGTGTCCACACCGACCAGCAGCAGGTTGAGCGGGCCGGTGATGTCCGCGCCCGGCGGTGGACCGCTGGGGCTCGGGGTGGGCGTGCCGACCGGCGACGGGGTGGGTGAGCCGGCCACCGGAGCGCCGCCCGGCGTGTTGTCACCGGTCAGCCGGGTGATCACCACCGCGCCGGCCGCGATCAGCGCGACCACGGCGAGGGCCGTGAGCCCCAGCAGCAGCCACCGTCGGCGTGGTGCCATCGACCCGAGAACCATGTGGATTCCTCTCACCCGTCTGGTGAACAACGCTCCGACGGGTGCTCCGGGTTGCGGCCGGGAGGCGCCGGGTCGGTCGGCCGGAGCATGATCGCGCGAAAAGTGCCGCTGGCGCGAGCGCTACTCACGAGTAATGATGCCTTCATGCGGTACGACGTGGTCGTCATCGGGTCCGGCTTCGGTGGCAGCGTCACCGCGCTCCGACTCGCCGAGAAGGGTTACTCGGTGGCGGTGCTGGAGGCCGGCCGCCGCTTCACCGACGACGAGTTCCCGCAGACGTCCTGGCGGGTCCGCAGGTTCCTCTGGGCTCCGAGGCTGGGCTGCTACGGCATCCAACGACTCACAGTGCTCCGCCCGGCCGACCGACGGTCCGGCGGTGGGGTGCTGGTGCTCTCCGGCGCCGGGGTGGGCGGTGGTTCACTGGTCTACGCGAACACCCTCTACGAACCGCTGCCGGCCTTCTACGACGACCCGCAGTGGCGGGACATCACCGACTGGCGCGACGAGTTGGCCCACCACTACGACCAGGCGAAACGGATGCTCGGCGTCACCACGTACCCCGTGCACACCGGTGCGGACCGGGCCATGCGGGCGGTGGCCGAGCGGATGGGGGTGGGGCAGACCTTCCACGCCACCCCGGTGGGCGTGCACATCGGCCGGCCCGGCCAGCGGGTCGCCGACCCGTACTTCGGCGGCGCCGGCCCGGAGCGCACCGGCTGCACCCACTGCGGCTCGTGCATGACCGGTTGCCGGCACGGGGCGAAGAACACGCTTGTCAAGAACTACCTCTGGCTCGCCGAACGGCTCGGGGTCACGGTCCGCCCGTTGACCACTGTGACCGCCGTCCGGCCCGCCGACGGCGGCGGCTACCAGGTGCACACCGAACGCACCGGCGCCTGGCTGCGCCGGGGCCGGCAGGTCATCCACGCCGACCAGGTGGTCTTCGCCGCCGGGGCGCTCGGCACCCAGCGGCTGCTGCACGCGATGCGCGCCGACGCGGCGCTGCCCCGGCTCTCGCCCCGCCTCGGCGAGCTGACCCGGACCAACTCGGAGGCGATCCTCGGCGCCTCGGTGCCGCGACAGCGGGCCCGCTCCGAGCGGTTGGACTACACCGAGGGGGTGGCCATCACCAGCTCGTTCCACCCCGACCCGCAGACGCACATCGAGCCGGTCCGCTACGGGCGCGGCTCGAACGCGATGGGGCTGCTCCAGTCGCTGCTGGTCGACGGCGGCCCGCATCGGGTACGCCGCTGGCTGGGCAGCATCGTGCGGCAGCCCGGGTTGGCCGCCCGGATGCTGTCGGTGCGGGGCTGGTCGGAACGTACGGTGATCGCCCTGGTCATGCAGTCGGTGGACAACTCGCTGAGCACCCGGTGGCGGCGTGGCCCGCTGGGTCGCAGGCTGGTCACCGGCCCGGGTCACGGCACCCCGAGCCCGACCTGGATCCCGGCCGGCAACACAGCGGTCCGGATGCTCGCCGACGAGATCGGCGGCACCGCCGGCGGCTCGCTCACCGAGCCGTTCGACATCCCGGTGACCGCGCACATCCTGGGCGGGGCGGTCATCGGCGCGACAGCTGCCGACGGAGTGATCGATCCCTGGCACCGGGTGTACGGGCACGCCGGGCTGCACGTGGTCGACGGCGCGGCGGTCTCGGCCAACCTGGGCGTGAACCCGTCCCTGACGATCACCGCCCAGGCCGAACGGGCCATGTCCTTCTGGCCGAACAAGGGCGAAGAAGATCCCCGCCCGCCCCTCGGCGGCCCGTACCGGAGGCTAGCCCCCGTACCCCCGCAAAACCCGGCGGTCCCGCCGAACGCCCCGGGTGCGCTGCGACAGTGACCCCCCGCAACCTCCGCGATCTTGCACTTTCGGTCGTCGTTGCGCGGCATTCGTGGCCTTTGTCGGGGCAGAAAGTGCAAGATCGCGGGACGTGGGGCTTGCTGGCGTGCCGGTGGCGGGAACGGTCGTGACTGTCGGTAGGCTTTGTGCACATGAGCCTGCCTCGCCCTGTCCTCGTGGTGGACTTCGGAGCCCAGTACGCCCAGCTCATCGCCCGTCGGGTCCGTGAGGCGAAGGTCTACTCCGAGATCGTGCCGCACTCGATGCCGATCGCCGAGATGCTGGCGAAGAACCCCGCCGCGATCATCCTGTCCGGCGGTCCGGCCAGCGTCTACGCCCCGGACGCCCCGCAGATCGACGCTGGGGTGTTCACCGCCGACGTGCCCGTCTTCGGCATCTGCTACGGCTTCCAGGCGATGGCCCAGGCGCTCGGCGGCACGGTCACCAGGACCGGCAACCGTGAGTACGGCGGCACCCCGCTGCGCCCCCGCCTGCTCGACCCCGGTGTGCTGCTGCGGGACCTGCCGGCCGACCTGCCGGTGTGGATGAGCCACGGCGACTGCGTCACCGAGGCGCCCGAGGGCTTCACGGTGACCGCCGAGTCGGCGGGCGCCCCCGTCGCGGCATTCGAGGACCTGGCCGGGCGGCGGGCCGGCGTGCAGTTCCACCCGGAGGTCGGGCACACCGCGCACGGCCAGGAGATGCTGACCCGTTTCCTCTACGACATCGCCGGCATCGAGCCGACCTGGACGCCCGAGAACATCATCGACGAGCAGGTCGCCCGGATCCGTGCCCAGATCGGCGACAAGGAGGTCATCTGCGGCCTCTCCGGCGGGGTGGACTCGGCGGTCGCCGCGGCGCTGGTGCACAAGGCGGTCGGTGACCAGCTCACCTGCGTCTTCGTCGACCACGGCCTGCTGCGCGCCGGCGAGGCCGAGCAGGTGGAGAAGGACTACGTCGCCGCCACCGGCATCAAGCTCAAGGTGGTCGACGCCGCCGACCGGTTCCTCGGCGCGCTCGCCGGGGTGACCGACCCGGAGCAGAAGCGCAAGATCATTGGCCGGGAGTTCATCCGGGTCTTCGAGGCGGCGGCCCGCGAGATCGCCGCGCACGGCGACGTGGAGTTCCTTGTCCAGGGCACCCTCTACCCCGACGTGGTGGAGTCCGGCGGCGGCACCGGCACCGCCAACATCAAGAGCCACCACAACGTCGGCGGCCTCCCGGAGGACCTGAAGTTCGCGCTGGTCGAGCCGCTGCGCACCCTGTTCAAGGACGAGGTCCGAGCGCTCGGCCTCCAGTTGGGCCTGCCCGAGGCGATGGTCTGGCGGCACCCGTTCCCCGGCCCCGGCCTCGCCATCCGGATCATCGGCGCCGTCGACCAGGAGCGCCTCGACCTGCTCCGCCAGGCCGACCTGATCGCCCGCGAGGAGTTGACCGCCGCCGGCCTCGACCGGGGCGTGTGGCAGTTCCCGGTGGTGCTGCTCGCCGACGTGCGCAGTGTCGGTGTGCAGGGAGACGGGCGCAGCTACGGGCACCCCGTGGTGCTGCGCCCGGTCTCCAGCGAGGACGCGATGACCGCCGACTGGTCCCGGCTGCCCTACGACGTGGTGGCCCGGATCTCCACCCGGATCACCAACGAGGTCGCCGAGGTCAACCGAGTGGTCCTGGACGTCACCAGCAAGCCGCCGGGCACCATCGAGTGGGAGTGAGCACCGCTCAGGCGGCCGGCGGCGGGCTGGACGGGGTCGTCGGCGGGTAGGGCGGCGTCGGGGCGTACCCCTGCGGTGGGCCGCCGGGCGCGGGCCCGGCGGTGGGCGGCGGGCCGTTCTGCGGCGCGACGCCCGCGGCGTGTGGCCAGGCCGGCGCGCCGGCGGGCTCCTCCGGCATCAGGAACCACATGATCGGGTACGCGAACAGCGCGAGCCCGCCGGTGAGCAGGCCGGTGACCGCGAAGATCACCCGGACCAGTGTGGGGTCGATGTCGAAGTAGCGGCCGACGCCGCTGGCGACCCCCGCGACCATGCGGTCGGTGGTGGGTCGCCGGAGCTGCTTGTACGGGGCGTGGGGTGCGGTGGTCGATGTCATACCCCCACGGTCCGCGCTGGCGTCCGCCCCGCCCTCGGTGACCGCCCGGATCATTACCCTGACCAATCCCTGATCGGGGCCGGACAGTCAGGAATCCGACTCTTTTCCGTTCCGGTAACCCGGCCCGGGGAGAATTTGCTTCCGTGACCACCTTGCTCAAGCCGCTCCGCAGGATCGCGGCATACGCAGTTTGTGCTGATTCAAGCGGCCGCGTCCTGCTGGTCCGCGCATCGGAGCACTCCGGGACCCCCGGCGCGTGGTCGCTGCCCGGCGGGGCCGTCGACCACGGCGAGGACCCGAACCACACCGTCGTTCGCGAGACCGCCGCCGAGACCGGCCTCTCGGTCGCCGTCTCCGGCCTGGCCGACGTGCTCGCCGACATGCGGGCACTCCCGGATCGCGGCATCACCATCCACACCGACCGGCTGATCTACCGGGTGGCCGTGCGCGGCGGCACCCTCGCGGACCGGGCCGGCGAACGCCCCACCGACCTCGCCCGGTGGTACACCCTCGACGAGGCGCGCGAGCTGCCGCTGCGCTCGTTCACCGCACGCGCCCTCGGGCTGCCCGCCTCCTCGGCCGACGTGGTGCCCGACGAGGCACCCGAGTTCCCCTCCTTCTACGCCGTGCCCGGCCCCGACGGGCTGCACCGGGCCCAGCGCTTCGCCGCGTACGCGGTCTGCACCGACCCCGCCGGTCGCGTCCTGCTCACCCGGGTCTCCGACGGCTACCCCGGTGCCGGCTGCTGGCACCTTCCCGGCGGCGGCACCGACTACGGCGAGCAGCCCGGCGCGGCCCTCATCCGGGAGTTGGTCGAGGAGACCGGGCAGACCGGCCGCCTCGTCGAACTGCTCGGGGTGGCCAGTCACCGTGACGCCGCCTCGCTCGGTCCCGAGGGCTACCCGATCGACTGGCACGGCGTACGCGCCTTCTACCGGGTCGTCGTCGACCAGCCCAACCCGCTGACCGTGGCCGACGTGGGCGGCTCCACCTGCGAGGCCCGCTGGTTCGGCCGCGAGGAGTTGGGCGCGCTCCCCACCGACCGCCTCACCGAGGTGACCGCCGAGGCGGTGCAGGCGGCCCAGCTAACCTGACCCCGACCGGTCTCCGAGGAGACGGCCCGACGGTCGCGCCCCCGTCCGGCTCGACCTACCGGCTTGCCGCCGGCTACCCGTGGTCGCGCCCCGCCGCTGCGCAGTGGCCTCGCCCGTGATCGACTGGCCTCACCGCCTTGATCAACTCGGGTTTCTTGAAGGCGCGGTATCCCGGCGCGCGGGACACCGCGCCTTCCGTGAACCCGAGTGGATCACGCTTCGTCCTGAATGACGCCGGTTCCACAGCTCCGTGGGTTCCCATGCGCCGCCTCGCGTTGATCATGAAGTTATTGTCAGAGTGCGAGATGGATGGCGATAACTTCATGATCAACGGCATGGAGTGCGAAGCGGGGGGCGAGCAAAGGTGCAGTTGACGCGGCGGGTCGGGGTCTACGGGCTCATCAGGGATTCGGGTCGGGTCCTGGTGGTCCGGGACGGGGTTGAAGGCGAATTCCCGGGGCTCTGGCGGTTGCCGGGCGGTGCCGTCGCGCATGCCGAGGACCCGGAGCGCGCCGTGGTCCGCGAGGTCGCCGAACAGGTCGGGCTGACGGTGACGGTGTCTCGACTGCTCGCGGTGGTCGCCGATGTGGCCACTTCTCCGGAGGACAGGGTCTCGCTGCACACCGACCGGCTGTTGTTCGAGCTCAGCACGCCCCACGGCGCTCTGTCCGATGCCCCGCGACCCCAGGCTGCTCAGCCGCAGGATGCGCAGCCCCAAGGCGCGCAGCCCGAGGCCGGGGCTGGTCTGGATGATCAGTCTCGCTGGCTCTCGCCGGCGGAGGCGGCGGAGGTGCCGCTGACGCCGTTCACCGCCGAGGCGCTCGGTGTGCCGGTCACCCCACTGCCGCCCGGGACGCACCGGCCGCGGCATCCGGCTGCGCCGCCACACCCCGATCGTCGGCTGCGCTTCGGGGCGTACGGGCTGGTCACCGACCCCGCTGGGCGGATTCTGCTGACGCAGATCGCGCAGGGCTATCCGGGGGCCGGTCTCTGGCATCTGCCCGGCGGTGGCACCGATCACGGTGAGCAGCCGGCCACCGGGTTGCTCCGGGAACTGGTCGAGGAGGGTGGGCAGGTGGGCCGGGTGGTGGAGCTCCTGGGCGTCAACAACCTGCACAATCCGGCCGCGTACGGCCCGGAGGGTCGGCCGCTGGACTGGCATGGCGTACGGGTGATCTATCGGGTGTTGGTGGACGTACCCACTGACGCGACGGTCACCGAATCCGCCGGAGGGTCGACGGCCCGGGCGGGGTGGTTCACCCGGGCCGAGGCGGTTGACCTGCCGTTGAGCGACATCGCTGCCGTGGCAATCGGACAGAGTGGCCGATAGCACTCGGCTCACTGAGCCGACTTGGTGACCCTCCGGTACAGTCAAAGGCGGGAATGATGGAGGAAACGGGCGATGAGGCCCGGGATGGGAACAAGCGAGCGGTTCGAGCGGTTTAAGCCAGTTATAAGTACCGCCGGCAGCTATCGCCAAGCCATGTTCCCCTATGCGATGGTGTACTCCGCAAAACGGCTGCCGGGCCATGCAAGGTCCGGCACGAGACAGCCGGACACCGCCCCACGGCGGCCAGCAGATCCGGTGATGGAGGAAACGTGCCGAGAGCCCCATGGCGCCGGCGTCGTACTACTGACAGTCCGCGCCCCGCAGGGCGTCGCTGGGCGGGCCGGTTGCGCCGCAGCAGCACGTTCGCCCGCCAGGTGCTGTTGGTCCGGGTCGGTCGCCGCGACGGTGACCTGCACCCGACCGACCTGACCCCGACCGAGCACCGGTACGCCGACCGGCAGCGCCGTCGTTACGGCCTGGACCGGCTCAGCCGACCGACGCTGGGCGTGGACCCGACACTGGGCCTGGACCGGGCGGACATCGACGCGGTCGTACCGGTCAGCCCGGCGATGCCGCCGATGGCGCAGGTCGACGAGGCCCGCTCGATCCCGCTGCTTCCCGGCGAGCGCACCATGGTGCGCCGGATGAAGTTCGGCCTGGTCAACGCCTGCACGCTGGCCAGCCTGATGCTGGGCATGCTGGCGATCTTCCTGGCGATGCAGGGTGAGGTGCGCATGGCCGCGCTCTGCCTGATCGCCTGCGTCGGCTTCGACGGTCTGGACGGCGCGCTGGCCCGACGCCTCGGCGTGGCCAGCCCGTTCGGCGCCCAGATGGACTCACTGGCCGACATGTGCTCGTTCGGCCTGGCCGCGCCGGTCGTGGTCTACGCGTCGCTCGCCGGCTCGGTCTCCACGGCCGCGGCGGCGGTGGCCTGCGCCCTGGTCGCCGCGTGTGCCGCGATCCGACTGGCCCGGTTCAACGTCTCACCGAAGGACGGCCGCTTCTTCTGCGGTGTGCCCACCACCATGGCTGCAGCGGTGCTCGCCGTGACGGTGGCGATCGGCCTGCCGGTGCCCGGTGCCGTGCTGGTCGCCGGGGTGGCGTTGCTGGCGTTCGCGATGGTGTCGAGCTTTCCGTACGCCAAGCTCGCCCGCCTGGTGAAGCTGCCGCCGTGGCTCTGGTTGGCTCCGGTGATCGGCGCACTGGTCGACATCCGGCTGACGTTCGCCCTGATCGTGGTGGGCTACCTGGTCAGCGGGCCGGTCCTCTGGCTGCGGCAGCGTCGTACCGCCTGATTGAGCAGACCGAACGGGGCGCCGCGGACAGCGGCGCCCCGTTCGTCGTCAGCGGGTCAGCGCCAGCGGGCGATGACCGTGGAACCACCGACCACCTTGTCGCCCGGCCCGACCAGCGGGTCCGCGGCCTCGGCGGGCAGGTAGACGTCGGTCCGGGAGCCGAACCGGATCAGCCCGAAGCGCTCGCCCTTGGCCAGCAGTGCGCCGATCGGCGCGCGCTGCACGATCCGCCGGGCGATCAGCCCGGTCCGCTGCGCGACCACCACGGTGCCGCGCGCGGTGTCCAGCACGGTGTACGCGGCGACGTTGTGCTCGGCGTCCGGCTTCATCGCGTTGACGAAGCCGCCGTCGGCGACGAAGTAGTCCACCACCTTGCCGGCGACCGGTGCGCGGTTGACGTGCACGTCCAGCACCGACAGGAACACCGCGACCCGCAGCCACTCGCCGTCGCCGAAGCGCTCGTCGTGCAGCCGCTGCACCGACAGGACCTTTCCGTCCGCGCTGGCGACCACGGCGCTCGGGTCCTCCGGCACGTCCCGCTCGGGATCCCGGAAGAACGCGGCGACCGGCCCGGCGGCCAGGGCCGGCAGCAGCCACAGCTTGGATGACGGACGCGCCACCCGGGTGAGCGCGGCGAGGCCCAGCGCGATGCCCGCCGCCGCCACACCGTTGGAGTCGATGTGCATGCTCCGGGTCACCGGCACACTCGACGGCCGGTACGCGGGGGCCAGGCTGTCGGCGGTGGCCGGGCTGGCCGGGGTGAACCGCAGTCGGTAGACCCGTACCGGTGGCGAGTTGCGCAGCACCAGGTCGGCGCCGACGCCGTAGAGGGCGTCCTGCCGGGCCAGCTCGGCGGCGGCGCCCTCGGTCCGGCCGGGCGCGGCGACTGTCGCCACGCTCAGCACCGCCCCGTCGGTCAGGTACTTGGCCAGCCCGTCGACGCCGCTGCGGGTCGCCTCCGCGGTGCCGGTGAACACCTCACCGGCGATGACGACCGCGGCGGGCTCGGCTTCGGCCAGCGAGTCGACGACGTTCACCCGGTCGGCGACCCAGCGGCCCTGGGCGGTGACGTGCTCGCGCAGCGCCGCGGCGCCGAACGGCTCGGTGGGCACCACGGTGAGCCGGTCACCGGGGAGCAGCGCCTCGATCGCCGCGGCCAGCACCGCGGAGGCCGGGTGCACCCCGACCAGCAGGGCGGCCTTGGCGTCGTTGATCCGGGCCAGCTCGGCGACGAGGGTACGGGCGGCTCGCTCGCCGATGCGGACCGGACCGGACCGGCCGGTGGTACGCACGGCGGGGGACTGGGTCATGTCGGGCGGGCTCCTGACGGGGGTAGAGACGGGAATCGCGGCGGGACCGCCATGGGCGGGACGGGCCGGCCGGCGGAGGCGAGATCTCCACCGGCCAGCATATGCGCCCGTCCGCGCCGGTCCCACCGCCGTGCGGCTGTGGTGGACCGACGCGGGTCAGGCGCCCGGGGTCAGGCGTCCCGGCGCGGACCCTCCCGCTCGTCGCGGGGCTGGTCGCCGCCGCTCACTGCCGCATCCTCGTCGGCGGCCTTGCCCGGGTGGTCGCCGCCGGCCGCGATCGGCTGGTCGGACCGGGTCGGCTCGTCCCCGTCGGACGTCCCCGGGCGGGCGGAGACCCCGAGGGTCGGCTCTTCGTCCGCGCCGCCGGACCGCCCGGGGACCGGCTCGGTCGGCGGCTCCGACGGCGGATGTGCCAGCCAGGCCGGGTGGATCACATCGGTGATCGGCGCATCCTCCGCCCGTACCTCGGCGGTCGGCGTCTCCAGCGACCGGTCCGAGGCGAACGTCGGGTCCGAGACGCGCGTCGAGTCCGTCGAGAACGTCGGGTCCGGGGAGGGGGTGTCCCAGGTGGAGCGTTCGGCCTCCCAGACCGGCAGGGCCGCGCCGGAGGTCGACGTGGCGGCACCGGAGACCGGCGCGGGCGCACCGGAGCTGGGCGCACCGGAGACGGACGTGCCGGAAACGGGCGCGACGGCCCCGGCGGCTTCGGCGGTCGGCTCCGGCTGGCTCGGTCGACCCGAGCGCAGCGCGCCGACCAGCCCGAAGACCCCGATCAGGATGAGTGCGCCGGCCAGGAACCAGCCGACCGGCGGCAGCGCCAGCCCGAGCAGTTGGGCGAGCAGCCACCAGGCGGACAGCGCCAGGAACACGAGCCCGAAGGCGAACGACACCAGATCCGTGCGGTGAGCCTTCACCGGGTCACCTCCAGGTTGCCCGCGTTGACGTGGATGTAGAGGCGCAGGGTCCCGCCACCGGGCCCGTCCGCGCCGAGGTCGGTGGATTCCCGCAGACGGCCGTCCAGGCCGCCGGAGCGGTTGCCGAAGACGGTGGCGTCACCCGCGTTGACGTCGGCCACCGTCGTGACGTCCACGTTCGGCGGCACGACAACTGTCGCCTGGCCGAAGTTGACGGCCACCGTCACCTGGCTCTCCCGTTTCGCGAAGTCGATCCCGCGCAGGTCGAGCACGGCGTCACCGAAGCTGTTCTCGTACCGGTCCGCCAGGTCGCGGTAGTCGGTGGGCGCCCAGGTCACCGCGCCGTCGACCCCTCGAATCCGGTCGTAGGACTCGGCGACGGTAGCCGTGCCCAGCGCCGCAGCGGTCACCAGGCCGAGCGCGATGAGCCAGCGGGCCCGTCCGAACCAGGTGCCGACCAGCAGACCCAGCGCGATGGTGGCCAACGCGGCGGCGAAGTACGCCGAGGCGCTGATGGCGAAGACGTCCAGCAGGTCGAGCAGGGCGACCAGACCGAGCACCAGGAAGATCAACGAGAAGGTCACCGCGCCGAGTGGTGACCGCTCCTTCGGGCGCTTCGGCGGCTTCGGCGGCTTGGGTGGTGGGGGTGCGGCCGGGGTCGGCGAGGCGTACGGGCCGTGCGGCGCGAACGGCGGGCGGTAACCGGAGGGCGGTGGAGCGGTCGGGTAGCCGGCCGGGCCAGCGGGTGCGCTGCTCACCGGTGGCGACGGCCAACCGGCGCTGGGCATGGCGGTGCTCGGCCAGCTGGGTTGGGCGGCGGTCGCGCCGGCCGGCTGCCCGGACACCGGACCCACCCCGGACACCTGCTGCGTCGCGGTGGCCGGCTGCGGGCCGCTGGTCGGCGGCGTGTCGTACCCCGGGAGGGTGGCGGTGGGCGTCGCCCCCGTGGTCGCGGTGGCGTACCCCGGACCGGTGCCGAACATCGGCGGCGTCACCGCCGGGCCGGTCGACGGCGCCGCACCGTACGACGGTGCGGGCCAGGCCATCGGTGGGACGACCGGGCCGGCCGGGTTGCCGGCCGGGGCGGCGGGCGGTGGACCGCCCGGGGTGCCGGGCCGTGGGTTGCGGCCGTCCCGGTTGAGCAGGAGCGCGCCGGCGACCAGGATGGCCGCGCCGAGCAGCACCGCGCGGAAGGCGTCGGTGACGATGTACGCGAAGCTGGCCGCGACCAGGATGCCCAGGACGATCACGGTCACCGGCGACATGCTGGAGCGACCGCGGCCGAGCATGGACTCGACGGGGGACGCGGTGTCGCCCTCGTTCGGGATGATCAGCCAGGCGGCGACGTACACCAGAATGCCGATGCCCCCGAAGAAGCCGAGCACCGCGAGCAGCACCCGCCACAGCACCGGATCGGTGTTGGTGGCGCGCCCGATGGCCGCGCAGACCCCGGCCAGATACCGCCCGTCGCGCGGTCGGACCAGCCCGTACCGTGAGGTGAAGCTGGTGCCGCCCAGCGGCGGTGGCGGTGCGGACGGCCCGGGACCACCGGGTGGCGTGCCGCCCGGACCGTAGCCGGTGCCCGCCGCGAACCCCGGGCCGTGGCCCGCCGTGGGCGGGCCGTAGCCGTCGGCCGGATCGCCGGGTGCGGTGTCGGCGGGCGCACCGAAGCCGGACTGCGGGCCGAACGTGCTGGGTTCGGTCCATTCGGTGGGCGTGGTGGCGGGCGGGGGCGGTGCTGAACCGCCCGGCTGTGCCGACCCCGGTCGGGGCGGCGGGGCAGCGTCCTCGGTCATGCTTCGATCCTGCTGCCCGGCGCACCCGAACGACCTCAGGACCCGACCCTGACCCCACCCTGAGATCCGGGCGGCCGGAATGTCGGGGGCGTCCCCGTGGTCACCGACGCCGCAGCGTGTGACGATCGAGTCACCGACCTCGACCTGTCCGCCACCGTGACCAGGGAGCCTCCGATCAGCAGCACCGTGACCCCACCCCCGCGGCTCTACCGCGCCCCCGAGCACCGGATGGCCGCCGGCGTCGCTGCCGGGATCGCCGACCACCTCGGCATCTCGGTGCTGCGGGTGCGCGTCGCGTTCATGGTCCTGCTCGGGCTGAGCGGGCTCGGTCTGCTGCTCTACGCGGCCTTCTGGGCGGTGGTGCCGCTGCGTCCCGGTGACACAGCGGTGCCGCCCCGGCGGGATGTCGCCCAACTCCTGCCGTTCGTGGGGATCGGGCTCGGTGTCCTGCTGATCCAGGTGATGGTCTTCGACTCGGTGGGCGCGGCGGGCACCGCCGGCTGGTTGGTGGCGATCATCGCGGTCGGTGCCGGGGTCATCTGGCACCAGTCCGCGCCCGAGCGGCGGCGGCAGTGGGGCGACGCGATGCCGGTGCCGTGGCTCGGCGCGGTCGTCGAGGAGAGCGACCGGCGGGCCTTCGTGCTCCGGTTCATCGGCGGTGGAGTGCTGGTCGCGGTCGGCATCATCGGCGTCGCGGCGGTCTACTCGCCGGCACAGAACTTCGACGCGGTGATCAACGGCGTGATCTTCGCGCTGGTCGGGCTGGCGGGCGTCGGCGTGGTCGCCGCCCCGGTGCTCTGGCGGACGTACAGCCAGCTCCGCTCGGAGCGCGAGGGGCGCATCCGCGAGCAGGAGCGGGCCGAGTTGGCCGCCATGGTGCACGACCAGGTGCTGCACACGTTGGCCCTGATCCAGCGCAACGCCGGTGACGTCAAGACCGTGCAGCGGCTGGCCCGGGGGCAGGAGCGTTCGCTGCGCAACTGGCTCTACAAGCCGACCGCCTCGCCGAGCGAGCGCTTCGCTGCCGCCCTGGAGCAGGCCGCGGCCGAGGTCGAGGACACCTTCGCGATCAGCGTGGAGACGGTGGTGGTCGGCGATCGGGAGACCGACGAGAAGGTCGGGGCACTGGTGGCGGCCGCCCGCGAGGCGCTGGTGAACGCGGCCCGGCACGCCGGCGTGCAGACCGTGTCGCTCTACGCCGAGGTGGAGCCGGATCAGGTCAGCGTCTTCGTCCGGGACCGGGGGAAGGGCTTCGATCCGGATACCGTGGAGGACCACCGGCACGGCGTACGCGGCTCGATCATCGGGCGGATGAAGCGGCACGGCGGACGGGCCGAAATCCGGTCCGGCCCGGGGGAGGGGACCGAGGTCCGGTTGATCCTGCCGATCTCCCGGGACTCGTCCGCAGCGGAGAGGAACAGATGACCATGGCCGAGCAGTCGACCGAGCACCTCGACCCGGCGGATGCCCGCCCCGAGCGGCTGCGGGTGTTCCTGGTGGACGATCACGCCATGTTCCGGGCCGGTGTGCGCGCGGAGTTGGGCGCCCACGTGGAGGTGGTGGGCGAGGCGAGCACGGTGGCCGAGGCGGTCACCCGGATCGCCGCCGTCGGCCCGGACGTGGTCCTGCTCGACGTGCACATGCCCGACGGTGGCGGTCGCGCGGTGCTGGAGGCGATGCGGCGTACCCATCCGCAGGTCAAGTTCCTGGCGTTGAGCGTCTCCGACGCGGCGGAGGACGTGATCGGGCTGATCCGTGCCGGTGCCCGGGGGTACGTCACCAAGACCATCTCCCCGGACGAGTTGGCCGCCGCGATCCGTCGCGTGGCCGACGGCGACGCGGTGTTCAGCCCACGGCTGGCCGGGTTCGTGCTGGACGCCTTCGCGGCCCGGCCGGACGCCCCGGTGGCCGACCCGGAGCTGGACCAGCTCACCAACCGTGAGCGGGAGGTGCTGCGGCTGCTGGCCCGGGGGTACGCGTACAAGGAGATCGCCAAGGAGCTGTTCATCTCCATCAAGACGGTGGAGACACACGTGTCCAACGTGCTGCGCAAGCTCCAGATGTCCAACCGTTACGAGCTCTCCCGCTGGGCGGCGGATCGTCGGCTCGTCTGACGTGCCTCGCCAGCGGCGAGGATCAGAGAAACGTCCGGCGCGCCCTCGTCCACCCAGCCGGTGATCGTGGCCGGGTAGCCCCGGGCACCCTCATCCGGATGGCTCGAAACATGAGTGGTGACGGACGTCCCACCGGGCCGGGGTGACCGCGGGGGCGCGCACGGGCTGAGGCCTGGTGTTCGGGCGGTGCAACGTATTTCCTGCTCAACGCTGCCTGCGGCGACCGTTTTATGATCATTTTTCAAGTATCGGCAACGTGGCGGGCAACTAACGGCTTGATAACGGCACCTTCACGGAAGCGGCCAGTGGGTGTCACAGTGGCAGCACCTCACCATCGGTGTGTGGCACTCCGTACGCCCCACGACCACGATTCTGCCGATCACGGCGGCCCGTGGCTGTGTCGGTTGCGTCGTGTCGCGCCTCGTTGGTGAGGGAGCCCGGCGGATCGGAACATCAGGGGTGTCCCCAACTTCCCTGTGGTCCCGGCGACCCGCGCCCCGGGGTGGTCGGGCGGTGTCACCCCCAAACGTGCGTGAAACCCACGACGGAACCTGGTTAGAAAGAGGAGGCCCCTCGGAATGAGAGTCTCGAAGCGGGCGACGAGCGCCATCGCGCTCAGCGCGGCTGCCGCGCTTGTCGCGAGCGGTTGCTCGAGCGGCGGCGACGGCGATACTGCCGCCAGCGCGGACGGCTCGATCGTTGTGCACGGCGTCCAGCCGGAGAACCCGCTGGTCCCGTCGAACACCACGGAGACCGGCGGCGGGAAGATTGTCGACTGGCTGTGGACCGGCCTGGTCGAGTACCCGAACGACGGTGGGGCCCCGCGTAACGCGCTGGCGGAGTCCATCAACACCACGGACTCCAAGGTCTTCACGATCAAGATCAAGGCCGGTACCAAGTTCCACGACGGTACCGAGGTCAAGGCGAAGAACTTCGTCGACGCCTGGAACTGGGCCGCCTACTCGCCGAACGGCGCGCAGAACGGCACCTTCTTCGCCGACATCGCGGGCTTCGACCAGACCTACACCTCGGACCCGGACGGCCCGGACGGCCCGAAGAAGGCCCCGACGCCGTCGACCGACAAGCTGTCCGGCCTGAAGGTCATCGACGAGCAGACCTTCGAGGTCACCCTGGCGGCGCCGACCGCGGTCTTCCCGACCAAGCTCGGCTACAGCGCGTTCATGCCGCTGCCGGACGCATTCTTCACCCAGAAGCCCGAGGAGTTCGGCCGCAAGCCGATCGGCAACGGCCCGGTGAAGTTCGTGTCGTGGGATGACAACGCCCTCATCAAGCTGACGCGCTTCGACGACTACAATCTTCGCGACAAGATGAAGATCAAGGACGTCGACGTCAAGCTGTACCAGGACGACAACGCCGCCTACGCCGACCTGCTGGCGAACAACCTCGACTTCATGGAGGTCGTTCCCACCTCGGCGCTCGCCGGTGACAAGTGGAAGACCGACCTCGGTGACCGGGGCCGCAACACCGTCACGCCGTCGACCGCGTTCATCGCGTTCCCGATCTACGACAAGCGCTTCCAGAACCCGAAGCTGCGTCGTGCCGTGTCCCTCGCCGTCAACCGGCAGGAGATCTCGGACAAGATCTTCTTCGGCACCCGCAAGCCGGCCGACAGCTGGGCGAACCCGCTGACCCCGGGCGCCAAGCCGGGCAACTGCACCGCCTGCAAGTTCGACCCGGAGACGGCCAAGACGCTGCTCGCCGAGGCCGGTGGCTTCACCGGTGAGATGGTCTTCTACTACAACGCGGACTCCGCCCACAAGGACTGGATGGACGCCGTCGCGCAGCAGATCAAGACCAACCTCAACATCAACGCGCGGGCTGAGGGCGTGCCGACCTTCGCGGTCTTCCGCCAGAACATCAACGCCCACAAGATGACCGGCCCGTACCGTGCCGCCTGGCAGCAGGACTACCCGGACGTGGAGAACTGGGTCAACCCGCTCTTCATCACCGGCGGTTCCTCCAACGACGGTCTGTACAGCAACCCCGAGGTCGACGCGCTGGCCAAGCAGGCCAGCGGCGCGCCGAGCCTGGAGGCCTCGCACGAGGCGTTCGCCAAGGCCGTCGAGAAGGTCGACCAGGACGTCCCGAGCATCCCGGTCTACTTCTACGGCCAGCAGTCCGGCCACTCGGAGAAGATCAAGAAGCTCGAGCTGAACAACGTCGGCGAGATCGACATCACCTCGGTCGAGCTCTGATCCGAACGGTCTGACCCCGGGTCGGGCTCGCCACATCCGGTGAGCCCGACCCGGGGCCGTTCCGCGAGTGGGTGTCACAACGCTCCACTCGCACGTTGTCACCACCGTGTCGGCCGTCCGACGCGCCCCCTGTCTGGAGGACCACCCCATGGGCCGTTATCTGTTGAGACGGCTGCTCCAACTCGTGCCGGTCTTCATCGGTACGACGTTCCTGATCTACTGGCTCGTCTGGGCCGTCCCCGGTGACCCGTTCGCCGGCAAGTGCGGTGAGCGTCGCTGCCCGGACCAGTACATCGCCTTCATGACCGAGAAGTACCACCTCGACCAGAACGTCTTCGTGCAGTACGGCAGCTACATGAAGAACCTGCTCCAGGGCGACTTCGGTCAGACCTTCTCGCAGCGCGAGATCAGCGACATCATCATGACCTCGTACCCGAACACGCTGAAGCTGGCGCTCGTGGCGCTGGCCATCGAGGCGATCATCGGCCTCGGTGCCGGCGTGCTGAGCGGCCTGCGGCGTAACGGCTTCCTGGACAACCTGGTCCTGGTCTCCACCCTCTTCCTGATCGCGCTGCCGGTCTTCGTGGTCGGCTTTGTGCTGCAGTGGCTGCTGGGCGTGCAGTGGGGCATCATCAAGCCGACCGTCTCCTCGGAGATGCGGTGGTCCGAGCTGATCGTGCCGGGCTTCGTGCTCGGTAGCGCGTCAGTGGCGTACATCGCCCGGGTGGCACGAACGAGCATCGCCGAGAACCGTCGCGCGGACTACGTGCGTACCGCCATCGCCAAGGGCCTGCCGATGCGCCGGGTGGTGGGTGTGCACCTGCTGCGCAACTCGCTCATCCCAGTGGTGACCCTGCTCGGCACCGACCTCGGTGCCCTGATGGGTGGCGCGATCGTCACCGAGGGAATCTTCGGCATCAACGGAATCGGCCGCCAGGTCTTCCGGGCGATCATCACCAAGGAAAGCGCCACGGTGGTAGGAATCGTGGTCGTCCTGGTGCTGGTCTATCTCGTGATGAACCTGCTGGTTGACCTGCTCTACGCCGCCCTGGACCCGAGGATCCGATATGAGTGACCCGAGTACCGCATCGATCGTCAGCACCCCTGGCGCACACCCGACCGACTCCGCCGCCCCCGCCACCGCGGGCCAGCCGCAGAGCAACGAGAAGCCGCGCGGCCTGCTCGCCGACGCCTGGCGTGACCTGCGGCGCAAGCCGCTGTTCTGGATCTCGGCCACGCTGATCCTGATCTTCCTGCTGATGGCGGCCTTCCCGGCGCTCTTCGCCCCGGGCGACGCGATCAACGGTTCGCTGTCCCGCAGCCTCGACAAGCCGTCCGCCAACGGCTGGTTCGGTTACGACGTGCAGGGCCGTGACGTCTACGCCCGGGTCATCTACGGCGCACGGGCTTCCGTCGTGGTCGCCGTGCTCTCCGTGCTGGGCACCCTGCTCATCGGCGGAACGATGGGCATCATCTCCGGCTACCGCGGTGGTTGGGTGGACGCGCTGCTCAGCCGGATCGCCGACGTCTTCTTCGGTCTGCCGTTCGTGCTCGGCGCGATCGTCATCCTGACCACGTTCAACGGGTCGGGCTCCGGTAACAGCAAGGCCCAGATCATGGGTCTGGTGATCGCGTCGCTGATCGTGCTGAGCTGGCCGGTCGTGATGCGGCTGATGCGCTCCTCGGTGCTCGCCACCAAGGAGGCCGACTACATCGTGGCGGCCCGCGCACTGGGTGCCGGCACCGGCCGGATCATCCTCAAGCACCTGCTGCCGAACTGCCTGGCCCCGCTGCTGGTCTACGGCACGATCATGGTCGGCTCGTTCATCGGCGCCGAGGCCACGCTGTCGTTCCTGGGCGTCGGTCTGAAGTCGCCGGTGGTGTCCTGGGGCATCATGATCAGTGATGGGCAGCAGTTCGTCCGGGTCGCGCCGGGGCTGGTGTTCTTCCCCGCCGCGTTCCTCGTCACCGCAGTGCTGAGCTTCGTGATGCTCGGTGAGTCGGTCCGCGAGGCCCTCGATCCGAAACTCCGCTAGGGGAGATCCAGTTGTCCGACATTCTCGTGTCCGAGCAGTCAGCGCCGGGATCCGGCGGGTCCGGGCGTCCCTCCGGTCGGCTGCTCGAGGTCGACGACCTGCGGGTGGAGTTCCGTACCCGGGACGGCGTCGCAAAGGTCATCAACG
Source organism: Micromonospora sp. DH14 (assembly GCF_029809455.1). Taxonomy (NCBI): domain Bacteria; kingdom Bacillati; phylum Actinomycetota; class Actinomycetes; order Micromonosporales; family Micromonosporaceae; genus Micromonospora; species Micromonospora sp. DH14. Next base: position 15,369 of record NZ_JARVKT010000024.1, on the reverse strand, counting down.
GGGTCACGTACCACGTCGACGCGGGGGAGACCCTCGCCGTGCTCGGCGAGTCCGGCTCCGGTAAGAGCGTCACGGCGCAGACCATCATGGGCATCCTCGACACGCCGCCGGGCTTCGTGACCGGTGGGCAGGTCCGCTTCCACGGCAAGGACATGCTGCGCATGGCCGCCGAGGAGCGCCGCCGCATCCGCGGCGAGGGCATCGCGATGATCTTCCAGGACGCGCTCTCCGCGCTGAACCCCGTCTTCACCGTCGGGTTCCAGATCGCCGAGCAGTTCCGGGTCCGGCGGGGCATGGGCCGCGCGGAGGCCAAGAAGCGCGCGATCGACATGCTCGACCAGGTCAAGATCCCGAACGCCAAGGGTCGGTTCAACAACTACCCGCACCAGTTCTCCGGCGGTATGCGGCAGCGCGCGATGATCGCGATGTCGCTGGCGCTCGACCCGGAGGTGCTGATCGCGGACGAGCCGACCACCGCTCTCGACGTGACCGTGCAGGCCCAGATCATGGACCTGCTGGCCGAGCTCCAGCGTGAGCGGCAGATGGGAATGATCCTGATCACCCACGACCTCGGCGTGGTCGCCGACGTCGCGGACCGGATCGCGGTCATGTACGCGGGCCGGATCGTCGAGGAAGCGGACGTGTACGACCTGTACGCCAAGCCGGCGCACCCGTACACGATGGGTCTGATCGACTCGATCCCGCGGATGGACGAGAAGGGGCAGCAGCTCCGGACGATCAAGGGCCTCCCGCCGAACCTGATGAACATCCCGCCGGGCTGCCCGTTCAACCCGCGCTGCCCCATGGCTCAGCCGGTGTGTCGGGAGAAGCTCCCGCCGCTGCTGCAGGTGGGCAATGCCCGGGCCAGCGCCTGCCACTTCGCCGAGGAGCTGGTGAACCGTGTCTGAGAACATCCTCGAGGTCCGTGACCTGGTCAAGCACTACCCCGTGACGCAGGGTGTGGTGTTCAAGAAGACCGTCGGTCAGGTCAAGGCGGTCGACGGGGTCTCCTTCGATCTGCGCGCCGGCGAGACGCTCGGCGTGGTCGGCGAGTCCGGCTGCGGCAAGTCGACGCTCGCCCGGGTGCTGATGAACCTGGAGAAGCCGACCGAAGGCAGCGTCGTCTACAAGGGTCAGGACATCTCCAAGCTCTCCGGTGGCGCGCTGCGGCGCCTGCGCCGGCAGATCCAGCTGGTCATGCAGGACCCGTACACGTCGCTGAACCCGCGGATGACCGTCGGTGATCTGCTCGGTGAGCCGTTCGAGATCCACCCGGAGGTGGCGCCGAAGGGCAGCCGCCGGGCCAAGGTCAGGGAGCTGCTCGACCTGGTCGGGCTCAACCCGGAGCACATCAACCGGTACCCGCACCAGTTCTCCGGCGGTCAGCGTCAGCGCATCGGCATCGCCCGTGCGCTCGCGCTGCGGCCCGAGATCATCGTCTGCGACGAGCCGGTGTCGGCGCTGGACGTCTCCATCCAGGCCCAGGTCATGAACCTGCTGGAGCAGCTTCAGGGCGAGTTCGGGCTGTCGTACGTCTTCATCGCGCACGACCTGTCGGTGGTCCGCCACCTCTCGGACCGGGTCGCGGTGATGTACCTCGGCAAGATCGTGGAGATCGGCACCGAGGACGAGATCTACGAGCGGCCGACCCACCCGTACACCCAGGCTCTGCTCTCCGCGGTGCCGGTGCCGGACCCGACGCAGCGGCACCACAAGACGATCATCCGGCTCACGGGTGACGTGCCGTCGCCGATCAGCCCGCCCTCGGGCTGCCGGTTCCGGACCCGCTGCTGGAAGGCGCAGGACGTCTGTGCCGAGCAGGTCCCGCTGCTGGAGATCCGGTCGGGCTCGGACCACCCGAGCGCCTGCCACTTCGCGGAGAAGCGCGAGATCGTCGCCACCCACGAGGTGTGAGTCACCGAAACCGCCTGCCGCCGTCACCACGACGACGGCAGGCGGTTTCGTCTGTCAGTGACCCGTGGACGAGTGCTGCACGCAGCCATGGTCAGTGCGTCGGGTGACCCGACCGCCGGCCGGTGTGGCTCACAGCGGGCCGCGGCCCGCGCGGAGCAGCAGCAGGGCCAACTGGGTGCCGTCGGCGCCGAGCGCGACCCGGAACCGCTCCAGGATCTCCCGCTCCCGGGAGAGCACCAGCCGGGTCCCACCGGACGCCATCCGGGTCGCCCCGACCTCCTGGGACAACGCGGCCCGCTCCTGCCAGAGCGTGACCAACGCGTTGTCGATCTCGTCGATCCGTTCCCTGATCTGCACGATCCGCGCGGAGGCGGACGGCTCCTCGGTGCCGGTCTGCTGCTCGGCCGGCTCGGTGTTTCCACCCGTCGCCGCTGTGGCCGCCACCGGCCCAGCCCCCTGCGCTGCGGGCTGCCCCGGTCGGGTCGGGCCGCCGCTCTGCTCCATCACGTCTGTCATCATCGGGTACCTCTCGCAGTGTGGTGCCCGGTGCCCGGAACCTGGGACGGAAAAAGCCCCGGACTCCAGGAGCCCGGGGCTTTAGCAGGTCTGAATCGATCAGGCGCGACCTACGACAGCCGGACTCCCGGTGCCATAGTAAAAGTAGTAACGCGCAGCGATCACGCCGTCGAGTATGCCCACGCCGTTGCCCGGTGCGCAAGCAATCCGGGTCGAGAAGGGCAGCTTTCCCGACGGTGGGCGCACCCGGTGGTGGTGCGCGCCGGCGGGCACGAGCCGCTGAGCGCCGAAGGCACAGTGTCCGGCCGGCGGCATAGACTTGTCGGGCGATGCATCCTCTCTTCGACATCCCCGCGTCCCCGCCTGCGCCGGAGTCCGCGCCGGCCCGCCCGCACCGACCCGGGGCGGCCGCCGCGCGTCTCGATCCGCAGCAGCTCCTCGACGGGCTGAACGGGCCGCAGCGCGACGCCGTCAGCCATGCCGGCTCGCCGCTGCTGATCGTGGCCGGCGCCGGGTCCGGCAAGACCAGGGTGCTCACGCACCGGATCGCCTACCTGCTCGCCGCTCGGGACGTGCATCCCGGTGAGATCATCGCGATCACCTTCACCAACAAGGCCGCCGGCGAGATGAAGGAGCGCGTCGCCGCGCTGGTGGGCCCCCGGGCCCGCCTGATGTGGGTGTCGACGTTCCACTCGGCCTGCGTGCGGATCCTGCGCGCCGAGCACGAGCACGCCGGCCTCAAGTCGACGTTCTCCATCTACGACGCGGACGACTCCCGCCGGCTGATGCAGTTGGTGACCCGCGAACTGGACCTCGACCCGAAGCGCTACCCGGCGCGAGGGCTCGCCGCCCAGGTCTCCAACCTCAAGAACGAGCTGGTCGACCCGGAGCAGTTCGCGGCGCGGGCCACCGGCCCCAACGAGCGGGCGCTGGCCGAGGCGTACACGCTCTACCAGCGCCGGTTGCGTGAGGCGCACGCCCTGGACTTCGACGATCTGATCATGACCACGGTGCACCTGCTCCAGTCCCACCCGCACGTCGCGGAGAGCTACCGGCGGCGGTTCCGGCACGTGCTGGTGGACGAATACCAGGACACCAACCATGCCCAGTACGTCCTGATCAAGGAGCTGGTCTCCGGCACCGACGGGTTGGCGCCCGCCGAGCTGTGCGTGGTCGGCGACGCCGACCAGTCGATCTACGCGTTCCGGGGTGCGACGATCCGCAACATCCTGGAGTTCGAACGGGACTTCACCGACGCCCGGACGATCCTGCTGGAGCAGAACTACCGCTCCACCCAGACGATTCTCAACGCGGCGAACGCGGTGATCGACCGCAACACCTCCCGCAAACCCAAGCGGCTGTGGAGCGAGGCCGGCGCCGGCGAGCAGATCGTCGGCTACGTGGCCGACACCGAGCACGCCGAGGCCGACTGGGTGGCCCGGGAGATCGACCGGCTGGTCGACGCCGACGAGACGCGCCCCGGCGATGTGGCGGTCTTCTACCGCACCAACGCCCAGTCCCGCGTCTTCGAGGAGGTGTTCATCCGCGTCGGCCTGCCCTACAAGGTGGTCGGCGGGGTGCGCTTCTACGAGCGCAAGGAGGTCCGCGACGCCCTGGCGTACCTGCGTTCGGTGGTCAACGACGACGACACGGTGAGCCTGCGGCGGGTGCTCAACACCCCGCGCCGGGGGATCGGCGACCGGGCCGAGGCGTGTGTCGAGGCGCTCTCCAGCCGTGACCGGATCTCCTTCGGCGCGGCGCTGCGCCGGGCCCGGGAGGCGCCGGGCATCTCCAGCCGGGCGGCGAACGGCATCGCCGACTTCGTGGCGCTGCTCGACGGCGCCCGTGAGCTGGCCGAGACCGGCACCCCGGAGGAGGTGCTGGAGGCGCTGCTGACCCGCTCGGGCTACCTCACCGAGCTGGAGGAGAGCCTGGACCCGCAGGACGCCGGGCGGGTGGACAACCTCCAGGAACTGGTCAGTGTCGCCCGGGAGTACACCGAGCGGATCGAGGCGCTGGGCGCCGACGGGGAGCGGGCCACCCTGGCCGGCTTCCTGGAGCAGGTGGCGCTCGTCGCCGACGCCGACCAGATCCCGTCTGACGACCCCGACCACCAGGGCGTGGTCACCCTGATGACGTTGCACACCGCCAAGGGGCTGGAATTCCCGGTGGTCTTCCTGACCGGGCTGGAGGACGGCGTCTTCCCGCACCTGCGCTCGCTGGGCGACACCCGCGAGCTGGAGGAGGAGCGCCGGCTGGCGTACGTCGGCATCACCCGCGCCCGGCAGCGGCTCTACCTCTCCCGGGCGGTGACCCGCTCGGCGTGGGGGCAGCCGTCCTACAATCCGCCGTCGCGCTTCCTGGAGGAGCTGCCGACCGAGTTGGTGCACTGGGAGCGCACCGAGGGGTCGTACACCTCGTGGGCCGGCGGGGGCGGTGGCGTCGGCGGTCGTGCGGACCGTGCGCCCGGCGGCCGTGGCACCTTCACCGGTGGCACGCCGAAGGCGGCGCAGCTGGCCCAACGGCTCGGCGTGGACGCCAGCCGGCTGACCACGGCCAGCGAGCTGCCGCAGGGGCCGAAGGTGTCAGCGGGCGACCGGGTCAACCACCAGCGCTACGGGCTGGGCCGGGTGCTCGCCGTCGAGGGCCACGGCCCGGGCGCCCGCGCGCAGATCGACTTCGGCGACCAGACCATGTGGCTGGTGCTCCGGCACGCCCCGGTCGACAAGCTCTGACCCCCTACTCCGCGCCGATCTTGCACTTGCGGTTGTCGACATGAGGGCTTGTGCCCGTTATGTCGCCACAGAAAGTGCAAGATCGGCGCAGCGGGGTGGGGGTGGGGTTAGCAGCCCAGGTTTACGCCGTGGGCTCGCATGAACGGGGCTGGGTCGATCTGGTTCCACATGCCCTGGTGCACCTCGAAGTGCAGGTGCGGGCCGGTGGCGTCGCCGGTGGCGCCCTCGTAGCCGATGACCTGCCCCGCCTTGACCTTCTGGCCGACCGTGACCGCGATGCGGCTCTGGTGGGCGTAGTGGGTCAGGTAGCCGTTGCCGTGGTCGACGAAGACCGAGTTGCCGTACCCGTCGGAGGCGTCGCCGGCCTGGGTCACGGTGCCCGCGGCGGCGGCGCGGATCGGCGTACCCGAGGGCAGCGCCAGGTCGATACCGGCATGCAGGGTGCCCCAGCGCTGCCCGTAGCAGGAGGTGACGGCTGCGCCCGGCATCGGGTCGACCCAGGCGGGCGCGGGCTTGGTGGTCTTCGGCTTCGGCTTGGCCTTCGCGGCGGCCGTCCTGCTGGGGGTCGGGCTGGCGCTGACCGCGGACGGGCTCGGCGTCGGGCTGATCGAGGGGGTGGCCGGCGCGCTCGACTCGCGTACCGAGCGGTCGGCCCGGCTCGCGGCCTCGGCCCGGGACTGGGTGTCGAGGGAGACGGCGGCGGGCGCCGGGTGGTCGGTGCCGCTGGTGGCGACGGCGACTCCACCGAGGCCGAGGGCTACCAGGGCGGCGGCTCCGAGCACGATGAGGCGGTTCCGTCGGCCGGTGCGCCGCGGCTGCGCGGTGTCGGGGGTGTTCTCGTTCTGGACGGGGCTGTCTTCCTGCACGGCGGACCTTCACAGTCGAGGGGCACTTGACCTCGAAATACTGGTGTCGGGCCGAGTTGCGGCAGGCGCGGGGACCGAACGGCCGGAGCACCAACGGACGGCCGGCTGCCCGGATATGACCCGCTCTGGTGCACTACTTCCGGAAAAGTGATCATGTTTGCCCGTGTCGTCGGTCACAATCGCCGCTGTGACCCGGGATACATCAGCCAGGGCCGCCGCACGAAAAACCGCCCGGATCGACAGATCCGGGCGGCCAACGGTCGTGACGAAGCGTCAGGAGGCGGCTACCTCGCTGTAAATTGCCTCGACTTGCAGCTTGATGTCCACTCCGCGCTCCTGGAGGAACGGCACCGGGTCCTTCGGCTGCCCCTTGACATGGATCTCCAGGTGCAGGTGGGTGCCGTACGCGTGGCCGGTCTGACCCACCAGGCCGAGCTGGTCGCCCGCCTTGACCTGCTGGCCTTCCTTCACGCTGACCGCGGAGGAGTGGCCGTAGATGGCCTCGCTGCCGTCGGCGTGCTGGACGATCACCGCGTTGCCGTACCCGCCGAACCAGCCGGCCTTGGTGACCAGGCCGTCGTGGATCGCCACATAGGGGGTGCCCTCGGCGGCGACCAGGTCGACGCCGGTGTGCAGCTTGCCCCAGCGCATCCCGTACGGGGAGTTGAAGTCGTAGCCCTGCAGCGGCAGCAGCCAGACCTCGGGCTCGGCGCTGTCCTCCTTGCGGCTGTCCCGGGAGGCGCGGTCGGCGTTCTCCGAACGGGCGGCGGCGTCCTGGCTGGTGACCGACGCCTGCTTGAGCTCGTCGAGGACCGACGGGCTGACGTCCTTGGCGTCCGGCAGGGCGCTCGCGCCGAGGGCCACGATGCCGGCACCGACGAACGCGGTGGTGACGACAGCGGCGTAACGGCTGCGGGGTGGGGTGGGTACGCGGCGGCGACCGCGATATCGATCGGGCTCAGACGACAGGCGCTGGCGCACGCACACCCTCCGTTGTCGGGGTTCCGAAGCGGCCGGTGGGCGTCCTCTGAAGTTCCAGTGAACGTCCGCTGACCGCGTCGTCACCCGTCCATGGACCTGATGACAACCGTGGACACGTTAGCCATTCGCCAGGCGAGTCACAAGCTAGAGCGAGAAATTGGCGTGTCGATCTGTCCGTTTGCGTCCATGATTGTCATGCATCGCGACGCCGAACGGTGCCCCCGTCGCTGCCCGTTCGTCGCCGAGCGTGACCGTTCCGGCGGACTCGTCCGGCTTGACTCCGCACCGCGCCGGGATGCCGTCGACGGCACTGCCCAGGAGGTGGCGGGAGGGTTCGCGGCCTGAGGACCCCGGGTTGCCGGGCGGCTGCGCCGGGTAACGGCCGGTGACGGAGCCCGGATTTCCCGGGCCGGGCCCGCCGGGTTACCGTTCGTTAAGGTGAAGGCGGTCAAGCCGGTGAAAGGTGTGCGCTGATGAGCTCTCGTATCCGGGTCGTCGTCGCGAAGCCTGGCCTGGACGGCCACGACCGAGGCGCGAAGGTCGTCGCGCGCGCCCTGCGGGACGCCGGGATGGAGGTCGTCTACACCGGCCTGCACCAGACCCCCGAGCAGATCGTGGAAACCGCCATCCAGGAGGACGCCGACGCGGTCGGCCTGTCCGTGCTCTCCGGCGCGCACATGACGCTCTTCCGGCGGGTGCTGGAACTGCTCGCTGAGCGGGACGCCCGCGACATCGTCGTGTTCGGCGGCGGCATCATTCCGAACGGCGACATTCCCGAGTTGGAGAAGCTGGGCGTGGCGAAGATCTTCACGCCGGGCGCCACCACTCAGGGGATTGTCGACTGGGTCCGGCAGAACGTGGCCCAGCCGGTTTCCTGAGAAACACGCCGGGCGATCGGATCTGGGCACGGGGGAGGGGCCGGACGCACCCCTCACACGTCCGGCCCCTCTATGCACGATGCCCCGCCGCCACCCCTCGACCGACAGGGCATCGGCCGTCTCCCGTCATTGCGCTGTTCAGCGCTCCGACATCTGACTCAACGACGCCCCCACGGCAGGGTTACGCAAGCCGGACAACATCGCTCGGACGGTGGATGTCACCCGGGTGATGACCGGAAACCGGCCACACCTGATGTCCGGTTGTGCATTACCGCACACCGTGCACCCGCTCGGTTGCCGGCGGTGCCGACCTCGCTAGGCTGCGGCCAATGGCCTGTTTCAACTGATGACAGGCGTCAAACTGTTTTCTGAACGCTGGTGGCGGCGCGACGGCGCGCCGCGGAGACGGGACGGGACGCGCAATCGTGGACCTGTACGAGTACCAGGGGCGGGACCTGTTCGAGCGGCACGGCTTGCCCGTGCTGGCCGGCGGCGTCGCCACTACCCCGGAAGAGGCCCGCGCGATCGCCGAACGCCTCGGCGGCCGTGTGGTCGTCAAGGCGCAGGTAAAGGTCGGCGGCCGAGGTAAGGCCGGCGGCGTCAAGCTGGCCGAGGGCCCGGATGAGGCGGTGGCTCGGGCCACCGACATCCTCGGCATGGACATCAAGGGTCACACCGTCCACAAGGTCATGATCACCGTGACCGCGGACGTGGCCGAGGAGTACTACTTCTCGTACCTGCTCGACCGGGCGAACCGCACCTTCCTCTGCATCGCCAGCGTCGCCGGCGGCATGGACATCGAGCAGGTCGCCGCCGACACCCCCGACAAGGTCGCGAAGGCCCCGATCGACGCCGTGAAGGGCGTGGACGAGGCCAAGGCCCGCGAGATCGTGACCGCTGCCGGCTTCCCGACCGCTGTCGCCGACCAGGTGGTCGAGATCGCCGTCGGTCTGTGGCAGGCGTTCGTCGCCGAGGACGCCACCCTGGTCGAGGTCAACCCGCTCGCCAAGAACGGCGACGGTCGGATGCTGCTGCTCGACGCCAAGATCAGCCTGGACGAGAACGCGGCGTTCCGGCACCCGGACCACGAGGCCCTGGTCGACCAGGCCGCTGTGGACCCGCTGGAGCAGGCCGCCAAGGCCAAGGACCTCAACTACGTCAAGCTCGACGGCGAGGTCGGCATCATCGGCAACGGTGCGGGTCTGGTCATGTCGACCCTCGACGTGGTCGCGTACGCCGGTGAGCGGCACGGCAACGTCAAGCCGGCCAACTTCCTCGACATCGGCGGTGGCGCGAGCGCCGCGGTGATGGCGAACGGGCTGGAGATCGTGCTCTCCGACCCGGCCGTGAAGAGCGTCTTCGTCAACGTCTTCGGCGGCATCACCGCCTGCGACGAGGTCGCCAACGGCATCATCCAGGCGCTGGCCCTGCTGGAGCAGCGCGGCGAGCGGGTCACCAAGCCGCTCGTCGTCCGGCTCGACGGCAACAACGCCGAGGCTGGCCGGGCGATCCTGGACAGCGCGAACAACCCGCTCGTGCAGCGGGTGGACACCATGGACGGTGCGGCCGAGCGGGCCGCCGAGCTGGCAGCTGCGGGGGTCTGATCATGGCTATCTGGCTGACCAAGGACTCGAAGGTCATCGTCCAGGGGATGACCGGTTCCGAGGGTTCCAAGCACACCCGGCGGATGCTGGCCGCCGGCACCAACGTGGTGGGCGGCGTCAACCCGCGCAAGGCGGGCCAGACCGTCGACTTCGACGGCACCGAGCTGCCGGTCTTCGCGTCCGTGGCGGACGCGATGGCCGAGACCGGGGCCGACGTCACCGTCATCTTCGTGCCGCCGCAGTTCACCAAGGCCGCCGTGGTCGAGGCGATCGACGCCGCGATCCCGCTGGCAGTGGTGATCACCGAGGGCGTCCCGGTGCACGACACCGCGTCGTTCTGGGCGTACAACGTGGCGCAGGGCGAGCGGACCCGGATCATCGGGCCGAACTGTCCGGGCATCGCCTCGCCGGGCGCGTCCAACGCCGGCATCATCCCGGCCGACATCACCGGTTCCGGCCGGATCGGTCTGGTCAGCAAGAGCGGCACCCTGACCTACCAGATGATGTACGAGCTGCGTGACATCGGCTTCTCCACCTGCGTCGGCATCGGCGGTGACCCGATCATCGGGACCACCCACATCGACGCCCTCGCGGCGTTCGAGGCCGACCCGGAGACCGACGCCATCGTCATGATCGGTGAGATCGGTGGCGACGCCGAGGAGCGGGCCGCCGAGTTCATCAAGGCCAACGTCACCAAGCCGGTGGTCGGCTACATCGCCGGCTTCACCGCGCCTCCCGGCAAGACCATGGGTCACGCCGGGGCGATCATCTCCGGCTCGGCCGGCACCGCCGAGGCGAAGCAGGCGGCGCTGGAGGCGGTCGGCGTCAAGGTCGGCAAGACGCCGACCGAGACGGCGAAGCTGATGCGGGAGATCATGTCCGGCAGCTGAGCCGGTCAGGCAACACGAAGGGGGTCGACCGGTCGCGGTCGACCCCCTTCGGCGTACCTGTGCTCGCCGCCGGTCAGTCGTTGTTCCAGAACGGGTAGTTGCCGGTTGCCCGCAGGATCGCGCCGCCGATGATGTTGATCACGCCGAACGCGATGGCGAGGTAACCGAGCAACGGCGACTGCCCGTACCGTCGGGCGTCGCGGATGGACAGGTAGCCGAAGATGATGCCGAGGATGCCGCAGCAGATCAGCCCCAGCACGATGCCCAGCACGCCCCAGAGGGTGGTCCGGTCGCGTCCCTGCGCCGGTGGTGGCGGGGGAGGCGGGTATGGCGTCGTCACAACTTCCTCCGAGCGGTCATGGGTGACGTGCCGGCCCGGACGCCGGCCGGCGGCCCCGTCCCGGGTGGCGGCGACTCGCGCCCCCTCTGGGCCGAGGCTAGACCGGCCCAGAGGAGCAGGACGCCGGTTCGGTGAACTCGCGGTCCTTAGGAGGGGTTAACGGACTGCCACCGCCCGCGCGACGTGCCAGAGTAGAGCTGATGTCCCCCGTCACCCCTGACCGTCCCAGCCGTCCCGGCGGTGTGAGCGCCGACGACCGGCCGGTCGACCGTGCCGCATCGGCCCGGCGGGTGCCCGCGCCCCGCGCGGGTGGGTCGCCGCGCGGGCGCGCGCCGTTGCCCGTCGCCGCCGGGGTGGCCGCCTGTTGGGCCGCGCTCACCTCCTACCTGCCGGTCGCCATCGTGCTCGGCCTGGTGCAGCTCGGCACGGACTCCACCACGCTGACCGGCACCCTGCGCACCGCGCTGGCCGGCTGGCTGCTCGGGCACGGCGTGCCCCTGCGCAGCGAGTCCGGCCCGCTCGGGCTCGCCCCGCTCGCGCTGACAGTGCTCGCGCTCTGGCGGCTGACCCGTGCCGGCGTGCACGTCAGTCGGGCGATCGGCGCTCGCGACTCCCGCTCGCCCCGTCGGGCACTGCTCGCCGCGGCTGCGGTCGGCATCGCGTACGCGCTGCTCGGCGCGCTCGCGGCGATGCTGGTCGGCACCGGCGGGCCGGAGGTGTCGCTGATCCGGGCGGGCGCCACGTTCGCGGTGGTCGGCACACTCGCCGCGCTGGTCGGCGCAGTCCGGATCACCGCCGTGACCCGGCTGCTCGTCGCATGGCTGCCCGGCCCGGTGCGCGACGGTGTGCGCACCGGTCTGGTGGCCGGGCTGCTGCTGCTCGGCGCGGGCGCTGGCGCGGCCGGCCTGGCGGTGGCCACCGGCGGCGGCGACGCGGCCGACATGATCGGGGCGTACCGGACCGGGGTGGCCGGGCAGGCCGGCATCACACTGGTCAGCGTCGCCTACGCGCCCAACGCGGCGGTCTGGTCGACCAGTTACCTGCTCGGGCCCGGCTTCGCGGTCGGGACCGACACCGCGGTGCGCACCAGCGAGGTGTCGGTCGGCGCGCTGCCGGCCGTGCCGCTGCTCGCTGGCCTGCCGCGCGGCCCGGTGGACGGCTTCGGAGCGCTGCTGCTCGCGGTGCCGGTGCTGGCCGGGATGGTCGCCGGCTGGCTGCTCGCCCGTCGGGTGGCGCGACTCGCCGGGCCGGAGCGGGCCGCCCCACGCTGGGCCCAGTTGCTGGCGCCGGCGGCGTTGGCCGGGCCGGTGGCCGGGGTGGTGCTCGGTGCGGCCGCCGCGGTCTCCGGTGGGCCGCTCGGCGCCGGTCGGCTGGCCCAGGTCGGGCCGGTGGGTTGGCAGGTCGGGGCGGTCGCGGCCGGTGTCATCGCGGCCGGCGCGCTCCTCGGCGCCGCCGCCACCCGCGTGCTGACCCGCCGGCCGGCACAGTAGACGAGCGCGGGGCGCCCCGGGCGAACCCGGAACGCCCCGTCGAACCCGAGCCCGTCAGGGCTGGGTGGGCAGGTTGACCTGCGCCACGACGCTCAGGATGAGCAGCAGGATGCCCAGCCCGACGCCGACCGCGCCGCAGATCAGACCGGCCTTGGCCTGGCCGGCGTTGTTGGCCTGGCCCTGCGCCACCTTCTGCTTGGCGAGATAACCGGTCACGATGCCCGCGATGCCGACCGGGATGCCCAGGTACAGGCAGCAGACCAGCGGGATCGACGCGATACCGAGGATCATCGACACCAGGCCGAGGGTGTTGTTCTGCCCCTGCGCCTGCGGGTACCCGGCGTTCGGGTACGTCGGGGCGCCGTACGGGGGCTGCTGCTGGGCGTACGGGTCCTGGTACGGCGGCTGCTGACCGTACGGTGCCTGCGGTGCGGCGTACGGGTCCTGGTTGGGCTGCTGGCCGTACGGCTGGCCGGAGGTGGGCTGCTGGCCGTACGGGGCGGCCGGCGGCTGGGGGGCGGTCGGGTCCTGGTTGGGCTGCTGGCCGTACGGGTCCTGACCGGGGTTACCGGGCTGCATTCGAGAAGCTCCTTGAACTGGGTTCCGTCAGTTGGTGCTCTTTGTTTCCATCCATGATCGCGGTCAGTCCTCCCAATGCCCAGTGATGCGGCGGGAGGACATCTCTCCCAAAGCACGTGAACAGCCCTTGTCGGCCGCTTCGTTGTGCCGGATCAGGGGCGGTGTGTGGGCCGGTGCGGCGTTCAGCCCGAGCGAGCGGCAGCGTACCGGGTCGAGGCACGTGGTCGCTGGTGATGACGGCGTGCCGCCCAGCCGATGGGCGTGCCTGACCTGCCGATAGGGTGACCCGGTGACCGAGCCCGCGTCTGTCGCCCGCATCGTCGTCCTCATCTCCGGCTCCGGGAGCAACCTTCAGTCGCTGCTGGATGCCGCCGCCGACCCCGCGTACGGCGCGCAGGTCGTCGCGGTCGGCGCGGACCGCGACGGCATCGCGGGCCTGGACCGGGCCGAGGCGGCGGGGGTGCCGACGTTCGTGGAGCGGGTCCGCGACCACGACACCCGGGAGGCCTGGGACCGTGCGCTCACCGCGCACGTCGCGAAGCACCAACCCGACCTGGTCATCTCGGCCGGTTTCCTGAAGTTGGTCGGTCCGCATTTTCTCGCCGCTTTCGGCGACCGCTATCTGAACACCCACAACACGCTGCTGCCGGCGTTTCCCGGCATCCACGGCCCGCGTGACGCCCTCGCCTACGGCGTGAAGCTCACCGGGGCCACCCTCTTCTTCGTCGACGCCGGCATGGACACCGGGCCGATCGTCGCGCAGGTCGCGGTGCCGGTGCTGGACGACGACGACGTGGACACGCTCACCGAGCGCATCAAGGAAGCCGAGCGGCGCCAGCTCGTCGAGCAGGTCGGTCGCCTGGTCCGCGAAGGCTGGACCATCACCGGAAGGAAGGTCACGGTTCCGTGAGTCCCACTCAGGACGGGCGCCGCCCGATCAGGCGGGCGCTGGTCAGCGTCTACGACAAGACCGGGCTGGCCGAGCTGGCCCGGGCCCTGCACGCGGCCGGCGTGGAGATCGTCTCCACCGGCAGCACGGCGGGCACCATCGCCGCCGCCGGGGTGCCGGTGACGCCGGTGGAGACGGTGACCGGGTTTCCCGAGGTGCTCGACGGCCGGGTGAAGACCCTGCACCCGAAGGTGCACGCGGGTCTCCTCGCGGATCTGCGCAAGGACACCCACGTCACGCAGCTCGACGAGTTGGGCGTGGCGGCGTTCGACCTGCTGGTCTCCAACCTCTACCCGTTCCAGGCGACAGTCGCCTCCGGCGCCGGCGTCGAGGAGTGCGTGGAGCAGATCGACATCGGTGGCCCCGCGATGGTGCGGGCCGCCGCCAAGAACCACGCCTCGGTCGCCGTGCTCACCGACCCGGCCGGTTACCCGGCGCTGGTCGACGCGCTCGGCGAGGGTGGCTTCACACTGGCGCAGCGTCGTGCGCTGGCGGCGCGGGCGTTCGCCGACATCGCCGAGTACGACGTTGCCGTCGCGCAGTGGTGCGCCCGCGAGTTGGCGCCGGCCGACGACTCGTGGCCGGCGTTCACCGGTTCGGCGCTGCGTAAGTCGGCGGTGCTGCGCTACGGCGAGAACCCGCACCAGCCGGCAGCGCTCTACGTCGACCCGGACGCCCCGGCGGGGCTGGCCCAGGCGGAGCAGCTGCACGGCAAGGAGATGTCGTACAACAACTACGTCGACGCGGACGCCGCCTGGCGGGCCGCGAACGACTTCGCCGACCAGCCGGCGGTGGCGATCATCAAGCACGCCAACCCGTGCGGCATCGCCATTGGCGCTGACGTCGCCGAGGCACACCGCCGGGCGCATGCCTGCGACCCGGTGTCGGCGTTCGGTGGCGTCATCGCTGTCAACCGGCCGGTCTCGGTCGAGCTGGCCCAGCAGGTCGCCGAGATCTTCACCGAGGTGGTGGTCGCCCCCGGTTTCGACGAGGGCGCGGTCGAGGTGCTGCAGGGCAAGAAGAACATCCGGCTGCTGCGGGCGCCGGCCTGGACGCCGGCCCGGGTGGAGGTGCGGCAGGTGACCGGTGGCGTGCTGGCCCAGGTCGCCGACCGGGTGGACGCCCCCGGTGACGACCCGGCCAACTGGCGGTTGGTGACCGGTGAGGCCGCCGACGAGGAGTTGCTGCGGGACCTTGCGTTCGCCTGGCGGGCGGTCCGCGCGGTGAAGAGCAACGCGATCCTGCTCGCCAAGGACGGCGCCACCGTCGGGGTCGGCATGGGTCAGGTCAACCGGGTCGACTCGGCGCAGCTGGCGGTCACCCGTGCCGGTGCCGACCGGGCCCGGGGCTCGGTCGCCGCCTCGGACGCGTTCTTCCCGTTCGCCGACGGGCCGCAGATCCTCATCGACGCCGGCGTCCGCGCCATCGTCCAGCCGGGCGGCTCGATCCGCGACGAAGAGGTCATCGAAGCGGCCAAGAAGGCCAACGTAACGATGTACCTAACGGGAACCCGCCACTTCTTCCACTAACAGTGCCTCCCGGCCCCTGAACCCGGTCGATCATGAAGTTATTGCCCTGCACGTCGGCGTGTCAGGGCAATAACTTCATGATCAACGGAAGGGGTCGG
>NZ_JARVKT010000023.1:0-103134 GCF_029809455.1 Micromonospora sp. DH14 | reverse complement strand
CCCGGCGGCTGCTCCACCGGCCGGCCGGGGGCGCGGTGATCTGCCAGGTATAACGACCCGGCCCGGCCCCCGATTCCACCCGCGCGGTGGCCCCGACCACCCGACACCCCCACCCAAACCGGACACCGGTGCCCGCGGGGATGCCCCGACATGACGGAGCAACGGTGTGATCGACTCGGGTTCCTGAAAACCGCGCTGTTCCGGTGCGGGGGATACCGCGTTTTCCTGAAGGTCGAGTGGATCACGCCCGTCTGCGCCATTTGCGCCCGCTCGACCGGGGTCGACACGGGGAGACAGCGCCCGACGGAACCGGGCGACTCGGCCGGACCTGGTCCCACCCGTGGGTCACGCCGCGGGCCCGTTCGCCCGCCGGGTTGTCCGCCGGGTGGCTCGCCGGGCTTTCCGCCCGTTAGCCCGGCCGGCTTTCCGCCGGGTGGCTCGCCGGCTTGCCCCGCCGATTATCTACAGGGGACGGTCGGTCAGGCGGGGTCGACGGGCTTCGCCGCGTCGCTGGCCTGGGCGTGCCGCTCCAGGAGCCGCTGCCGGATCTCCTCCGGGGTGTACGCGCGTCGACGCCGTTCGGCCCGCGCGATGACCACACCGGAGGCCGCGACGCCGGCGAGCCCGGCCAGCCCGAGAACCTTCCACCACCGCATTCGTTGCCGCATCGGCCTAGGCTAGTCCCTCATGAGCATCAGCCTGGACGAGGCCGTCGAGTTGACCCGCACCGGTGACGTGTGGGTTTTCCGGGGTCGCAGCGTGCCGGACCGGGCCATCCAGTTCACCACCAACAGCCCGGTGAACCACGTCGGGATGGCGGTGGTGTTGGACGACATGCCGCCACTGATGTGGCACGCGGAGCTGGGCAGGTCGTTGCCGGACCTGTGGTCGGGCACCCACCAGCGCGGCGTGCAGCTGCACGACCTGCGGGACGCGGTCTGCGTCTGGGCCAACCGGTACGGCCAACGGGCCTGGCTGCGACAGCTCGACCCGCCCGCCGACGGGGAGATGGAACGGGCGGTGCTGCGGACGATCGCGCGGTTGGACGGCACACCGTTCCCGTCGACAGCGCAGTTGGCGTGGCGCTGGGTGCGTGGTCGGGTGCCGAAGCTGGCGCTGCCCCTGCCCGGCCGGCCAGCACCTCGGCGAAACCCGGCGACCCCAGCGACCCCAGCGACCAATGCCAGCCCGGCCGGATCGCCGGGCGAGCGGGACCGGGCGATCCCTGCCAGCCCAATCGGATCGGCGGGCGAGCGGGACCGGGCGCTGGAGACGGCGTACTGCGCCGAGGTGGTGGCGGTGACCTACGAGGCCATGGGGTTGCTGCCGGCGGGGCGGCGTCCGAACTGGTACGACCCGGGGCGGTTCTGGAGTGGTGACGACCTCGGTCTGACCGCCGACGCCCGGTTGGGGTCGGAGATCGAGGTACGGGTGCCGCCGCGCTGAGGTTTGACCCGGGCGGTGACCGGCAATTGCTGTGACCGTGAACGCCTCCACGGATCTTGACACGTTGGCCGACTTCTTCGACCGGTACGGCGTGGCGCTGACCTCCGGTGATCTGCCGGCCATCGCCGGCTGTTACGCCCTGCCGGGTCTGGTGGTGGCCGACACGTACAGCTTCTCGTTCACCACCGCGGCGGCGGTGGCGCTGTCCTTCGTGGGCGCCGCGCCCGACTACCAGGACCGCGAGCTGGTCGCGGCCCACGCCCGGATCGAGGACGTGCAGCCGGTGTCCGCGCTGTTGACGATGGTGGCGGTGGAGTGGGAGTTCCTGGACAGGCGGGGGCAGTCGGTGCCCGGGGAGCGGTACCGCTACCTGTTGCGTACCTCCGATGAGGGGCCACTGATCTGCACGGTCGTCCGGACGGGCTGACCGACCGGGGCCGGTCGGCCCGATCCGTACCCGCCAGGTTCCCGGCCCGCGCGGCGCTGGCTACGCTGTCGCGTCGGTGGGGACGAGGGGAGACCTGATGGCGGTGCGGCCGGACGGTGCGGCAGATTCGCGGGCGGCGCGGGTGTTGGTGTCGGTGCCGTGGATCGTGGTGCTGCTCGGTGTGTGCGCGCTGGTGGTGCTCCTGGTGGTGGCGCTGTTGTCGTTCCGGGGCAGGGAGCGCGAGGCCGGGCCGCAGGCAGCGCCCCCGGCGTTCCTGCCGACCGTGCCGGCCGGCGCCTCCACCACCGGCGGGCCGACGCCGGCCGCTGTGGAGCGACGCTCGGCGTCGCCGCGACCGTCACGCAGCAGTCGGTCGCCGTCGCCGCGGCCCACGGCGACCGGCTCGCCGACGCCGGGGCGGACGAGCGTGCTGTCCGCGCCGACGACACCGGCGGAGGACCCCGTCAGCGCCCGGTACCAGGTCGGCACGAACGGCTGGAACGGGGAGTCGGCGATCCTGTCGGTCGCCAACCCGTCGAGCCGGTCGGTGGACTGGCAGGTGGAGTTGGCGTTCGACGACGACACCTGGGCGCTGCGAGTCGCTGACGACTCGGGCGTCTCGGTACGGGGGCGCGGGGACGGCAACTTCGTGGTGCGCGGCACCCGTTCGCTGGAACCGGGCGACTCCCGGACGCTGCGGCTGCGCGTCGGCCTGGGTGAGTCGGCGCAGCGACCGCTCACGTGCACGATCAACGGGGTCGACTGCCGGATCGGTTGAGCAGCAGCCGGCGCACGGCCGAGGCTCACCGCGCGGGCGTCGATCGCTACGCCGCGTGGCCGAGGCTTTCCGGCCCGGGCCGCCGATCGCTACGCTGCGCGGACGATCCGCTGAGGGAGGTACATGTCCGGCATGCGCCGCCGTGCTCCGCGTCCGCCGCACGGTCCGGTCGCGATCGCATCGTCGCCCTGGATCGTGGTGGGTGCCGGTGTCGTCGTGATGGTGGTCCTGCTCTTCGTGGCGCTGGGCGCGTACCGGGGACGCAGCCCGGCGCCGGACGGCGCGCAGCCGCCGGTGCTGCCGGTGCCGTCCGTGGCGGCGGAGCCGAGCGTGCCCACGTCGGTGCCGTCCACGGTGCCGTCTCCGGTGCCGGTGCTGCCGGGGTTGTCCGGGCGGGCCAGCGGGCTGCCGCCGAGCGCCGCGGCCGGTTCCGGTTCACCGTCGGCGGTTCCGACGGTCGCTGCGACCGGGCTGCCGACGGCGACGCGGTCGCCGACCCGGGCGGCACCGGGGCAGCCGGGGATGGCCGGGCGGTACCGGGTGGTGCAGACCTTCGACGGCGGCTTCATCGGCGAGGTGGCGATGGTGAACACGTCCGCCCAGAGCCGTGGCTGGACGGTGCGGTTGGAGTTCTCCGGTGGACGGTTGGTGACCGCCTGGGTGGAGGGCGTCCCGCAGGGGACGATCCGGCAGGGCGGTGACGGCTTCACGTACGTCAGCGGGGTCGAGGTGTCGGCCGGCGGTTCGGTGTCGCTGCGGTTCCACATGGAGCGGACGTCCAGCACGCCACGGGAGTGCACTGTGGACGGGGTGCGCTGCGGCGGTCTCTGAGCGGCGATTTCGCAAGGTTGCTGCTTTGTTGCGACTACGTTTGCAAGGTATTGCAGAATGTTTCGGCAAGGGTTAGCGTGCGGCCATCAGCGACCAGAGGAAGGCGTCGATGAAACCCCCGCCGATACCGCGTACCGCAGTGCTGGCCCTCACCTCCCTGCTCACCGTCACCCTCGCCGGCGCTCCGGTCGCCGTGCAGCCCGCCGCCGCGAGCCCTCAACCGTCCGACCGTGCCTCACTCGCGGTCAGCGGCGCGACCCAGTGGCGCGACGAACCCAGCGCCGACGCGCTGCTGAAGGCCGGCGGCAACCCCGGCCGCGCCGAGCAGTTCTACTTCGTCCTGCCGGACCGGTTCGCCAACGGAGACCCCCGCAACGACACCGGTGGCCTCACCGGTGACCGGCTGCGCACCGGCCTCGACCCCACCGACAAGGGCTTCTACCACGGCGGTGACCTCAAGGGCGTCATCGACAAACTGGACTACATCCAGGGGATGGGCACCACCGCCATCTGGCTCGCCCCGATCTTCAAGAACCGGCCGGTGCAGGGTGCCGGCAACGACATCTCGGCCGGCTACCACGGCTACTGGATCACCGACTTCACCCAGGTGGACCCGCACTTCGGCACCATGGAGGAGATGAAGCGCCTGGTCAGGCTCGCCCACCAGCGCGGCATCAAGATCTACCTCGACGTGATCGTCAACCACACCGCCGACGTCATCAAGTACGCCGAGGACAAGTACGCGTACGTGGACAAGGCGACCTCGCCGTACACCGACGCGCAGGGTCGGGCGTTCGAGGACCGCAACTACGCCGACGGCAGTCGCGCGTTCCCGGCGGTCGACAAGGAGTCCTTCCCGTACACGCCGACCTTCGCCGCACCGGAGGACGGGAGCGTCAAGGTCCCGGCCTGGCTCAACGACGCCACCATGTACCACAACCGGGGTGACTCCACCTTCGCCGGAGAGAACAGCGAGTACGGCGACTTCTTCGGCCTCGACGACCTGTGGACCGAGCGTCCCGAGGTGGTCCGGGGCCTGACCAAGGCGTACGGGGACTGGATCGGCGCGACCGGTGTCGACGGGTTCCGGTTGGACACCGTGAAGCACGTCAACATGGACTTCTGGCCGCAGTTCAGCCAGGGCATCCAACGGGCCGCCGAGAAGGCCGGCAAGAAGGACTTCTTCATGTTCGGCGAGGTGTACAGCGCCGACCCGGAGATCAGCTCCAGCTACGTCCGCCAGGGTGGCCTGCCGGCCACCCTCGACTTCGCCTTCCAGGAGGCCGCACGGGGCTTCACCGCGGGCGCCGGATCGGCCAAGGCGCTCGCCGACGTGTACGCCCGCGACGACCTCTACGCCGCCCGGAACACCGACGCGGGCCGGTTGACCACCTTCCTCGGCAACCACGACATGGGCCGGATCGGCTCGTTCATCGCCGCAGGTGGCACCGACCCGGCCAGCCACCTCCGACGCGACCAGCTCGCGCACCAGTTGATGTTCCTGACCCGTGGCCAGCCGGTGGTGTACTCCGGCGACGAACAGGGCTTCACCGGACCGGGCGGTGACAAGGACGCCCGTCAGGACATGTTCGCCTCGAAGGTCCCCGACTACCTCGACGACGACCTGCTCGGCACCGACCGCACCCACGCCAGCGACCAGTTCGACACGGCCCACCCGCTGTACCGGACCATCGCCGAACTGGGCCGGCTGCGCCAGGCCCACCCGGCGCTGCGCGACGGCGTGCAGGTCACCCGGTACGCGGCCGACGCGCCGGGCGTCTTCGCCGCCTCCCGGATCGCCCCGGCCGACCGCACCGAGTACGTGGTGGCCGTGAACAACGCCGACACCGCGCAGACTGTCACCGTGGACACCTGGTCGGCCGGCGCCACCTTCACCGGCATCTACGGCGCCTCCGGCGACGCGCGGGCCAACGGTGACGGCGAGGTGGCCCTCACCGTGCCGCCGTTGTCGGCCGTCGTGTACCGCGCCGGCAGCCCCATCGCACCGGCCGCCGACAAGCCGACCATCACCATCACCAGCCCGATCCCGGACGCGCCGGTCGCCACCCGGGCAGCGGTCACCGCCCGGGTCACCGGTGATCCACTGGCCAGCGTCACCGTCGCGGCCCGGGTGGCCGGCGGCCGGTGGACGCTGCTGGGCAGCGCCGACCACGCCCCGTACACCGTGCAGCACGACCTCACCGGCCTGGCCGGCGGCGTCCGGGTCGAGTACAAGGCGGTGGTCCGCGACGGTCGGGGCCGGACCGCCACCGCCCGGTCCACCGCCGTCGTCGGCACCCCGACGCAGGGCGGCTCCCGGGAGTGGGCGGTGGTGCACTACCAGCGCCCGGCCGGTGGGTACGACGACTGGGGGCTGTACGCCTGGGGGGACATCGACCCGGCGTACGTCACCGAGTGGCCCAAGGGGCAGCCATTCGCCGGGGAGGACTCCTACGGCCGGTTCGCCTGGGTGAAACTCAAGCCGGGCGCGACGTCGGTGAACTTCCTGGTCGTCGACAAGGCTGGCACGAAGGACGTCGCCCAGGACCGCAGCATCGACCTCACCCAGACCGGGGAGATCTGGCTCAAACAGGGCGACCCGGCGATCTACCCGAGCCGGCAGGCGGCCACCGGTGAGCCGGACCCGCCGGTCGAGGAGGGCACCGCCGTACTGCACTACCGGCGGGCCGACGGCAACTACGACGGCTGGGGCCTGCACCTGTGGGACGGTGCGGCCAACCCGACCGAGTGGTCCGCCCCGCTGCGGCCGAGCGCCGTCGACGCCTTCGGGGCGGTGTTCCCGGTGCCGCTGGCCGCCGGCGCCACCGGCCTGAACTACATCATCCACAACGGCGACACCAAGGACCTGCCCGACGACCAGCGGCTCGACTTCGCCAGCGCCGGCCGGGAGGTGTGGCTGCTCGCCGCCACACCGGGCCGGCTGCTGCCGTCGGCGGCCACCACCGCCAGCGGGGACACCGACATCAGCAAGCAGAAGGCGCACTGGATCGACAGGTCCACAGTGGCGTGGCAGACACCCCCGACCGACGGCAGGACGTACGCGCTGGTAGCCGCGCCCACCGGTGGGCTCACCGTGGTCGACGGTGAGCTGACCGGCACGTACACCAGCCTGCCGTTGCGGGCGCAACGCAACGGGCTCACCGAGGCGCAACGCGACAGGTTCCCGCACCTGTGGTCGTACCGTAGCTTCGCCCTGGACCGGGCGGACCTGGCCAAGGTCCCGGCGGCGCTGCGCGGGCAGTTGCTGGTCACCGCCCGCGACGCCGAGGGTGCGCTGCTCGCTGCCACCGGCGTGCAGATCCCCGGCGTGCTCGACGACGTGTACTCCCAGGCGGCCGACGCCACCCTCGGGCCCACCTTCGCGGGCCGGACGCCGAGCCTCGCGCTGTGGGCGCCGACCGCCCGGAGCGTGGCGTTGCAGCTGTTCGACTCGACCACCAGCGCCCCGAGGACGGTGCCGATGCGCCGCGACGACCGCACCGGCGTCTGGTCGGTGCGCGGCAACCACACCTGGGCCGGGAAGTACTACCGGTACGAGGTGCGGGCCTGGCAGCCGGCAGCGCAGAAGATGATCACCGCGTCGGTCACCGACCCCTACTCGGTGGCCCTCGCCGCGGACTCCACGCACAGCCAACTCGTCGACCTCAACGACCCGGCGCTGGCACCCCCCGGGTGGCGCACGCTGCGCAAACCGGCGCCGGTGCCGGCCGCGAAGGCGCAGATCACCGAGCTGTCCGTGCGGGACTTCTCCGTCGCCGACGAGACGGTGCCCGCCGAGCGGCGGGGGACGTTCCTCGCGTTCACCGACCCGAAGACCGCCGGCATGACCCACCTGCGGGCGGTCGGCGCCGCCGGGGTCACCCACCTGCACCTGCTGCCGGCGTTCGACTTCGCGACCATCCCCGAGCGGCGCGCCGACCAGCGCCAGCCGGCCTGCGACCTGGCGGCCCTGCCACCCGACTCGGCCGAGCAGCAGAAGTGCGTCGCGGCGGTCGCCGAGACCGACGGCTACAACTGGGGGTACGACCCGCTGCACTACACCGTCCCGGAGGGCGGCTACGCCGTCGACCCGGCCGGCGCGGCGCGGACCACCGAGTTCCGTCGGATGGTCGCCGGGGTGAACGACGCCGGGCTGCGGGTGGTGATGGACGTGGTCTACAACCACACGTCGGCGGCCGGTACCGACCCGAAGTCGGTGCTCGACCAGATCGTGCCCGGCTACTACCACCGGCTGCTGGACGACGGCACTCCTGCCAACTCCACCTGCTGCGCCAACACCGCCCCGGAGCACGCGATGATGGGCAAGCTGGTGGTCGACTCGCTGGTCACCTGGGCCCGGCAGTACAAGGTGGACGGTTTCCGCTTCGACCTGATGGGTCACCACCCGAAGGCCAACATCCTGGCCGTCCGGGCGGCCCTGGACCGGTTGACCGTCGCCCGCGACGGCGTGGACGGCCGGTCGATCCTGCTCTACGGCGAGGGCTGGAACTTCGGCGAGGTCGCCAACGACGCCCGTTTCGTGCAGGCCACCCAGGCCAACATGGCCGGCACCGGCATCGGCACCTTCAACGACCGGCTGCGCGACGCGGTGCGCGGCGGCGGACCGTTCGACGCCAACCCCCGCGTGCAGGGCTTCGCCTCCGGGCTCTACACCGACCCGAACGGCGACCCGGTCAACGGCTCAGCGGCCGAGCAGAAGGCCCGGCTGCTGCACGCCCACGACCTGATCAAGGTGGGGCTCACCGGCAACCTGCGCGACTACCGGTTCACCGACACCGCCGGGCGGCAGGTCACCGGGGCGCAGGTCGACTACAACGGCTCCCCGGCCGGCTACACCGCGACGCCGGGGGAGGCCGTCACCTACGCCGACGCGCACGACAACGAGATCCTGTACGACGCGTTGGCGTACAAACTGCCGCAGGCCACCACGGCGGCGGACCGCAGCCGGATGCAGGTGCTGGCGCTGGGCACTGTGCTGCTGGGACAGGGCACCGGGTTCGTCACCGCCGGCACCGAGCGGCTGCGGTCGAAGTCGCTGGACCGCAACTCGTACAACTCCGGCGACTGGTTCAACCAGATCCGCTGGGGCTGTGAACGGGGCAACGGGTTCGGCGCTGGTCTGCCACCCGCGCCCGACAACGAGGACAAGTGGTCGTACGCGAAGCCGTTGCTGGCCGACCCTGCGCTGGTGCCGGACTGCGCGGCGATCAACACCACCGACGCCCGGTACGCCGAGTTGCTGCGCATCCGCGCGTCGTCGCCGGTGTTCGGGCTGGCCAGCGCCGAGCAGGTGCAGCGGCGGGTCGCCTTCCCGCTGTCCGGTGCCCAGGAGACGCCGGGTGTGCTGACCATGACCCTGGACGCCCGCGGGCTGGGCGGTGCGTGGAAGTCGGTGACCGTCGTCTTCAACGCCACCCCGTCGGCGGCCACCCAGACGGTGACCGGGCTGCGCGGAGCGGACGTGGCACTGCACCCGGTGCTGGTCGACTCGGCCGACCCGGCGCTGCGGACCGCCTCGTTCGACCGGACGGCCGGCACGTTCACCGTACCGGCGCGCAGCGTGGCGGTCTTCGTTCAGAAGTGACGGTGAACCGGCCCCCTTCCGCGTATCGCGGAAGGGGGCCGGCCGGTGGTGCTGGCGCTGCGCCGTGGTCACCCGAGGGTGATCGATCAGGCGAAGCAGTTCTCGATGGTGCCGCCCGGGATGGCCAGGCAGTTGGTCGGACGGTTCGCGGTGATGGCGGACTTGTCGTCCACGTTCACCGGCCCGAAGAAGGTGAACACACCGCCCGGCGCGAAGGTGGAGAAGTTGTGGGCGACCTTCGTCTTCGACAGGTTGACCTCGCCGAAGATGTTGAAGATGCCGCCGCCGACCCCGATCGGGCCGATGGCCCGGTTGCCGACGACCTCGCTGTCGCGCAGCGTGGTGACGCTCAGGGTGTTGAAGAGCCCGCCGCCGAAGAAGCCGGCGGTGTTGTCCTTGATGCTGCTCTTCTCGAACGTGACAGCGCTGCCGAAGGCGATGGCGACACCGCCACCGACACCGGCGGTGCTGTTGCGCTCCACCGAGACGTTGTGCAGGTTCAGCTGGCTGTCCGCCGCAGCGATACCGCCGCCAGCGAGGACCGCGGTGTTCGAGACGAACTTGGTCTCGTACGCCGTGGTGTTGCCCTCGATGTCGAGGTAGCCGCCGCCGAAGCCCAGCGTCTCGTTGTCGGTGATCTCGGCCTTCTTGAGCTCGACCGTTCCGCCGTCGACGTCGTTGGTGAAGATCGGCGCGGCGCCGTTGGAGATACCGCCACCACCGATGATGGCGGTGTTGTCCTTGATCTTCGACTCCTCGACCTTGAGCAGGCCGGCGTTGAAGACGCCGCCACCGAAGAAGAAGGCGGTGTTACGGGTGACGGTGCTGTGCCAGATCTTCGTGGTGCCGAAGTTGGCCACACCACCACCGTTGCCGCCCGACTGGTTCAGGACGACCTCGGACTCCAGGATCTCGGCGGTGCCACCCGGCTGGACCAGGATGCCGGCACCGTCGGTGGAATCCGGGTACTCGACGAGCGGCGTGACGACGCCCCCCTGAGCGGCCGGAGCGGCCTTGGCCGCGACCTTCGGTGCCGCCTTCAGGCCCGCCTTCGGGTTGGCCTGTCGGGCGGTGAGCGCCTGGTTCAGCGGAACGCCCGCCTTCACCTGAGCCGCGATCGCCTCGGAGTCCGAGTAGGACGCCCAGACGGCCGCCGGCTCGACGGTGTTGAACAGCTCGAGGGTCTGGCCACCCTTGATGGTCAGGCCCTTGATCGTGAGGTGACCACCGGCACCGACGTTCAGGATCCGGAAGTAGTCAGCGGTGGCTTCCCGAGCGATCGTGGTGTGCTCGCCCTTGAGCGTGATCCGCTCGGTGATCACCGGCAGACCGTTGCCCTCGTAGTCGTTGCGGGTCAGGTTGTAGGTGCAGCCCTTGGCCAGCTCCAGCACACCGCCGTGCTTGTTGTTGGCGAACACGATCGCCTGAATCAGCTTGTCAGTGTCGCAGGGCACCTCCTTCCCGCGCTCGTGGTCCTTGTCGCGACCCTTGTCGTCGCGGCCCTTGTCGTCCCGGTTCTTGTCCTCCCAGTCGCGCCCCTCGTCACCCCGCTGGTCGCCGTCCTTGCTGACCTGCGTGGTGTTCCAGTTCAAGCCGACCGCACCGGCGCTGCCCGCGACGCCCACCGCCGCGAGACTGA
This sequence comes from Micromonospora sp. DH14, assembly GCF_029809455.1. Lineage (NCBI taxonomy): Bacteria > Bacillati > Actinomycetota > Actinomycetes > Micromonosporales > Micromonosporaceae > Micromonospora > Micromonospora sp. DH14. Next base: position 92,408 of record NZ_JARVKT010000023.1, on the reverse strand, counting down.
TCACGCCCGTCAAACCGGCCACGCCACTGGCGAGCCAGAGCTTGCGGCGACGCTTGGCCGCCGCCCGCCCGGAGGCTTCGTTGTTCGTTAGGTAGTTGGACATCGGAGCTCTCTGCCCTCTCCTCGTACCAGACAGGGTCGCCGCCGTCAGACGGGCGTCCCCTGCTACAAATCGGTTGTAGCTCCCAAAACCACCGTATGAGAAGGTTCCTCGCCTCGCGGGCTTATCCGAGAGAAGCCCACATTCGGTTCATGTTGCCCCCACCGGGGCCCGGACCGACACACCATCGCCCAAGCCGGCCGAGCGCCCTGTGACCTGCCCAAATGGGTACGCCCCTCCGAACCGTCACCGGCTCGGAGGGGCGCACCCTCTATGTGGATCAGCCCCACCCGATCAGGCGAAGCAGTCCGAAACGTTGAAGCAGTTGGTCGGACGGTTGGCAGTGACGGCGGACTTGTCGTCAAGCGTCACGGTGCCGCCGAGGCTGTTGAAGATGCCCCCCGGTGGGAGGGTGGAGAAGTTGTGCGCCACCGTCGTCCGGTGGAGCGTGACCTCGCTCCCCTCGGTGTTGAAGATGCCGCCACCGCGAGCGAACGGGCCGACCGCCCGGTTGCCCACCACCTCGCTGTCGCGCAGCGTGGTGACGCTGTCGTCGTTGTAGAGACCGGCACCGAAGAACCCGGCGGTGTTGTCCTTGATCCTGCTGTTCTCGATCGTCGCGACGCTGTCGAAAGCCACCGCCACGCCGCCACCCACGCCAGCGGTGCTGTTCTTGACCACCGTGGCGTCCTTGAGCGTGAGCTGGCTGTCGGCCACCGCGACGCCGCCACCGGCGAGAACCGCGGTGTTGTCACTGACCGTCGTCTGGTGCAACGTCGTGGTGCCCCCGACATCCAGGACACCGCCGCCGAAGCCGAGCGTCTCGTTGTCGGTGACCTCGCTCTTGTAAACCCAGACCGCGCCGCCGTCGACGTCGTCGGTGAAGATCCGCGGCGCGCCGTTGGCGATGCCACCGCCGCCGATGATCCCCGTGTTGTCCTTGATCTTCGACTCGTCGACCTGGAGTACGCCGGCGTTGAAGATGCCGCCACCGAAGAAGAAGGCGGTGTTGTGCGCGACCGTCGTCTTGCTGAGCCTGGTGTTGCCGAAGTTGGCCAACCCGCCGCCGTTGCCGCCGGACTGGTTGTAGAGCAACTCGCTGTCCAGGATCTCCGCGCGGCCACCGGGCTGCACCAGCACCCCCGCGCCGTCGGTGAACCCAGGCTGCTCGACCAGTGGCGTCGCCGCCGGCACGGCACCCGTCGGCTTCGCCGGTGCGGCTACCGGCTTGGCGGCTGTCGCCGTGGCGGCCTTTGTTGCCGTAGCCGCCTTGGTCGGTGTCGCCTTGGCTGGCGCTGCTTTGGCTGGCGCTGCCTTGGTGGTGGCTTTCGCGGGTGCTGCCTTGGTGGTGGCCTTGGCGGCCGGCTTCGCGGCCGGTTTGGTGGCCGGCTTCGCGGCCGGCTTGGCAGCGGCGGCCGTGGGCTTCGCCGCTGCCGCCGGTGACTCGGTCCCGGGTGCGGCAGTGGCCGGCGGCTTGGCCACCGTCGAGCGGACCGCAGCCGAGTACGGCGCCCAGACCGTCGCCGGGTCGGCGGTCATCGAGGGCTGAAGGGTCTGGCCACCCCTGATGCTCAGCCCCTTGAGGGTGAGGTGACCGCCGGCGCCGACGTTGAGGATGCGGAAGTAGTCAGCCGTGGCGTCCCGTCCGATGGTGGTGTGCTCACCCTTCAGGGTGATGTGCTCGGTGATCAACGGGAGGCCGTTGCCGTCCTGGTTGCGGGTCAGGGTGTAGGTGCAGCCCTTGGCCAGCTCCAACACGCCACCGTTCTCGTTGTTGGCGAACGTGATCGCCTGGATCAGCTTGTCGGAGTCGCACGGGACCTGTTTGGTGCGGTCCTTCTCGTCGTGCTTGCCGTCCTTGCCGTCCTTGCCGTCTTTGCCGTCTTTGCCGGGGTGGTCGTCGAAGCCGCTCCAGTCGCCGCCGCTCCACTCGTCGTCCTGACCGCCATCGTCCTTGGCGCCGTTCTTGTCCGCGCCGCCGTCGTCGCTGACGCTCTGCCGGTTGGTCGACGGCTGCGCGTCGGACACCTGGTCGGACTTCGGCTTGTCGTCTCGAGCGGCGACGCCGCCGAGCGCCGCCAGGCCGACCACCCCGGTCAACCCGGCCACACCGGCGACCCAGAGCGCCCGCCTTCGTCGTGTCGGCGGAGCTGTCGACGCCCCGCCGTCGGTACTCGTTACGTCGTTGGACATCAGAGCCTTCCGCCCTTTCCTGCTACAGACGGGATCGCACCGCCCCAGGGCGCCACGACCAGCTACAAATGGGTTGTAGCCAACTGATCCCCACCGTATGAGAACCATCTTCGCGATGCGGACGGATCCGAGATAACCACACATTGGGCGCAGGGCGGACATGGGCCATCAACCCGTCCGGGCTGGTAGAAGAAGGCCACTACCAGCACAAACGCCGACCGGCGGCGCGGCCGGTTCTGCCCCGGGTCTAGCTCGGGCCGGCTCGGTGGGCTCGCCCGGACACCAGAGAGCCCGTGGGCCTGTCGCGGGGTTGGTGTGTAGCGGGTGGGCTGGTGGCGCCGGGGTCTGTCGTGGGGTCCGTGGGTCGCGGGGGTGGGCTGGTGGCGCGGGGTCGGTCTGTCGCGGGGTGGCCTTTCTTGATAACGCGGTATCCGAGCGACGCGGATGGCACGACTTCAAGAAAACCGAGTGGATCACGGGCGGGGCTCAACCCGCCAGCCCTCAGGCAAGGGCCAGGCGGACCAGGGGCCAGGCGTCCACATCCTGGCGGGGTGGGGCCAGACGGGCCAGGCCCCGGCCCGTCAGTCGACGGGCCGGGGCCTGGTGGGCCGGGGCCTGGTGGGCCGGGGCCTGGTGGGCCGGGGCCTGGTGGGCCGGGGCCTGGTGGACCGGGGCCTGGTGGACCAGGGATCAGGCGGGCCAAGGGTCAGGCGGGCCAGGGGTCTGGCGGGCCAAGCCCCTTCCCGCCAGTCGACGGGCCGGGCTGGCCAGGGGGCCTGACCGGCCGGGCGGGCCAGGGGTGGGGCGGGTTAGCTGGGTAGGCGGGGGCCGGCCTCGCGCTGCTCGGCCAGCCAGGTCTCCACCTCGTCGGACGTACGGGGCAGCCCGGCCGACAGGTTCACCGCGCCGGTCGCGGTGACCAGCACGTCGTCCTCGATCCGGATGCCGACGCCGCGCAGTTCGGCGGGGACCAGCTCGTCCTCCGGCTGGAAGTACAGACCGGGCTCGACGGTGAGCACGTAACCCTCGCCCAGCGCGCCGTCGCGGTAGGTCTCCTTGCGGGCGTTGGAGCAGTCGTGCACGTCGATGCCGAGCATGTGCCCGAAGCCGTGCAGCGTCCACCGGCGGTAGACGGTCGACTTCTCGTCCATCGCCTCGTCCACGCTCACCGGCAGCAGGCCCAGGTCGGACAGCCCTTCGGCGAGCACCCGCATGCAGGTCAGGTGGACGTCCTTGAACTTCACCCCGGGGCGGATGGCCTCGATGCCGGCCTGCTGCGAGGCGTACACGATGTCGTAGACCTGGCGTTGCAGGGCGGTGAACCGGCCGTTCACCGGCAGCACCCGGGTCACGTCGGCGGTGTAGAGGTTGTGGCCCTCGACACCCATGTCCATCAGCAGCAGGTCACCCGGCCGGGTGGCGCCGTGGTTGTGCACCCAGTGCAGGATGGTGGCGTGCTCGCCGGCACCGACGATCGAGCCGTACCCGACGTCGTTGCCGTCGTGGCGGGCGCGCAGGGCGAAGACACCCTCCAGCAGTCGCTCGGAGACCGCGCGGTCGGCCGGCAGGATCCGGGCCACGTCCTCGAAGCCGCGTACGGTGGCGTCGATCGCGTCCTGGAGTTGGCCGATCTCCCACTCGTCCTTGACCAGCTTCATCTCCGAGATGGCGATCGCCAGCTCCCGATCCCGGGCCGGTTGGCCGTCGGCGCGCGGCCCGTCGTAGGGGCGGACAGCCGCGTCCACCTGGGCGTCGAACCCGCGCAACACACGGGTACGCCCCGGAGCCAGGTCGGCGAGCGTCGCCTCCAGGCCGGTCAGGTCGGCGGTGGGCAGGCCCAGCTCGGTCGACTTCTCGGCCAGGGTGTGCCGCCGGCCCACCCACAGCTCGCCGTTGCGGCTGCGGAAGAACTCGTCGGTCTCCCGGGAGGACCGGGGCCGCATGTACAGCGTGGCGTCGTGCCCGGAGCCGTTGGGGCGTAGCACCAGCACGCTGTCGGCGTCGTGGTCGCCGGTCAGGTAGGCGAAGTCGCTGCCCGGCCGGAACGGGTAGTCGGTGTCGTTGGCCCGAACCTTCTCGGTGCCGGTGGGGATCACCAGCGTCTCGCCGGGGAAGGCCGCCGAGAGGGCAGCCCGCCGCTTGGCGTAGTTGGGGGTCTCCGGGCGGGGCGTTACGGGGAGCGCGGTGTCGCGCCAGCCCTGCCGCATGAAGGACAGGAACGCCTCCGGGAAGTCCGGATCGTGCGATTCCGTACCGTCCGTCGGCGTACCGTCGGTGCGTCCCTCGGTCATTGCGCCGCTCCCTCCGCTTCGTTGCTGGTCCCGACGGTACCGCGCGCCCGGTTGGCCGTATCGCCCCCCGGGAGTCGGGTGGATCGACGGACGGCTGCAAGGGCCGACAGCGCGCGTGGAAAGATGACGACCATGTGCGGACTTCTGGCCTTCTTCAGCGCGAACGGCAACGCCGCCGCGCACCGCGACCACATCGCCGGAGCGTTGGAATGCCTGCACCACCGCGGCCCCGACGAGACCGGGGTCGAGGTGGTCGGCGACGCCTCCGGCCGGTACGCGGACGGCGTGTTCGCCCACAAGCGGCTGGCCATCATCGACGTCGCGTCGAGCCACGAGCCACTGCCCTACGCGAACGGCCGTTACCTGCTGACCTTCAACGGCGAGATCTACAACTACATCGAGCTGCGCGAGGAGTTGATCAGGAACTTCGGTGCCCAGTTCGCCACCGCCGGTGACGGCGAGGTGATCGTCGCGGGCTACCACTTCTGGGGTGAGCAGGTGCTCACCCGGCTGCGGGGCATGTTCGCCTTCGTCATCTGGGACCGGCAGGAGCGCCGCGCGTTCGGTGCCCGTGACTACTTCGGCATCAAGCCGATGCACTACCTGGAGACCGCCGACGGCCTCTACCTGGCCTCGGAGAAGAAGGCGCTGCTGCCGTTCGCGCACAGCAACTACCAGGGCGACGCGGGCGTCGACACGGCCAACCTGAGCCACTACCTGACCCTGCAGTACGTCCCCGAGCCGGGCACCCTGCACAAGGGGATCAGCCGGATCGGTTCGGGGGAGTACCTGAACTGGACCCCGGGCGGGCGGATCGACGTACGCCGGTGGTACCGGCCGGTGTTCCGGCCGGCGCCGGTGGACGACGAGCAGAAGCTCTACCACGAGATCCGGGAGACGCTGCGGGAGAGCGTGCGCATGCACATGCGCTCGGACGTGCCGGTCGGCTCGTTCCTGTCCAGCGGCATCGACTCGACGGCTGTGGTGGCGCTGGCCCGGGAGTTCAACCCGAACATCCTCACCTTCACCGTCGGCTACGACGTGCCGGGTTACTCGGAGATCGACGTCGCGCAGGACTCGGCCCGGCATCTGGACGTCACCACGATCCCCACCAAGATCGGTCCGCAGGACATGATCGACGCGCTGCCGAAGATCGTGTGGCACCTGGACGACCCGGTGGCCGACCCGGCGCTGGTGCCGCTCTACTTCGTGGCCAAGAAGGCCGCCGAGCACGTCACCGTGGTGCTCTCCGGTGAGGGTGCGGACGAGTTCTTCGGCGGCTACACGATCTACCGGGAGCCGCTGTCGCTGGGCACTGTCAACGGCCTGCCCGGCGGGGTGCAGAAGGGGCTGCGCGCGGTCTCCAAGGCGATCCCGCAGGGGGTCAAGGGCAAGAGCTTCCTGGAGCGCGGCACCACCCCGATCGAGGAGCGTTACTACGGCAACGCCCGGATGTTCACCGAGGAGGAGAAGCAGCAGCTGATGCGCCGCTACGACCCCTCGGTGCGCTACACGGATGTCACCGCCCCGATCTACGCCGAGTGCACGGAGCTGGACGACGTCACCAAGATGCAGTACGTCGACCTCTACACCTGGCTGCGCGGCGACATTCTGGTGAAGGCCGACCGGATCTCGATGTCGCACTCGCTGGAGGTGCGGGTGCCGTTCCTCGACCGTGAGGTCTTCGACGTCGCGGCGAAGATCCCGGTCGACCTGAAGCTGCCGCCGCGCTCCGACGCCACGAAGTACGCGATGCGTCAGGCGTTGCAGGGGGTCGTGCCGCCGGCCATCGTCAACCGCAAGAAGCTGGGCTTCCCGACCCCGACCCGGGTCTGGCTGCGCGGCGAGATGTACGAGTGGGCCCGGCACGTGCTGAGCACCTCGGGTGCGGGCGATCTGCTCGACCTGTCGTACGCGCTGCGGCTGCTCGACGAACACAAGCGGGAGGAGGCCGACCACTCCCGCAAGGTGTGGACGGTGCTGATCTTCTGCATCTGGCACGCGATCTTCGTGGCCAAGACGCTCGACCCGGGTATCCAGCGCAACCAGTCCGCGCTGCTCACGAAGCCGGTGGTCGGCTCCATGGTCCGCTGACCCACGCCCCACCCTGTTGACCAAGAGGTTTGCGTCACCGGAAGCACTCCGGATGACGCAAACCTCTTGATCATTTCAGGTGGTGGTCAGCGGCGGGCGCACGTGACAGTGGGAAGTCCGTTCGTTCCTGTGCTGCTGGCCAGGAAGCCGAACGTCGTGCTGCCCTCCGGTGCGACGGTGCCGTTGTAGGCGACGTTTGTCGCTGTCACCGTTGAACCGGACGACGTCTGGGTGGCACCCCAGATCTGACTGATCGATTGCCCGTTGGGCCAGGTCCAGCTCGCGGTCCAACCGGAGAACGGCGTGCTGCCGTGGTTCATGATCGTGACCTCGCCCTGGAAGCCGCCCTGCCAGGCGCTGCTCACCTTGTAGGTCGCCATGCAGTCACCGCCGGACGGCGGTGGGGTGGTCGGGTCGGTCGGCGGATCGGTGGGGTCGGTCGGCGGGTCGGTCGGCGGGTCGGTCGGCGTACCACCCGGACCCACGCCGGTGACCTGGCCGCTGCCGCCGTCGAAGGTCACGTCGGAGCAGCCGAAGAAGTTCTCCTGCGAGTCCGAGCGGACCCAACGGGAGTAGATGATGTGCCGGCCACTCTTACCCGACGGCAGGTTGCCGCTGAAGTAGTAGTGCCCGTCGTTGCTGCCGACGCTGCCGCGCTGCGGCGGGTTGGTCACCGTGAGGAACGGCTGCTCCAGGTCACTCCAGGCCAGCGCCCGGGTCGGGCTCCAGCTGTCCTTCGTGACGTAGAAGTAGAACGTGCCCGGGTGGTGCGCCCAGTTGCTGTACTTGAAGTCCAACCGCGCCCCGGCGGTCAGGTGGGTCAGCGGCCAGTCGGTGCGGGGCAGGTCGTAGCCGCGGAAACCAGAGTTGCCGCCGCTGCACAGTTGCCCGTCCGGGATGAAGCCGGTGGTCCGGCCACCCGCGTCGGAGCGCAGCACGCTGAACCAGTTGTAGAGCGAGTTCGCCCCGCTCTGCGCCACCGCGGCGGAGCACGCGGGGTTGTTCGGCCTGATCTCACCGGTCTGGCTGCGGCCGTCCTGCCAGCACAGGTACGTGCGGCTGCCCGGCGTCATCGCCGCGCCGTGCGCGGCGGCCGGACCGGACGCCACGGCGACAGCGCCCAGCGCGAGGGTCACGGCCGCGGTGAGTAACGCGGCCGTACGGGAACGGTTCACGGGTTCTCCTGACTCGCGAGGCGTGCTGCCTGAGCCGCCTCGCCGCAATCGGGTGGGATGTGGGCCTGATCGCCCCGCTGTCGTGAGCGGTGCGACGATCACAGCGACGTGCCCCGGCGGAATCGGCCGGTGGACGTGCGCCGTCGACGGTCCTGTCCTGGACCGGTGCCCTCGCGTCTAACCAACCCGGCAACCGGCGGCGCCGCAGCCCTCGCACCGCCCGGTACGCGTCATCCCACCATGCCGTACCGGGCGGGCGCAATAGGCATTGCTCGATGCAGGGGAAGACCCGCCGGTCGCCGTTGAACGCCATATCCTGCCTACGGGGAGCGGGAACGGAGAGGCGGCAGCCGGTGCCGGACGTGTTCGACGAGGTGCACCGCCGGTGCCGCGACGGCGAGCCGGTCGCGCTGGCCACCGTCGTGGCCACCTGGCAATCCGCCCCGCAACCACCCGGCGCCGCCATGGTCGTCACGACCGACGGCACCGTCGACGGCAGCGTATCCGGCGGCTGCGTCGAGGCGGATCTCTACGAACGGGCCCGCCGGGTGCTCGACACCGGCCGACCCGAGCTGCGCCGCTACGGGATCAGCGACAATGACGCGTACGCCGTGGGCCTGACCTGCGGCGGCATCCTCGACGTGTTCGTCGAGCGCGTCGACGCGAGCGCCCTGCCGGCGCTGGACGCGGTCGCCGCCGCCCGCCGCGACGGCCACCCGGCGGCAGTCGTCACCTGCGTCGCCGCCGACGCCGGGAGCCGACCGGCCGCCGACGCCCATGATCCGCCGGCCGCCGCTGACCACGCCGGGGCGAGCGACCCGGCCCGGCGGCTCGGCCGACGGTTGTGCTGACCGGCCAGCGCCGCGTCGGCTCGCTCGGCGGCGACCGGCTCGACGACGCTGCCAGCGCCGACGCCCTCGGGCTGCTCGCCGCCGGGCGCAGCGGGATGCTCCGGTACGGATACCACGGGCAGCGCCGGGGCAACGGCGTCAGTCTCTTCGTGACCACGTACGCCACCCCACCCCGGATGATCGTCTTCGGGGCGATCGACTTCGCTGCCGCGGTGGCCCGGATCGGCGCGTTCCTCGGCTACCGGGTCACTGTCTGCGACGCCCGGCGGGTCTTCGCCACCGCGCGGCGCTTTCCCGAGGCGGACGAGGTGGTGGTGCAGTGGCCGCACCGCTACCTGGCTACCGAGGTGGCGGCCGGTCGACTCGACGAGCGCACTGTGGTGTGCGTGCTGACCCACGACCCGAAGTTCGACGTGCCGTTGCTGGAGTTGGCGCTGCGCCAGCCGCTGGCGTACGTCGGCGCGATGGGCTCACGGCGCACCCACGACGAGCGGCACAAGCTGCTGACCGAGGCGGGGCTCAGCCCGCAGCAACTGTCCCGGCTCGCCTCACCGATCGGGTTGGACCTCGGTGGTCGTACCCCTGAGGAGACCGCGGTGAGTGTGGCCGCGCAGATCGTCGCGGCCCGGTGGGGCGGCACCGGCCGCCCTCTCGCGGCGCTCGACGGGCCGATCCACCGGTCGGGGTAGCGTGCCCGTCGGTGCCGGGCCTTCGGCGCCCATCGGGCCGTGTGCTGTGCCAGCCTGGTGCCACGGCGATCGGTTCGGCGAGCGGCGACCGGTGGCGACGACGAGAGGAACGGCATGGGATACGCGGTGGTGCTCGGCGAAGCGCTCGTCGACCTGCTCGACAGCGAGTTGGACGGGGAGCGGGTCTATCGGCAGGCCATCGGTGGTGGGCCGCTCAACGTCGCGGTCGGGGTGGCCCGACTCGGCGGCGCGGCACAGTTCGTCGGCTCGCTCGGTGATGACGCGCTGGGCGGCCGGATCCGCTCGTTCCTCACCGCGGCCGGCGTCGGGGTGGCCGGTGCGATCACGGTGCCCGCGCCGACCACGCTGGCGGTCGTCACGTATGCCGGGCCGGAACCGGACTTCCGTTTCTACGGCGAACCGGCCTCCTACGGACTGCTCGGCCCCGACGATCTGGAGCTGGCGCTGCTGGAGGGTGCCGACGTGCTCTACTGTGGCTCGATCGTGCTGCTCCAACCCGGCACGCTGGCCGCTGCCCGACGTGCCTGGTCGCTCGCCACCGGCCTGCGGGTCTTCGACCCGAACGTCCGCCCCCGGCTGCTGAGCGGGCCGGGCGCGCTGGAAGGGCTACGCGAGGTGGTGGCGGAGTTCGCCGCCGGAGCGCACCTGGTCAAGCTGAGCGCCGCCGACGCCCTCCTGCTCTATCCCGGTGAGCCGGTGGAGGGGGTGGCGGCGTACCTGCGCGAGTTGGGGGCGGCCACGGTGGTGGTGACGCTCGGCGCGGCCGGCGCGGTACTGGCCGCCGCCGGCGCCGACCCGGTCCGAGTGCCGGCCCCCACCGTCAACGCGATCGACGCCACCGGCGCGGGCGACTCGGTGATGGCCGCGCTCATCGCCGACCTGCTCGTCGACGGTGAACCGGAGAACCCGTCGGGCTGGGTCGACCGGGTGGCCTTCGCGCTGCGGGTGGCCGGCCTGGTCTGCGAGTCCCCGGGCGGTGCCACCGCCATGCCCACCCGAGCCGCCGTCCAAAACCGCTTCAACCCCTAACCCCCGCGCCCCGCCCTCACTCCGCTGATCTTGCATTTTCGGTTGGCGATTGGTCAGCTTTGCCTATCTTTGGCACCGCAGAAAGTGCAAGATCGGCGGGGGATGGCGGGATGGCGCGGGATGGCGGGTGGGTTGACCTCGGAGATTTGTGAGCGTTAACATCGACGATGCACAATGGAAACGCGATGTTCTCGGGGAGGCTCTGATGCGGGTGGTCCTGGTTCCTCTGGCGTTCCGCCACGTCGCGGCCCTGCTGGTCGTGCTTCTCGTCGCCGCCGGCATGGTCGCCGCCGACCCACCCGAGCGGGCGGTCGCGTGGGACAACGGGGTGGCGGACACCCCACCGATGGGGTGGAACAGCTACGACTCCTTCAACTGGAGCGTCACCGAGGCTGACGTCAAGGCCAACGCCGACTACATGGCCACGAACCTGCGGCAGTTCGGCTGGGAGTACGTGGTGATCGACTGGGCCTGGTACTACCCCGGTCGGCACAACAACAGCCCCAACCAGGACGCGAACCTGCAACCCCGGCTCCGGATGGACGCCAACGGGCGGCTGCTGCCGGACACCACCCGGTTCCCCTCCGCCGCCGGTGACAACGGGTTCAAGCCGTTGGCCGACTACGTCCACCAGAAGGGGCTGAAGTTCGGCGTCCACCTGATGCGTGGCATTCCCCGCCAGGCGGTCGCCGACAACGTTCCGATCCTCGGCACCACCTGCCGCGCCAACCAGGTCAACAACAGCACCACCGCGGCCTGGCTCAACCTGATGTGGGGCCTGAACATGGCCAACCAGTGCGCGCAGACCTACCTGGACTCGATGTTCCAGCTGCTGGCCTCCTGGGGCGTCGACTACGTGAAGGTGGACGACATCGCCGCCCCGACCTACCGGCAGTCGGAGGTCGAGGGGTACCGCCTGGCCATCCAGCGCAGCGGCCGGCCGATGGTGCTGAGCCTGTCACCCGGCCCGACCTCGCTGGCCAGCGGCGCACACGTCCAGGCCAACGCGCACATGTGGCGGATCGTCAACGACCTGTGGGACAACTGGTCGTCGGTGGACGCGCTCTTCGACCAACTGCGCAACTGGACCCCGTACCGCGCCACCGGCGCCTGGCCCGACGCGGACATGATCCCGATCGGTCGACTCGCCAAGTACGGGCCGGTCGGGTCGCCGCGGTACTCCAACCTGACCTCCGACGAGCAGCGCACCCTGATGTCACTGTGGGCGATCAACCGGGCGCCGCTGATGTGGGGCGGCAACCTGGTCGAGAACCGCGCCGCGGAGCTAGCGTTGATGACCAACGCCGCGGTGCTCGGAGTCAACCAGAACAGCACGAACAACCGTCAGCTCTACGGCGGCAGCCGGCAGGTGTGGGCCGCCGACGCGCCGGGCAGCAACCATCGGTACGTCGCCCTGTTCAACCGGGACAGCAGCGCGGCGCAGGTGTCGGTGAACCTCGCCGACCTCGGGATCGGGTCGGCCGCCGTGACCGACCTGTGGTCCGGCGCGGCCCTGGGCACGGTGACCGGCACCCTCACCCGGTCGATCCCGGCGCACGGTGCCGGGCTGTACCGGTTGGCCCCGGAGACCACGGTGCCGGTACCCACCGCGTACACCGTCGCCGCGCGGCACAGCGGCAAGCTGCTGGACGTGTACAACAACGCGACCACCGACGGCGCCGACGTGGTGCAGTGGGCCGCGAACGGTCAACCCAACCAGCGGTGGCGGTTCCAGGACGCGGGCGGGGGTTACCAGACGGTGGTCAGTGTGCACAGCGGCAAGTGCCTCGACGTGTACGGCGGCGCGACCGCCACCGCCGACGGGGTCCGCGTGATCCAGTGGAGCTGCAACGGCGGCACCAACCAGCAGTGGCGCGTCCAGGATGTCGGCTCGGGGTACGTGCAGCTCGTCGCCCGGCACAGCGGCAAGTGCCTGGAGGTGGTCAACGCCGCCACCACCGACGGTGCCCGCCTCGCCCAGTGGACCTGTGGCACCGGCACGCACCAGCAGTGGCGGCGTACGTCGGTATAGGCGGTCAGGCCGTGCCGGTCAGTTCGAGGTAGCCACGGTGGGCGGCGACCAGGGCGGGGCGGGCGCCGAACGGAGCCTCGGCGGCCACCCGCTCCGGCGGGGCGCTGCCGGTGTGCGCCGCCCGGATCAGCCAGGCCAGCTTCGCCAGCTCCGCGTGCTGGGCCCGGACGAAGTCGACGTCCACCGGGTCGCCGTGGCCCGGGACCACCACGGTGCGCGCGGTGGTCAGCCGCAGCAGGTCCGCGACCGCGTCCGGCCACTGCAGGGGGTACGAGTCCTCGAAGGCGGGCGGGCCGCTCTGCTCCACCAGGTCCCCGGCGACCAGCACGTCGGCGTCCGGCACGTGCACCACCAGGTCGGCCTCGGTGTGCCCCCGCCCCGGGTGTCGCAGCAGCACCCGTCGGCCGCCCAGGTCGAGGACCGTCTCGACCTGCACGGTGTGCGTCGGGGCGAGCAGCGGGGTGTCGGCCAGCTCCGCGGCGAGCGTCGGATGCTGCGTGCGCAACTCCTCGTACGCCTCCCGGCGCAGCCGCTCCGGCTCCTCGCGCAGGACGGTGGCGGCCAGCTCGTGCGCGTACACCGGGCGGGGTGGGTCGCCGGCCAGTACCGCGTTGCCGAAGCAGTGGTCGTAGTGGTGATGGGTGTTGACCAGCGTCAACGGACGGTCGGTGACCGCCCGGACGGCCCCGGCCAGCTCGGTGGCCTGGGCGGCCGACGAGAGCGTGTCGACCACCAGCGCCTCGTCGTCGCCGACGACCAGTGTGACGTTGACCCTCAGCAGCGGCTCGGCCAGCACGTACACCCGGTCGGCGACCTCGGCGAAACCAGCGTTCACGACGCCCGCCCGGCGCGCTCGACGAAACGTGCCCGGTCGACGAGGATCCGTTCCACCCGACCCCGGGCCACCGTCTGGTCCCCGTCGCTGACCGTGACCTCGAACGACAGCCGGCGACCGTCGACGGCCGCCAGCAGCGCCTGCGCGCGGACCGTCCGGCCGACCACTGTCGGCGCCAGGTGCTCCAACTCGACCCGGGTGCCCACCGTCGTTGAACCGGGCGGCATCCCGGTCGCCGTCGCCGCGACGGTGGCCGCCTCGGCCAACGCCAGCACCCGGGGAGTGCCCAGCACCGGTACGTCCCCGGAACCGACCGCCTGGGCGGTGTCCGCGTCGGTGACCGTCAACTCGACCTGGGCGGTCACACCCGGCGCGAGGGCCGGCTCGGGCTGCTCCTGCATGGCGTCAGCCTAGGTGCTCACCGGGCCCGCCGAGCAAGCGGCCGGGGATCCGGAATCACCCGCCCGCCCACCTGTGCACGACCCCGCCAGGTGGTCCCCGTCGGTCGATGCCGGCCCCGTCGTTAACCTTGACTCCGATGGCCGTCGTGACTGACCCCCAGCCCCCCGCCCGGACCGACCCGCCCGCGTCCCCGGACGGGGGTCGTCGGCGCATCGTCGCCATGACCGTCTGGGCGGTCGCCTTCGTCGCCGCGTGGCTGGCCATCGGCCTGCCCACCGACCCGGCGTACGCCTTCGTCTGGATCTGGGCCGCGACCATCGCCTGGAACAGCGAACGGCCCTGGCGCAGTCACCTGCGCTTCGCCCGGGACTGGGTGCCGGTGGTGCTGCTGTTCGTGGTCTACAACCTCTCGCGCGGGTTCGCCGACAACGGGGCGACGCCGCACGCGATGGAGCTGATCGTCGCCGACCGGTTCATGTTCGGCTGGGCCACCGGCGGCGAGGTGCCCACCGTCTGGTTGCAGCAACACCTCTACCACCCGCAGGTGCACTGGTGGGACGTCGCGGCGAGCTGGGTGTACTTCTCCCACTTCGTGGTGGCGCTGGCCGCCGCCGCGGTGCTCTGGATACGCGACCGGCACCGCTGGGCGGCGTACATGCGGCGCTGGGGTTTCCTCTGCGCGGCCGGCCTGGTCACCTACTTCGTCTACCCGGCCGCTCCGCCCTGGTGGGCGGCGCAGAACGGCCTGCTCACCGAGGTCGCCCGGATCTCGACCCGGGGTTGGAAGGCGTTCGGCATGCACGGCGCCGGCAACGTCCTCAACGCCGGCCAGATCGCCTCCAACCCGGTCGCCGCGATGCCCTCGCTGCACACCGCGTGGGCGCTGTTCGTGGTGCTGTTCTTCCTGACCGCCACCCGTCGTCGCTGGTGGCCGCTGCTGCTCGCGTACCCGCTGGCGATGACCTTCACCCTGGTCTACTCGGGTGAGCACTACGTGATCGACGTGCTGGTCGGCTGGGCATACGTGGGGATGACCTTCCTGGTGGTCGGTCTGGCGGAGCGCGGCTGGGCGGCGTGGCGCACCCGCCACCCGAGCGCCAAGTCGGACCAGGCCCACGAACCCACACCGACCCCGACGGACCCCCCGACCAACCAGCCGGAACCCCCCACCCCCCGCGAACCAGACCCCACCACCCCCACCTCAGTCCCCGCCGACCACTAACCACCCCCCCTGGCCCGGGCCTTCCGGCCCGCTGATCATGACGTTATTGCCCTCCAGCACGGCGTGTCGGAGCAATAACTTCATGATCAACGAGGGGAGGGGTTGGGGTGGGTGCGGGCTTGGTGGGCTCTGGTGGTCAGGTCGGCGGCCAGGGCCCAGGCCTCGGCCAGGTCGCGGTCCTGGGCGGTGGCGCCGGAGCCGCCAGCGGTGTCCGCGTGGACGGAGGCCAGGCCCAGACGGCGCTGGATCGGCCCCTGGACCACCCGCACGCTCTGGATCCGGGCGTACGGCACGATCACCAGTTGTCGGGTGAGCAGCCCGGACCGGGTGGCGAACACCCCTTCGAAAAGCCCCGCGCCGAACGCGGTACGGCCCAGCGGGTGCAGCCAACGGGTTCGCGGCGGTGGTGGGCTCAGCGGGAGCGCGTCGAGGCGTACCCCGGGAAGCACCTCGGCGACGATCATCGTCGCCGTCGGCAGGTCGCCGACCGGCAGCAGCCGGTCGGGCCGGTTGCGGTCGTCGGCCTCCGCGACGGAGTAACCGGCCACCTCCAGCCGCAGCCGCAGCCAGCCCTTCACCCGCCACAGCAGCGGCCAGGTGGCCCGCACGGTCTGCACCCGCTCCAGCGGCACGGTCTGCGCGCGCGTCTCCAGCAGGCCGTTGTGCACCCGCAGCGTGCCGCGGTCGCGGGCCAGCCGGAAGTTCCAGTCGTCGAGCACCCTGCGGATCGGTTGCAGCAGGACACCCGCCATCGCGGTCAGGGTGCTCGCCACCGCGACGAACGACCATGAGCCGGCGGTGAGGAACTGCACCACGACGAACGCCACACCGAACGGGAGCAGGAACGCCTGCGGGGTGAGCAACTGGCTGATCAGCAGGTTCTGGTTGCGTACCGCGTGCAGTGGCCGGCCCGGCGCGGCCGGCGGCGCCGTCGCACCCGGGGTGACCGGGGCCGCCGCGTCGCCGGGCGTGGGCGGCTGCGCCACCCGTCCGGCGAGCGCCAGCAGGCGCTCGCGCAGCACTGTCGCGTCGGCCACCCCGAGGTACGCCAGTGGCGCCTCGGTCTTGCCGCCGCCGACCACCTCCAGACGCAGCTCGGCCAGGCCGGTGAGCTGCGCGAGCAGGGGCCGGACCACCTCCACGGCCTGCAACCGTTCCAACGGGATGGCCCGGGTACGCCGCCAGAGCAGCCCTTCGTACACCCGAAGCTCCCGGCCCACCACGTGGTAGCCGGTGTTGTACCAGCTGATCACGGACAGCACCGTCGCGCCGAGCGCCAGCACCGCCACCGTGACGGCGAACCAGCCGAAGCCCACCCGGGACAGCGTCGACCAGGACAGCCCGGCGATCACCACGACCAGGGACTTGGCGCCGTGCAGCACGGGGCTGAGCGGATGCAGCCGCTGCCGGGGCTCGCCGACGCCGCCACCCGGTGGTCCCGACCACGGCGCGGACATCCCCGGCGGCACCGGCCCGGACGCCGGCGCGCCAGCGAACGGCGGGCCACCGGGCGCGCCAGTGAACGGCGCGCCGCCGGGTGTGTCAGTGAACGGCGCGCCGCCGGGTCCGCCGGCGAACGGTGGGCCGCCCGGTGCCGTGCCGGCGGGCAGCACCGGCCCCGGTGACGTGGGGCCGGTGGGTGGCACGGTGCTCGGCTCGGCGGGTCCGTCGCTCATCGGCGCGGCCCTCGGCGCGTTCGGCGGTTGCCCGCGCGGGTGTTCACAGCCCCTCCGCCCGGTCCTCGCCGAGCGCGGTGAGCCGGTCGCGCAGCCGGGACGCCTCCGCCGGCCGCAGCCCGGGCACCCGGGCGTCGCTGGCCGCCGCCGCGGTGTGCAACTGCACGGTGGCCAGGTCGAAGGCGCGCTCCAACGGCCCGGCGCTCACGTCGACGAACTGCATTCGCGAATACGGAACGATGGAGAGCCGGCGGACCAGCAGCCCGTGCCGGACCAACAGGTCGTTCTCCCGCTCGGCGTACCCCCAGGCCCGGACGGCGCGGACGATCGCGACGGCCCGCCACGCGCCGAGCACCAGCACCACTGCGACGGCGAGCCCGAGCAGCCAGTGGCCGCTGAGGGCCCAGCCGACCGCCGTCACCGCCAGCCCGATGGCGACCACGACCGCCAGCCGGATCAGCTCCACCCAGATCAGGTCGGTGGAGATCGGCTGCCAGTTGACGGTGTCCGGCCAGGGCTCCAGCGGACCCCGGCCAGCCGGCGCGGCCGTCAGCAGCGCCCCGGACGCGCCGGGGTCGGCCGGCAGGAGACCGGGAGGTGGCAGTTCGGGTGCGCGCTGGTCGGCGCCGGGTGTCGGCCGGTGACCGGGTGGCAGCGCGCCCGGTGGTAGTGGGGCGGGCGTCGAGACGTCCGGCGCGGCGGGCTCGGGGCCGAGCGTGCCCGGTGCCGGGAACGCGCCGGGCGGCGGGTCGACGCCGGGAGGGGTGGCGGCCGGGGTGGGCGGCCAGGACGGAGAAGTGGGGCCGGGGGAAGCCGGAGGGTCGCCGCTCACAGGTCGAGCGTAGGCGATCCGGGCACCGGAGTGACGGCACGCAGGAAGCCTCGGGCGTCCAGGAAGTCACCGAGGCTGTCCCGGTGCTCGTCGCAGGCCAACCAGGTCTTGCGCCGATCGGGGTCGTGCAGACGGGGATTGTTCCACTCCAGCAGCCAGACGGCGGCCGACCGGCAGCCCCGGGCCGAACAGACCAGGGCCTCGTCGGCGGGGGAGGGAATGCTCATCCCGGCCAGTGTAGGGCGGCGGGACGGAGAGGTTGAGCGCCGGGCGACCACGGGGGGAGCCGCCCGGCGACGGGGTGAATCGTACACGCGGCGGGCCGGTCCGTGCACACCCGCGACGCGCAATTCGACTGCTGGTGACGGCGCGGCCAAAATCGGCTTCTCCCCACCTCGGCACTCAGCAAGGCGTGCGAGTCTTGATACCGCACAAGCCGCGACGACCGACAAACGCTGTGGAGGACCGGTGGCCCAGCCGACCATGCCCGACGCCCCGACGCCGAACGGCGCGGCACCTGCGCCGGTGACCACACCCGCGCAGGACGCCACCCTGCTGGAGAAGGCGCTGTTCGAGATCAAACGTGTGATCGTCGGGCAGGACCGGATGGTGGAGCGGATGTTCGTCGCGCTGCTCTCCCGTGGTCACTGCCTGCTCGAAGGCGTGCCCGGGGTGGCCAAGACCCTGGCGGTGGAAACCCTCGCCAAGGTCGTCGGGGGGTCCTTCGCCCGGGTGCAGTTCACCCCGGACCTGGTGCCCGCCGACATCATGGGCACCCGGATCTACCGGCAGTCGAGCGAGAAGTTCGACGTCGAGCTGGGGCCGGTCTTCGTCAACTTCCTGCTCGCCGACGAGATCAACCGGGCGCCGGCCAAGGTGCAGTCCGCGCTGCTGGAGGTGATGAGCGAGCGGCAGGTGTCCATCGGCGGCGAGAGCCACCGGGTGCCCGACCCGTTCCTGGTGATGGCCACCCAGAACCCGATCGAGCAGGAGGGCGTCTACCCGCTGCCGGAGGCGCAACGGGACCGGTTCCTCATGAAGATCGTGGTGGGCTACCCGACCGACGCGGAGGAACGGGAGATCGTCTACCGGATGGGCGTGGCCGCGCCCGAGCCGACCGCGGTGTTCGACACCCCGGACCTGATCGCCCTGCAACGCAAGGCGGATCAGGTCTTCGTCCACAACGCCCTGGTCGACTACGCGGTCCGGTTGGTCCTGGCCACCCGCGCCCCGGCCGAGCACGGCATGCCCGACGTCGCGCAACTGATCCAGTACGGTGCCAGCCCGCGCGCCTCGCTGGGTCTGGTCCGGGCGACCCGCGCCCTGGCGCTGCTGCGCGGGCGGGACTACGCGCTGCCGCAGGACGTGCAGGACATCGCGCCGGACATCCTGCGGCACCGGTTGGTGCTCAGCTACGACGCGCTCGCCGACGACGTGCCCGCCGACCACATCGTGCAGCGGGTGATGTCGACGATCCCGCTTCCCGCTGTCGCGCCCCGGCAGCAGGCCACCCCGCCCCCGATCGCGCCGCCGCCGGGCGCTGGTTGGCCCGGGCAGCGGCCGTGACCTCACCCACCCCTCGTCCGGCCCCCCTCGCCGACCGTAGCGAGGCCGTGCTGTCCCGGCTTCAGCTGCTCGTCACCCGCAAGCTCGACGGTCTGCTCCAGGGCGACTACGCCGGCCTGCTGCCCGGACCGGGCAGCGAGGCGGGGGAGTCCCGGGAGTACCGCCCCGGCGACGACGTGCGTCGGATGGACTGGCCGGTCACGGCACGCACGACCACACCGCACGTGCGGCGTACGGTCGCCGACCGGGAACTGGAGACCTGGCTCGCGCTGGACCTCTCCGCCAGCCTGGACTTCGGCACCGGGCAGTGGCTCAAGCGGGAGGTCGTGGTGGCCGCCGCCGCTGCCATCACCCACCTGACCGTGCGCGGAGGTAACCGGATCGGCGCCGTGATCGGCACCGGCGGCGGGGTGTCCGCGCCGGCCCGACGCTGGCGGGGCAGACCACCGTCGCCCGGGCCCGGTGTGCTCACCCGGCTGCCGGCCCGCTCCGGGCGCAAGGAGGCGCAGGGCCTGCTTCGTGCCGTCGCCGGCACCGCCATCCAGCCCGGCCGTGGTGATCTGGGCGCGCTGATCGAGATGCTCAACCGTCCTCCCCGCCGGCGTGGGGTGGCAGTGGTCGTCTCGGACTTCCTCGCGCCGGAAGAGCAGTGGGCCCGGTCGATGCGTAAGCTGCGCGTCCGGCACGACGTACTGGCGATCGAGGTGGTCGACCCGCGTGAGCTGGAACTGCCCGACGTGGGCGTGTTGCCGGTGGTCGACCCGGAGAGCGGCGAACTGCACGAGGTACAGACCGCCGACCCACGGCTGCGGCAGCGCTACGCCGACGCCGCCACCGCCCAACGGGCCACCATCGCCGCCGCCCTGCGCGGCGCCGGTGCGGCCCACCTGCGTCTACGTACCGACCGAGACTGGCTGCTGGACATGGTGCGATTCGTGGCCGCGCAACGGCACGCACGCACCCGGGGGACGACACGATGATCCGTTTTCTGCAACCGTGGTGGCTGCTGGCCGTGCTGCCGGTGTTCGCCCTCGCCGCGTTCTACGTCTGGCGGCAGCTGCACCGCCGGGCGTACGCGATGCGGTTCACCAATGTGGACCTGTTGCGGACGGTGGCGCCGAAGGGCCTGGGTTGGCGTCGGCACGTCCCGGCGACCGCGTTCCTGCTCTGCCTGCTGGTGTTGGCCACCGCGCTGGCCCGGCCCGCCGTCGACACCAAGGAGCCGCTGGAGCGGGCCACCGTGATGCTCGCCATCGACGTGTCGTTGTCGATGCAGGCCGACGACGTGTCACCGAACCGGCTGGAGGCGGCCCAGGAGGCCGCCAAGCAGTTCGTCAGTGAGCTGCCGGAGAGCTACAACCTGGGCCTCGTGTCGTTCGCCAAGGCGGCCAACGTGCTGGTGCCGCCGGGCAAGGACCGCGACGCGGTGACCAGCGCCATCGACGGGCTGGTGCTGGCCGAGGCGACAGCGACCGGTGAGGCGGTGTTCACCTGTCTGGAGGCGATCCGGTCGGTGCCGGCCGATGGTGCGGCGGGTATCCCGCCGGCGCGGATCGTGCTGCTCTCGGACGGCTTCCGCACCTCCGGTCGGGCGGTGGAGGAGGCGGCGGCGGCCGCGCAGGCCGCCAACGTCCCGGTTTCCACGATCGCCTTCGGCACGGACACCGGCCAGGTCGACATCGGCGGGCAGTTGCAGCGGGTGCCGGTGGACCGGTTGGCCCTCGCCGACCTCGCCGAGACCACCGAGGGTTACTTCTACGAGGCGGCCTCGGTGAGCGAGCTGAAGCAGGTCTATCAGGACATGGGCAGCTCGATCGGGTTCCGCACCGAGCCGCGTGAGGTGACACAGTGGTACGCCGGGGTGGCGCTGCTGCTGGCCCTCTGCGCCGGTGCGCTCAGCCTGCTGTGGTCGTCGCGGATGCTCTGAGCGGTGGGGCCGGCGGCGGTCACCCACCGCCGCCGGTCGGCACCAACCCGGTGGCCGCCGCAGGCGACCAGCTCAGTGACGGCCGCCGCGGAGGACGACCAGCTCAGTGGCCGCCACCGGCGAGGACGAAGACGATGGCCACCCAGACGGCGGCGAGGGTGAAGCCCAGCGGGGCGACGTAGCGGCTCATGGACGGCTCCGGGTGGCGGCTGGACGGTCCGCGAGCGGGGGCGGACCGCAGGGGGTAGGGACGCGCACACGAAGTCGTGACCGGGCGGCTCCCGGCGACCGCCCGGGTTCGGGCGGCGCGGCACACTCACCTCGGCCGGTGCCGAGGTGGCGGGGAGCGGAGCGGGGTCAGCTCACCAGACTGAGTCGTGGCTCAGCGGGGCTGACCATCGGCCCGGCCACGACTGGGAGGATCGCTATCTCGCACAGCGATCACCTCCTGCAAGTCGGGCGGGCCGGAACGTCGATGATCGTACACCTGCGGTGCCGACGGAACGCACTCGGCCGACCGGCCGGCGACCCCTCCACCGCCCGGTCGGCGAGGCCGCTGATCACCAGCCCGGACGCCTCGGCGGCGCGGCGACCCCGGCTGACCCACCCGCACGACAGTGACCAGCACCCCGGCGAGCAGCGGCAGCCAGCAGCAGCGGGCCAGCACCCACCCGGGGTCGTCCGGGACGGTGTGCAGACCGGGCAGGGCGAGCCCGCCGCGGGCGGTGAGCGCTGTCACCGCCACCAGGACCGGCTGGTGCCACAGGTAGATCCGGACCGCGAACCGGTTCACCTCGGTCACCGCCCGGCCCGGCAGTGGCCGGGCCAGCAGCCGTCGCAGCGCCGGCCGGGCCAGCAACCCCAACCCGACCTGGGTGACCGCCAGCGCCACGACCAGCAGCGACGGCGGGTTCAGGTTGGACACCCCGGCCCCGGGCACCCCCACCGCGCTCACCGGATAGCCGAGCGCCAGCAGCGCCGCCAGCGCGAGCGCCCCACCGGCCGCCGCCGTGCCACCGGCCCGCCGGCTCCGCAGCCATCCGTCGGCGTGCGCCACCCCCAGCAGGTACGGCACCGACCAGGCCGCCAGCACGGTCACCGGGGGCAGGTCGCCGGCGGCCGGCACCAGGCGGACGGCCAGGTCGGCCGCGGCCACCACGGCCACCGCCGGTGTCGCGCAGCGCAGCACACCCCAGCGGCGTACGGCGGCGCGCAGCGGGCCGGTCGACACGACCAGGATCACCAGCGGTAGCAGGAACCACAGCGGGCTGACCGCGAGCCGCAGCGCGACGGCGAGGGTGTCGTCGGAGGTGCCGACGACGGTGGCGGCGAGCAGGACGGCGGCACCCACCCCGAGCAGCGCCACGGTGGGCAGCAGTAGCCGACGCAGCCGACCGGCCAGCCAACCGCCCGTACCCCCCTGGTGGCGGGCCAGCGACCGGGCCGAGCCGAACCCGGCGGTGAAGAAGAACAACCCGAGCGTCTGCAACACCCAGGTCAGCGGGGCCAGGCCGGGCAGGGCGCTCAGCGGACTGGCCTGGTGCAGCCCGCCGTCGCCGGTCAGCACCAGGCCGGTGACCAGCCAGTGCCCCAGCACCACCCCGCCGATGGCGTACGCCCGCAGCGCGTCGATGGCACGATCCCGGCTCACCGGGCGTCCCCGGTCCGGTCGGCGTCGACACGGCCCAGCACGACCGCCGCCACCGCGACCAGCGCGGCGCTGCCCGGCGCGAGATAGCCGTCGTGCCCCGCCACCCCGCCCACCGGCAGGGGACGGGCGCCGAAGGCCGGGTCGCCGGGTCGCCGGCCGAAGCCCAACCCGGGCAGCCGCAGCGGCGGGACCCGTCGGATCCAGTCCGTCGACGCCTCGGCGGCCCAGAACCGCCGCCCGCCGGGCAGGTCGTCGGCGCGCTGCACACCAGCGCCCACCCCACCGAGGCTGACCACGTCGGTGACCTGGGGCGGGGCGTCCGCCGCCGCCAGTGCCACCACCAGTGACCCGTAACTGTGCCCGACCAGCGTGATCGTCGCGCCCGGACGCCGCCCGGCCAGCTCCCGCAGCAGCCGGGCCAGCCCGGCCGCACCACGCCGGGCGCTGACCCCACCGGCGGCGGTCAGCACCCCGTCGGGCGGGTCGTAGCCCAGCCAGGCCAGCACCGCGACCCGCGCCGCCGGGTCGGTCGCCCGCAGCTCCCGGTAGACCTGCCCGGCCTGCACGGCGGGCGCCCGCCGTGCCACCCCACCCAACCCCCTGTCGAAGTCGGCGAGCGTGCTGCCGACCCCGGGCACCAGCACCGCGATCCGGTCGGCGGTGGCGAGGTCGCCGAGCACCTCGACCGCGCGGCCGTCACCGCGCGCGTCGAACAGCAGGAACCGGCGTCCGTCGGCAGCCCAGTCCGCGTACGGGGGGCCGGCCGCGCGCATCGCCGCCGCCATCACCGGGTACGCCTCGACGAACCCCGCCGCCGTGGCCGGCCCGGGTCGGCTCGGCAGGACCAGGTTCACGCCGAGCAGCGCGGCCACCGCCAACCGGCTGGCACCTCGTCGTCGCATCACGTTCTCCCTCCGGAATGTCGTCCGGAGGGAGAGTGCGCCCAGGGTCGGGGCCCGGTCGTCGTGCCGCAGAGCCGTTCCCGGGCTGGCTCCACGGAGCTACTCGCCGGCGGCCACCAGACCCGTCTCGTACGCCAGCACCACGGCCTGGGCCCGGTCGCGCAGCCCCAGCTTGGCCAGGATCCGCCCGACGTGCGTCTTCACTGTCTGCTCGGCCACCACCAGGTCACCCGCGATCTCCGCGTTGTTGCGGCCCCGGGCGATCAGCCGCAGCACCTCGGTCTCCCGTGGGGTGAGCCCGGCCAGGTCGGTGGGGCGGGGGCGGCGGCGGTCCGGGCGGGCCGCGAACTCGGCGATCAGCCGGCGGGTGACAGCCGGGGCGAGCAGCGCGTCCCCGGCCGCCACCACCCGCACCGCCTGCACCAGGTCGGCCGCCGGGGCGTCCTTGAGCAGGAAACCGCTGGCCCCGGCGCGCAGCGCCTCGTACACGTAGTCGTCCAGGTCGAACGTGGTGAGGATGAGCACCCGGGGACGCTGCGCCGACCGGTCACCGAGCAATGTGCGGGTGGCCTCCAGCCCGTCCATCACCGGCATCCGCACGTCCATCAGCACCACGTCCGGGTCGAGGTGGCGGGCGGCGGCCACGGCCTGCGCCCCGTCGGCGGCGTCACCCACCACCAGCAGATCCGGTTGGGCGGCGAGCAGCGCGCCGAAGCCCTGCCGGACCATCGCCTGGTCGTCGGCGATCAGCACCCGGATCATCGGTCCCCACCCTCCGCGTCGTACGGCAACTCGGCCGCCACCGCGTAACCCCCGTCGGGCAGCGGCCCGGCGGTGAACGTACCGCCCAGCGAGGTGGCCCGTTCCCGCATGCCGGTCAGCCCGTGCCCGGAGCCCGCCTCGCCGGGCCGGGAGCCCGCCTTGGCGGGTGGCGCGTTCTCCACGCGTACCCCAAGGCCGGACGCACCGGCGCGGACGGTGACCCGCACCGCGGCGCCGGCCGCGTGGCGGGCCGCGTTGGCCAGGCCCTCCTGCACGATGCGGTACGCGGCCAGCCCGACCGGCGCGGGCACCCGGTCGTCGTCCACCTGCTCGGCGTCCAGCGTGACCGACAGTCCGGCCCGGCGGGCGGCATCCACCATCGCGCCCAGGTCGGTCAGGTCCGGCTGCGGCGCGGTCTGCGGCCCGGTCGTCTCGCTGCGCAGCACCCCCAGCAGCCGCCGCATGTCGGTGAGCGCGTCGCGGGCCGACGCGGCGATGGCGACGAACTCGGCGGCTGCCGGCGGCGGCACGTCGGTCAGCCGGTACGGGGCGGTCTCCGCCTGCACCGCGATCAGCGACATGTGGTGGGCCACCACGTCGTGCAGCTCCCGGGCGATCCGGGTGCGTTCCTCCAGCACCCCGCGGCGTTCCTGCTCCCGCTCGCTCAGCTCGGTCTGCGCGGCCAGCGCCCGCCGGGACAGCCGGTTGCGTCGGATCAGGTCACCGACGATCGCCAACGCCCCGAGCAGCAGCAGGACAGCGACCCGGTTCTCGGGCTCGACCAGGGTGAGCACCGGCACCGTCGTGATCGCCACCACCCAGCCCAGCACCGGCCGGTCGACCCGCGTGACGACCACCGCCACCACCAGGATCGACCCGAGCGCCAGGGGAGGAGTCCACGGCCAGGCCTGGTCGGCCGGCGCGTTGAACGTGCAGATCAGCAGGGCCAGCACCGTCAGCCGCCAGGCCAGCAGCGGACGCCGGGGCAGCGCCAGCAGCGGCGCCACTGTCATCGCCGCGAACAGCAGCGCGACCAGTATCGGCAGGCCCCACTCGCTCTCCACGGTCAGCGTGATCAGGAAGAGGCCGAGAGCGGCCAGCAGGCCGACCGGGGCGGCGTAGCGGGCCGGCCCGGGCCACCGGGCCAGCAGCGGCCGTTCGACCGGCGCGTCCGGGCCCAGCACTGTCTGCCACAGGGCCCGCAGGGCCACGGCGATCGGTTGCCGGTTCACCACCCGGAGGCTACGGGCCGAGCCCGTCACGAGGCGTGCCACCAGGGGTTGATCCCGATGTCGTACCCCAGTGTGACGCGACTCCCGTTAGCGCTTACCTGTCGGTAACGCCTAGGCTCGCCTGCGACCGAGATCGGCTGAGCAAGGGGGAACAGTGGCCCGTACCGTGCTGGTGACCGGGGGTAACCGGGGGATCGGCCTGGCCATCGCGCAGGCCTTCGCCAAGCAGGGCGACCGGGTGGCGGTCACCCACCGGGGTGGGGGAGTGCCCGGCGCCGGTGCAGCCGAGCCGGGGTTTGGCGCAGGCGGAGCCGGCCATCAGGGCAGCCTGTTCGGCGTCCGCGCCGACGTCACCGACGCCGCCTCGATCGAGGCCGCGTTTGCTGCCGTCGAGGCCGAGCTGGGGCCGGTCGAGGTGCTGGTCGCCAACGCCGGCATGACCGCCGACACGCTGCTGCTACGGATGTCCGAGGAGCAGTTCACCGATGTGGTGGACACCAACCTCACCGGCGCGTTCCGGGTGGCCAAGCGGGCCTCCGGCAAGATGCTCCGCGCCAAGTGGGGCCGCATGATCTTCATCTCCTCGGTGGTCGGCCTCGCCGGCGGTGCCGGGCAGGTCAACTACGCCGCCAGCAAGGCCGGCCTCGTCGGCGTCGCCCGCTCGATCACCCGGGAACTGGGCAGCCGCAACATCACCGCGAACGTGGTGGCGCCCGGCTTCATCGACACGGACATGACCGCCGGCCTCTCCGACGACCGCAAGGCGGAGATCCTCAAGTCCATCCCGGCCGGCCGGATGGCCAGCCCGGACGAGGTCGCGGCCGTGGTCACCTGGCTGGCCTCCGACAGCGCCGGGTACGTCTCCGGCGCCGTCATCCCGGTCGACGGCGGCCTCGGAATGGGCCACTAACCCTTTTGACTACGGAGGAAACCTGCATGTCCGGACTGCTCGCCGGTAAGCGACTGCTCGTCACCGGTGTCATCACCGACGCCTCGATCGCCTTCTCGGTGGCGAAGCTCGCTCAGGAGAACGGCGCGCAGGTCGTGCTCACCGGCTACGGCCGGCTCTCCCTGGTCGAGCGGATCGCGAAGCGGCTGCCCGAGCCGGCGCCGGTGATCGAGGTGGACGTCACCAACACCGAGCACCTGGCCGGCCTCGCCGACCGGGTACGCGAGCACGTCGACGGCCTCGACGGTGTCGTGCACTCGATCGGTTTCGCCCCGCAGAGCTGCCTCGGCGGCGGCTTCCTCGACGCGCCCTGGGAGGACGTGGCGACCGCCCTGCACGTCTCCACCTTCTCGTACAAGTCGCTCGCGATGGCGGCGCTGCCGCTGATGTCGCCCGGCGGCGCGGTGGTCGGCCTGACCTTCGACGCGACGAAGGCGTGGCCGGTCTACGACTGGATGGGCGTGGCCAAGGCCGGCCTGGAGTCGGCGTCCCGCTACCTGGCGCTGCACCTGGGCAAGCAGGGCATCCGCAGCAACCTGGTGGCCGCCGGGCCGCTGCGCACCATCGCCGCGAAGTCGATCCCCGGCTTCGACCAGTTCGAGGAGGCCTGGACCGAGCGGGCCCCGCTGGGCTGGAGCCTCACCGACCAGGAGCCCGCCGCGAAGGCGTGCCTGGCGCTGCTCTCCGACTGGTTCCCGGCCACCACCGGCGAGATCGTGCACGTCGACGGCGGCTACCACGCCATCGGCGCCTGACGCTCCTACCGGCGACGCTTCCGCTGCCGTCCGCGTGATCCACGCGTCCGGGCCAGGGGGGCGTCGCCGGGCCGTCACGGCGAGGGGCAAGAATGACCCCATGTCGTACGACGCGGTGGTCCTGGTGTCCTTCGGCGGGCCGGAACGGCCCGAGGACGTGATGCCGTTCCTGCAGAACGTGACCCGGGGTCGGGGTGTGCCGCCCGAGCGGCTGGCCGAGGTCGCCGAGCACTACCAGCACTTCGGTGGGGTGTCCCCGATCAACCAGCAGTGCCGTGACCTGCTGGCCGCCGTCCGCGCCGACTTCGCCGCGCACGGTCTCGACCTGCCCATCTACTGGGGCAACCGCAACTGGGACCCGATGCTCGCCGACACCGTGAGCCGGATGCGCGACGACGGGGTGACCCGTGCGCTGGCCTTCGTCACCAGCGCGTACGGCGGCTACTCGTCCTGCCGGCAGTACCAGGAGGACATCGCCGCCGCCCGTGCCGCCGTCGGCCCGGACGCCCCGGTGATCGAGAAGCTGCGCCAGTTCTGGGACCACCCCGGTTTCGTCGAGCCGCACGTCGACGCGGTCCGGGCGGCACTGGGCCAGCTCGACCAGGCGTTGCGGGACACCACCCGGCTGGTCTTCACCGCCCACTCCATCCCCAGCTCGATGGCGGCCAACGCCGGCCCGCACGGCGGCCGGTACGAGGCGCAGCTGCACGAGACCGCCCGGCTCGTCGCCGCGGCCGCCGCCCCCGACCTGGAATACGACCTGGTCTGGCAGAGCCGCTCCGGCCCGCCGCAGGTGCCGTGGCTGGAACCGGACGTCAACGACCACCTGGCCACCCTCGCGCAGGGCGGCACCACCGGGGTGGTGGTCAGCCCGATCGGGTTCGTCTCCGATCACCTGGAGGTCGTGTGGGACCTGGACACCGAGGCGTTGGAGACGGCGAAGCAGCTCGGCCTGGACTTCGTCCGGGCCGCCACGCCGGGCACCGACCCGCGCTTCGTGACCATGGTGCGTGAGCTGGTCACCGAGCGGACCGACCCGGACGGCGCGCAGCTGCGCCGCCGCCTGGGCGAGCTGCCGATGTGGGACAGCTGCCCCACCGTCTGTTGCGTGCCGACCCGTCGCCCCTGACCTCTGAGGATCATCATGCATGACCGTAAGCCCGTGCAGAGTTGGCTGACCGACATGGACGGCGTGCTGGTGCACGAGGGCCAGCCGGTGCCCGGCGCGCCGGAGTTCATCAACCGGTTGCGCGCCTCCGGCAAGCCGTTCCTGGTGCTGACCAACAACTCGATCTACACCCCGCGCGACCTGACGGCCCGGCTCAGCCGGATGGGGCTGGACGTGCCGGAGGAGTCGATCTGGTCCTCGGCCCTGGCCACCGGCCAGTTCCTCGCCGACCAGCGGCCGGGCGGCACCGCGTACGTCATCGGTGAGGCCGGGCTGACCACGGCCCTGCACGCCGTCGGCTACGTGCTGACCGACTTCGCCCCCGACTACGTGGTGCTCGGCGAGACCCGCACCTACAGCTTCGAGGCGATCACCAAGGCCGTGCGTCTGATCAACGACGGCGCCCGGTTCATCTGCACGAACCCCGACGTGACCGGCCCGTCCGTGGAGGGCGCGCTACCCGCCGCCGGCTCGGTCGCCGCCATGATCTCCAAGGCGACCGGGGTGGAGCCGTACTTCGTCGGCAAGCCCAACCCGATGATGATGCGCTCGGCGCTCAACACCATCAACGCGCACTCGGAGAGCACCGCGATGATCGGTGACCGGATGGACACCGACATCCTGTGTGGTCTGGAGGCCGGGTTGGAGACCATCCTGGTGCTCACCGGAATCAGCAGCCGCACCGAGGCCGAGCGCTACCCGTACCGCCCGTCCCGGATCATCAACTCGGTCGCAGACCTGCTCGACGAGGTCTGACCGCCCCGCGCGATGATCGCTGCCCGTGCTGCGGGCGCCGCGCGCGATGATCGCGCTCTATCCAGGATGTAGTGGTCACCAGCTGCGCCGGAGGCCACTACATCCATGTTCGAGCGCGATCATGACCGGCGCGGGGGCGCATCGGACCGGCGTCTGGCGAGGGCGCTCGTGGCGTGGGCCCTCGTGGTGTGGCGCGGGGTGACCGGTCAGGGGCGCAGGGGGGCGTTGCAGGCGGCCACCAGGGCCTGGCGGCAGGCGGCGGTGAGCGGACGCAGCGCGGCGTCGCGCTGCTGGGCCTCATAGTTGTTGATCGCCCCGCCGGGCGCGGAGTGCCCGGCCAGCGCGAGCACCCGGTCGAGCACCGCGGCTCGGGCGAAGAGCCGACGGGCCCTCGGGTCGAACCCTGGTGGCAGATCGGTGGTGCCGTCGGGGCGGCGCAACGCGGCCAGCGCGCCTGCCAGCTCGGGCCGCCACTGGGCGACGTCGAGGCGGGTCAGCGCGGCGGTCGTCTCAGCCAGCGCGGCGGCCAGCTCGGCCTCCGCCTCGGCGGCGCCGGGCAACGAGAGCGACGCGGCGGGCGCGTTGGCCGGCAGCGGGTACACCCGCCACAGCACCGTCTCGAAACAGTCCCCGGAGCCGGAGGTGTGCGAGCGGACCTCCGGGATCAACCCGAGCCCGCCGGCGACCACCGCCTCACCCGCTACCAGCGCCGCGCCGGCGAAGTCGCCGGGGCCGGGCAGACCCCGGGGGTCGCCGGGTGCGGGCAGCACCAGGCGGATCTCGTCGGGGGAGAGCTTGGCCAGGGTGGGCAGCGCGGCGCCCAGCGGGACGTCGGTCCAGGTGCCCGGGGCGTCCGCGACGAGATGTTCCTCGTCGCCGGCGATGGCGTCGGCGACCTCGTCGTACGGCACCAACCCGGCACGCCACGCGCGCACCCAGGCAACGAACCGGCTCGACCGGCGCGGCGCGAGTGTGGCCGCGCCCGTTGCGGGGGTGGACATGCCGAAAGGGTACGTGGTCACGACCGGCCCTGTCTCGACTGCCGCTCCGGCCGCCCTGCGTGCCCCGAACTGCCCCCTTCGCCCGATCCCGCGCGCGGCGCGGTCCGGGTGCGGGGTCTTTCCGGGCGCTAATGCACCCGTAGGCCCGCGATGACCACGTCGACCATGAGACGCGCGTCGTAGGCAGGGTTGTCGGCGCCGATGCAAAGGTTGCCGATGCCCTGCATCAGGACCAGGGGGTTCATGTCGGGAACGATCTCGCCCGCCGCGCTGGCGGCGGCGAGCAGGTCGGCGCAGACGGGGACGAGCCGGTCGAGGAAGTACGCGTGCAGCGTCTGGAAGGCAACGTCGTCGGACCGCATCGCCTCGGCCAGACCGTGCTTGGTGACCAGGAAGTCGACGAAGAGGTGGATCCAGCTGGCCAGGGCGGCGTGCGGTGTGGCGCTCTGCGCCAGGAGTACGGGGCCGGCCTCGGCGCAGGCCTCGACCTGGTGTCGGTACACCGCGACGATCAGGTCGGCGCGGGTCGGGAAGTGGCGGTAGATCGTCCCGACACCGACGCCGGCCCTGGCGGCGATGTCGCGCACCGGCGCGTTGACCCCGGAGGCGATGAACGCGGCGGCGGCCGCCTCCAGGAGCGCCGTCTGGTTGCGCAGCGAATCCGCCCGCTGCTTGCGCGCGGGACACGCCCCGGTGCTGGCCACCGTTGCCTCCGTCACATCCGTTGGTTTGGAACAACGTTCCGTGTGGTTTAGCGGAACAAAGTTCCACATATGTAGCATGCCAGAACGGCAGGCCAACACCAACTCACCCAGAAGCGACCGTGCACGCAGTGCCAGCGCTGATCCATCGGCTCAGCTGGGCGTACCTCCGCGACGCCCTCGGCCTCAGGGACTCCGTCTGGCCGGCACCGGTCGACAGCGACCCGGGTCGCCTCGAATCCGCGGGGTGATCGCCGCGGTGGTGGCGACTGGACGGGGTGGGGCGGTGTGTCGGAGGGCGGGGTGATGGCGCGGGAGTTAGCGTGATCGACATGGCGGGGCGATACGGCGAGGACGTGTTGGCGGGGGACTGGCGGCGGCGGAAGGTCACCCCCGAGGTGGACGCCGAACCGGACCTGGTGGTGGAGGACGCCGACTCCGGGTTCTGCGGAGCGGTGGTGGGCTTCGAGGCCGGTGCCGTGGTGCTGGAGGACCGGCGCGGCAAGCGGCGCAACTTCCCGCTGCTACCGGCGGCGTTCCTGCTCGACGGCCGCCCGATCACGCTGCGCAGCCCCACCCGCGCGCCGGTGCCGGCCGCCCGGCGGCGGACCGCGTCCGGCTCGGTGGCGATGGACAACGTCCGCGCCCAGGTGGCCAAGGCCAGCCGGATCTGGGTGGAGGGCATCCACGACGCCGCCCTGGTCGAGCGGATCTGGGGTGACGACCTGCGCATCGAGGGCGTCGTCGTGGAGCCGTTGGACGGCATCGACGCCCTCGACGCCGACGTCCGCGACTTCGGCCCCGGCCCGACCCGACGGCTCGGCGTCCTCGTCGACCACCTGGTGCCGGGCAGCAAGGAGAGCCGGATCGTGGCCCGGGTCGACTCGCCGTACGTGCTGGTGACCGGGCACCCCTATGTGGACGTGTGGCAGGCGGTCAAGCCGACGGCGTTGGGCATCGCGGCGTGGCCGGTGGTGCCGCCGGGGCGGCCGTGGAAGGAGGGGGTCTGCGCGGCCCTCGGGGTGGCCGAGCCGGCCGACATGTGGCGGCACATCCTGTCCCGGGTGAACAGCTTCGCCGACGTGGAAACGCCCCTGATCAACGCCATGGAACGCCTCATCGACTTCGTCACCGAAGCCCCCTGACCGCCCGGCCCCGCCGGCGGCCGGCTCAGGGGGCTTCGTCCGGGCTGCGGGTGAAGACGAAGGTGGCGATGTCGACAGCCGTCGCCCGCCCGTCGTCGTCGCGCAGCACCGACAGGATCTCGCCGTTCTCCGGACCGGAGCGTCCCCGCCAGCGGTCCGGCCCCTCGGCGGTGAACCGGCTGACCCGCTCACCACGGACATGGGCCACCAGGTCACCCGCGTCCCAGCGCAGGTCCAGCGGAAGGCCCATCCACCACCAGCGGCCGGTCAGCTCGGCCAGGTCGGCACCGGGCGCGGCGGCGGCCGGTCGCCACGGCTGCGGGAGCGCCGGCTCGGCGTCCAGCACGCTGGTCAGCACCCGGCGGCCGAGCCCGGTGATCGGGAAGCCGTACGAGTTGGCGAAGCCGACAACGGCGGTACGGGTGGGCCGGTGCACCACGAGGGTGGCCACGTACCCGGGCATCGAGCCGCCGTGTCCGACGTACACCCGCTCGCCGTCGCGGTAGAGCTCCAGCCCCAGCCCGTGCCCACCGGTCCAGGAGTCGAGATCGCTGATCACCACGGGCGCGCACATCTCGGTGAGCGTCCCGGCGGTCAGCACCGACGGGTCGGGGTCGGCCAGGAATGCGGCCCAGCGGCCCAGGTCCTCGATCGTCGACCAGAGCTGCCCGGCGGGGGCCATCGCGCCGGTGTCGGTACGGGGTTCCTCGCGCAGCGTGCCGTGCCAGGGGTGGACGACGTAGCCGCGGGCGTACGGCTCGGTGGCCGCGTAGGTGGTGCGGCGCATTCCCAGCGGGCCGAACACCCGTTCGTCGAGCAGGTCGGCCCACCGCGTTCCGGTGAGCCGTTCGAGCAGGCCGCCGAGGAGCCCGTACGCCAGGTTGGAGTAGTGGTAGGCGGTGTGCGGCGGATAGGCGATCTTGTCGGCGGTGAGCCCGTCGAGCAGCCCGGCCAGGTCGGTGCCCGCGCTCCGCTCCCACCAGTCGCCCTCGGGTTCGCGTTGCATGCCGCTGGCGTGCCCGAGCAGCTGACGCACTGTGAGCGCGCCCGCCGCGGTGCCCGGCAGGTGCCGTTCCAGCGGGTCGTCGAGGGACAGTTGGCCGGCATCACGCAACTGCATGATCAAGGTGGCGGTCATCGTCTTGCTGATCGAGCCCACCCGGTACTGCAGATCGGCGTCCGGGCGGGGGTGCTCGCCGGCGGTGGCCGCGTGGACCAGCGCGCCGTCGCGGACCACGCCCAGCACCAGTGACGGGGTACGACCGTCGATCTGCGCCTGGGCCACCTGGGTGTCGATCTGTCGGGCGGTCGCGGGCAGCAGAGTCACGGGGATCTCCTCGTTCGGCCGGTGAATTCGGTGGGCGGCGATCGTTTCGCCGAGCCTACTGATGATCACGGGTGGGCTGCTCGTGCATTAACGTGTCACCCTTGCGGTGTGGACGCCGTGGTGTGGATCGTTTTGGGTGTGGTGCTGGCGGTCGCCGAGATTTTCACGACGACGCTATTCCTGATCATGTTCGGGGTCGGTGCGTTCGCCGCCGCCGGTGCGGCCGCCCTGGGGGCGCCGGTCGCCGTGCAGGCACTGGTCTTCGCGGTGGTGTCGGCATTGAGCCTGCTGGTGGTCCGACCGGTCATCCGGCGGCACAGCCGCTCCGCGCTGGAGAGCGGCGAGCAGCCGTTCGGCGTGGAGGCGATCGAGGGCTCCACGGCGCTGGTGCTGGAACGGGTGGACGCCGAGCACGGCCTGGTCAAGATCGACGGGGAACTGTGGACGGCTCGACCGTACGACACGACGCAGACTTTCGAGCCCGGTCAACGGGTTCGGGTGATAAAGGTCCGGGGCGCGACGGCCCTGGTGTGGCAGGACGATGTTTCTTCCGCCGGCGAGCTGCCGGAAGCGAGAGGGTGAACGGATGACGGTCATCGGTGTGCTGATCATCGCGGTGGCGTTGATCGCCGTGATTACGCTGGCCAAGGCGGTGCGGATCGTGCCGCAGCAGCGCCAGGATGTGGTGGAACGGCTCGGCAAGTACAAGCGCACCCTCAGCCCCGGCCTCAATCTGCTGGTGCCGTTCATCGACGCGGTGCGTACCAAGGTCGACATGCGGGAGCAGGTGGTCAGCTTCCCGCCGCAGCCGGTGATCACCTCGGACAACCTGGTGGTCTCGATCGACACGGTTCTCTACTTCAAGGTGGTCGACTCGGTCCGGGCGACCTACGAGATCTCCAGCTTCCTCCAGGCCATCGAGCAGCTGACCGTCACCACGTTGCGTAACGTGATCGGCTCGCTCGATCTGGAGCGGGCGCTGACCAGCCGGGACGAGATCAACCGGCACCTCTCGGGTGTGCTGGACGAGACCACCGGCCGCTGGGGCATCAAGGTGACCCGGGTCGAGATCAAGGCGATCGAGCCGCCAGCCAGCATCCGCGACTCGATGGAGAAGCAGATGCGCGCCGAGCGGGACCGCCGCGCGGCGATCCTGACCGCCGAGGGGCACAAGCAGTCGCAGATCCTCACCGCCGAGGGTGAGAAGCAGTCGGCGGTGCTGCGGGCCGACGGTGACCGGCAGGCCCGGATCCTGCAGGCCGAGGGTCAGGCGAAGGCGATCCGGACGGTCTTCGACGCGATCCACCAGGCCAACCCGAGCCAGAAGGTGCTCGCCTACCAGTACCTGCAGGCCCTGCCGCAGATCGCCCAGGGCAGCGCCAACAAGGTCTGGATCGTGCCGGCTGAGCTGACCAAGGCGCTGGAGGGCATGGGTGGCGCGCTCGGTGGGCTGAGCCAGATGGTGGGGGACCTGCCCGCACCGGAGGCCGCCGACCACGCGAGCCAGGTGGAGCGCGAGGCCGCGGAGGCGGCGCAGGCCGCGGCGGCCGCCGCCCAGCAGATCCACGACGAGGTACGCGTCGCCGAGGCGCAGGCCACCGGCGGCAACAAGCCGCAGGGGCTGCCCGCCCCGGAGCCGGTGTCTCCGGCCAGCCTGACCGAGGACCCGGCCGACCAGCGCGAGCGCGGCTGAGGCAGGACGCCGGCCACCCGGCCGGCTAAATGCGAGAAAGACTCATGGGGCGCTCCGACGCCTGCCACCATCGGTCCTAGGACGGGTGGTGACCAGGCAATCGGGGCGCCCCGGCGCGTCGGTGCACCGCTCGACGACGAGCGAGGTGACGCATGAAGGATCCGGCGAATCGGATGTGGTCCTCGGCCCCGGTGCCCGGCGCGCACGACCCGGTCGCCCCGCTGGGCTCCCGGCGCAGCGGCGGCGGGTTCGGCGTACTGCCCTTCGTCGGCGAACCGACCCCGGGCGCCCCCGCCACGAACGCCAGTTGGGCCTGGTCGGTGCGTCGGTTCGCCCGGGCGGCCGTCTGGCTGCTGCCCGCGTACGCCATCCTCTACGGCGCGGTGGCGATGGCCAGCGACGGAGGGGTGGGCAACGACCCCTATCCGGCCGACGGCCAGGCGGTGTACCTCATCGGTTGGGTCGCCGCGGTCTGGCTCGGCCTGCTCGCGCTGCTGGCCCTCACCGGGCTGCTGGCCGCGACCCGCAGCCGGCGGGTGGCCGCCGCCGGGCTGCTGGTCAGCATCGCCGGCACCGTGCTCATGCTGCCGTTCGCCGGGTTCGAAGAGCAGACGCCGGTCTTCGGCACCACCGCGCGGTCGCTGGTCCTGCTCGGCGCGACGTTCTACAGCGCGGGCTGGTTCCTCACCGGGTGGGCGGTGGCCCGCTCGGGCACCTTCAGCCTCGGCGACGGCGTCATGCTGATCATCGCCGCGCCGCTGCTCGGCCTCGGCGGGGCGCTGATCGGGTCACTGCAGACCTTCGGCGCGATCTTCGTGCTGATCGCCGGCATCGGCATCGGCTACCGCTCCGGCCGCCTGATGCCCCGCGAAACAGCCAGAGACGCCGCCTCCGCCAGCCTCAGTACCCCCAACCCCTGAACGCCCCCAGGCGTCCGCCCGACCCTCCCGCCCCGTTGATCATGAAGTTATTGCGCTCGGCATCGGCGTGTCGTGGCAATAACTTCATGATCAACGCGGGGTGGGGGGTGGGGGTTGGCTGGTGGGGGGCCGTGAAGTTGCTGACAATCGGGCTCTGGGGGTGGTCGGTTGGCGCTTTTTGTGGCAATCCTGGGTTGCATGGCCGCCCCCCGCTCGCCGCTGTCGCGGCTGTTCACCGTGCTGCTCGCCGGCGTGTTGGCCGGGCTCGTCCTGGCCGTCGCCGCACTGCCGGGCAACCTGCTGCTCGGGCTCACCGCCCGCTCCGCGCTCGGGTCGTACGCCGCGTTGCCGGCCTCGCTGAAGACCCCGGCCACGCCGCAGCGTTCGTACCTGTACGCCAACGACGGCAAGACGCTGATCACCACGTTCTACGACGTGAACCGCACCGACGTCCCGTTGTCCGAGATCGCCCCGGTGATGCGGCAGGCGATCGTGGCGGCCGAGGACCGGCGCTTCTACGACCACGGTGGCGCGGACCTGCGTGGCCTCGCCCGGGCACTGGTGGCCAACGTCAAGGGCGGCGGCACCGAACAGGGCGGCTCGACGCTGACCATGCAGTACGTCCGTAACGTGCTGAAGACCGACCCCACCCGCACCGCCGAGGAGCGCGCCGCCGCGACCGACCCCACCGTCGGTCGCAAGATCCAGGAGATCCGGTACGCGAGCGCGCTGGACAAGAGCCTCGGCAAGGACGAGATCCTCGACCGCTACCTGAACATCGCCTACTTCGGCTCCGGCGCGTACGGGATCGCCGCGGCCAGCCAGCGGTACTTCGGCAAGCCTCCGGCGCAGTTGACCCTCGCCGAGTCGGCCCTGCTGGCCGGTCTGGTGCAGTCCCCGGACGCGTACAGCCCGATCGACGGCGACAAGGACCAGGCGCTGGCCCGTCGGTCGTACGTGCTGGACTCGATGGTCGCCACCAACGCGATCACCGCCGCTCAGGCCGCCCAGGCCAAGGCGGAGCCGCTGACCCTGCACCCCACCGCCCAGCCCAACGGTTGCACCGCCGTCTCCCAGGGCCACGACGACTGGGGCTTCTTCTGCGACTACCTGCGCCAGTGGTGGCTGACCCAGCCGGCCTTCGGGGCCACCGTCGCGGAGCGGGAGCAGGCGCTGCGCTCGGGCGGGTACACCGTGGTCACCTCGCTGGACCCGAAGATCCAGGCCACCGCGCAGCAGCAGGCCACCACGGTCTACTCGTACGACAACAAGCGCGCCCTGCCGATCGCGGCGGTCCAGCCGGGCACCGGGCGGGTGTTGGCGATGGCGGTCAACCGGCACTACAGCCTGGCCGACAACCCGGGCGGGCAGGCGAACTACCCGAACACCGTCAACCCGTTGATCTCCGGTGGCGCCAGCGTCGACGGGTACCAGGCGGGTTCCACGTTCAAGCTGTTCACCATGCTCGCCGCGCTGGAGTCGGGCCGTACCCTCTCCACCGGTTTCGACGCGCCCGCCAAGCTGCCCACCCGGTACGCCGCCGAAGGGCCGGGCAGTTGTGACGGCCGCTGGTGCCCGGCGAATGCCAACCCGGACTGGATGGACGGGTACCGGATGATGTGGGACGGCTTCGGCCGCTCGGTGAACACCTACTTCGTCTGGCTGGCCGAACAGGTCGGCCAGGACAAGGTGGTCGAGATGGCGCAGCGGCTCGGCATCACCTTCCGCGCCGACTCGGACGCCGCCTTCGCCAAGGACAACGCCAGGAACTGGGGTTCGTTCACCCTCGGCGTGGCCGCCACCACCCCCCTCGACCTGGCCAACGCGTACGCGACGGTGGCCGCCGAGGGCACCTACTGCACGCCGCTGCCGGTGGTTTCGGTGACCGGCGCGGACGGTGCGAAGGTGCCGGTCGGGCAGCCCTCCTGCAAGCGCGTCCTCGACGCCGACGTCGCCCGAGCCGCGACCGACGCGGCGCGCTGCCCGGTGGGTCAGCAGTCCGCGTTCGGGCAGTGCAACGGCGGCACCGCCACCGGCGTGAACGACATCCTCGACGGTCGGCCGGTGGCCGGTAAGACGGGTAGCTCGGAGCAGAACTCCACCGAGACGTTCGTCGGCTTCACCCCGCAGGTCGCGGTGGCCGGTATCGCCGCCAACCCGGACGACCCGGCCGACTCGGTGGGGTCGGCGGTGCAGACCAAGGTGATCGACGCGGTCGCCCGGGTCATCGCCACCGCCGTGAAGGGCCAGCCGGAGAAGGCGTTCGCCGCGCCGAGCAAGGAACTGGCCGGCGACCCCCGCCGCCCGGTGGAGCGCCCAGCGGTCCCGCAAGGGCCTCAAAACCAGAACGACGACCGCCTGTCGCCGCTGGAACGCTGGCTCAACCGCCGAGGCTGACCCACCCTGCCCCTGCCCCTGCCCGTCGATCATGGACTTGTGGTGCCCGTTATGCGGCTGCTCGCGGCTTCCATCCGCCACCACAACTCCATGATCCACGGAGCGGAGCGGAGCGGAGCGGAGCGGGGTGGGGGTTAGGGTTCGCGGCGGCGGGGGCGGTAGCTGGTCAGGGTGGCGGGGAGGCCGCGGCGGATGATGCCGGCCCAGTCGGTGTCGCCGCGCAGCACCGCCGCAGCGGTGTTGCGGGCCTGCTCGGCGGTGAAGTGCGGGGGCAGCATCAGCTCGGCCGGGTCGACCAGGGCGTTGATCACCACTGGTCGGTCGGTGGTCAGCGCCCGGTCCCAGACGTCGCGCACCTGCTCCGGTGAGTCGATCAGTTCGCCGTGCAGCCCGAGCACCTCTGCCCACTGGTGGTAGGCGATGTCCGGCAACTGCTGACTGTCCGGGAACATCGGCGTCCCCTCGGTGGAGCGCTGTTCCCAGCTGACGAACGCCAGGTCCCGGTTGTTGAGTACCAGCACCACGAAGCGCGGGTCGGCCCAGCTGCGCCAGTACTTCGCCACGGTGACCAGCTCGTTGACACCGTTCATCTGCATGGCGCCGTCGCCGATCAGCGCGACCAGCGGCCGGTCCGGGTGGGCGAACTTGGCGCTCAGCGCGTACGGCATGGCGCCGCCCATGGACAGCAGCGTGCCGGACAGGCTGGCCAGCATGCTGGGGCGTACCTGGATGTGCCGGGCGTACCAGGCGGTGGTGGTGCCGCAGTCGACGGCGAGCAGCACGTCGTCGGGCAGCCGTTCGTTCAGGGTGTGGAAGAGCAACTGCGGGTTGACCGGTTCGGCCCGCTGCTCGGCCAGGTCGCGCTGCACCCGGCGCCATGCCGAGGTGGCCTCGGCGACCTCCGCCCGCCAGGCGGTCGGCCCGGGGCCGGGGCCCAGCTCGGCCAACAACGCCCGCAGCGTGGGGCGGGCGTCGCCGGTCAGGTTCACCTCGGTCGGGTACCGCAGCCCGAGCTGCGTGCCGTCCAGGTCGATCTGCACCGCGCGGGCCTGTCCGGGTGGCGGGTAGAACTCCGAGTACGGCATGTTGCTGCCCACGATGAGCAGCCGGTCGCAGCCGTTCATCAGCTGCCAGCTGGGTCGGGTGCCGAGCAGCCCGATCGCGCCGGTCACCCACGGCTCGCGGTGGTCGACGGCGGTGAAGCCGAGCAGCGCGGTGGCCACGCCGGCCCCGAGCCGGTCAGCGATCTCGCGGACCTCGTCGCGCGCGCCGAGGGCACCCTGGCCGACCAGCATGGCCACCCGCTGCCCGCCGCGCAGCACCTCGGCCGCCCGGCGTACGTCCGCCTCGGGTGGCACCGTCGGCGTGCTGCTCGGCGCGTTGCTGGTCTGGTAGTAGCCGTGCGCGTGCGGCGGGTTCGGCACGGCGGGCTCGTCCTGGATGTCCAGGGGCAGGACCAGGGCGGTGACGGTACGCCGGGCCAGTGCCGTCCGGCACGCCCGGTCGACCAGGTGGCGTACCTGCGCCGGGTTGTCGAGCTGGGCCAGGAACGCGGCGGCCACGTCCTTGTAGAGGGCGAGCAGGTCCACCTCCTGGTAGTAGCCGCCGCCCTCGGCGGTGGTGGCGGTGTGTCCGACCAGGGCGATCACCGGCTGGTGGTCGAGCTTCGCGTCGTACAGGCCGTTGAGCAGGTGGATCGCGCCCGGTCCGCTGGTCACCAGCGCGCAGCCCAGCGGGCCCCCGCCGTACTTCACGTGCGCGGAGGCGGCGAAGCCGGCGGTCTCCTCGTGGCGGACCTGGATGAACTGGGCCCGCCCGTTGGTGCGTTGCAGCGCGGAGGTCATGCCGTTGATGCCGTCGCCGGGATAGCCGAAGTAGCGGCGTACGCCCCAGCTGAACAGGCGCGACACGATGTGGTCCGCGACGGTCGGGCGCCGGGGCAGGGCGCCCACTTCGCCCGGTGCCGTGTGGTCTGCGCTCACCTGGCTGGTCCTTCCCGTCGAGTCCGATGCTCCGCCGGTCATTCCCCTTCTTCTTCGGACAAAACACCCCGCCGTGCGGGCACCGGAGCGCGCTGCCCCGCGTCCGGCAGAATCGTCCGGTGCCCGTACACCAGATCACCGACCCTGACGACGACCGGATCGCCGACTACCGGGCGCTCACCGACGTCGAGCTGCGCACCCGCTGGGAGCCACCGCACGGCCTGTTCATCGCCGAGGGGGAGTTGGTGCTGCGCCGGGCGCTGCGCGCGGGCTACCCGGCCCGGTCGTACCTGGTCGACGCCAAGCGGATCGACCAGCTCGCCGACCTGGACGCCGGCGACGCACCGGTCTACGCCGCCACCCAGGACGTGCTGGAGCGGGCCACCGGCTTCCACGTACACCGGGGGGTGCTGGCGTCGTTCCACCGCCGGCCGTTGCCGACGGCGGCCGAGGTGCTCGCCACCGCGCGCCGGGTCGTCGTCCTGGAGGACGTGAACAACCACACCAACCTGGGCGCGATCTTCCGGGGGGCCGCCGCGCTCGGTGTCGACGCGGTGCTGCTCTCACCGACCTGCGCCGACCCGCTCTACCGGCGCAGCGTCCGGGTCAGCATGGGTGAGGTCTTCGCGATGCCGTACGCCAAGCTCGACAGCTGGCCCGGGGGCCTGGACCAGGTACGGGAGGCCGGCTTCACGGTGCTCGCCATGACGCCCGCGCCGGACGCCGTACCGATCCAACTGTTGACCCCGGCGCAGCGGGAGCGGGCGGCGTTGCTGCTCGGCGCGGAGGGCCCCGGCCTCACCGCGGCGGCCCAGGCCGCCAGCGACGTGCGGGTGGTCGTTCCGATGCGCCGTGGCGTCGACTCGTTGAACGTCGCCGCCGCGGCGGCGGTGGCGTTCTGGGAGCTAAGCCGCGACGACCCGCCCCTCGGCGGCGAGTAGACCCCTTCGGCTTGCATGGCCATGCGTTCTATTGCATAATTTTCCCCGTGTCCAAGGTTCTCACCTCCCTGCCCACGGGCGAGCGTGTCGGCATCGCCTTCTCCGGCGGCCTCGACACCTCCGTCGCGGTCGCGTGGATGCGCGACAAGGGCGCCATTCCCTGCGCCTACACCGCCGACATCGGCCAGTACGACGAGCCCGACATCGCGTCGGTGCCCGGTCGCGCGCTCAGCTACGGCGCCGAACTCGGCCGCCTGGTCGACTGCCGCGCCGCCCTGGTCGAGGAGGGCCTGGCCGCGCTGACCTGCGGCGCCTTCCACATCCGCACCGGCGGGCGGGCGTACTTCAACACCACCCCGCTGGGCCGGGCCGTGACCGGCACCCTGCTGGTGCGCGCGATGGTCGCCGACGACGTCCAGATCTGGGGCGACGGCTCGACCTTCAAGGGCAACGACATCGAGCGGTTCTACCGCTACGGCCTGCTGGCCAACCCGATGCTGCGCATCTACAAGCCGTGGCTCGACACCGCCTTCGTCACCGAGTTGGGTGGGCGTAAGGAGATGTCGGAGTGGCTGCTGGAGCGCGGCCTGCCCTACCGGGACAGCACCGAGAAGGCGTACTCGACCGACGCCAACATCTGGGGCGCCACGCACGAGGCGAAGACCCTGGAGCACCTCGACACCGGCATCGAGACCGTTAACCCGATCATGGGCGTCCGGTTCTGGGACCCGTCGGTGGAGATCCCGACCGAGGACGTCACCGTCGGCTTCGACCAGGGCCGCCCGGTCACCATCAACGGCAAGGAGTTCGGCAGCGCCGTCGACCTGGTGCTGGAGGCCAACGCCATCGGCGGCCGGCACGGCCTGGGCATGTCGGACCAGATCGAGAACCGGATCATCGAGGCCAAGAGCCGGGGCATCTACGAGGCGCCCGGCATGGCGCTGCTGCACTACGCGTACGAGCGGCTGGTCAACGCCATCCACAACGAGGACACCCTGGCGAACTACCACAACGAGGGCCGCCGCCTCGGTCGGCTGATGTACGAGGGCCGCTGGCTGGACCCGCAGGCCCTGATGCTGCGCGAGTCGCTGCAACGGTGGGTCGGCACGGCGGTCACCGGCGAGGTGACGCTGCGGCTGCGCCGGGGCGAGGACTACTCGATCCTGGACACCACCGGCCCGTCGTTCAGCTACCACCCGGACAAGCTGTCGATGGAGCGTACCGAGGACTCGGCGTTCGGCCCGTCGGACCGGATCGGCCAGCTCACCATGCGCAACCTGGACATCGCCGACTCGCGGTCGAAGCTGGAGCAGTACGCCTCCCTCGGCCTGGTCGGCGGCGGCAACCCGCAGCGCATGATCGGGGCCGCGCAGGCCGCCTCGACCGGCCTGATCGGTGCCATGCCCCAGGGCGGCGCGGAAGCCATCGCCTCCCGGGGCGTCGCCTCGCCGGAGGACGAGGCGCTCGACCGCGCCGCGATGGAGTTCGGCGTCGACTGAGCCCGGCGGGCCCGGTCCGCGACGGCAAGTCGAGTTCCGGCGTCACGGACGGTAGCGTGTCGGCCGTGTTCCCTACCGTCCGTGAGGTCCTCGCCCTGGACCCGGTCCGCCACGGCGCGCCACGCGTGGTCGCCGGGGACGACGGGCTGGACCGACCCGTCCGCTGGGTGCACGTGGCCGAGGTACCGGACATCGCCACCCTGCTCGGCGGCGGGGAACTGGTGCTCACCACCGGCATCGGCCTGCCCGCGGACGACGCCGGGTTGCGCGCGTTCATCGGCGACCTCGCCGACGTCGGCGTGTCCGGGCTCGTCGTCGAGCTGGGCCGCCGCTACCTCAGCGGGGTGCCCCGGGTGATGGCCGCTGCCGCCGACCGGCGCGGGCTGCCCCTGGTGGAGCTGCGCCGGGCCACCCCGTTCGTCCGGATCACCGAGGCGGTGCACGCGCTGATCGTCGACGCGCAGCTCACCGAGCTGCGCGCCACCGAGGAGATCCACCAACGGTTCAACGACCTCTCCGTCGAGGGCGCCGACACCGCCGAGGTGATCAGGCAGGCCGCCGAGCTGTCCGGTTGCCCGGTCGTGCTGGAGAACCTGTCCCGGCAGGTGCTCGGGTACGACCCGGCGGGCGAGAGCGCCGAACTGCTGCTCGACGGCTGGGAGCAGCACTCCCGGCGGATCCGTCCGGCCGGGCGGACCGCGTACGACCTGGACAGCGGCTGGCTGGTGACCACCGTCGGCGCCCGGGGGCAGGACTGGGGCCGGCTGCTGCTGCGTTGGCCGGCCAGCGGGGACGTGCCCAGCGCCCAGGCCGGCGAACCGACCGCCGGCCCACCGACGCGGCTCACCATCCTGATCGAGCGGGCCGCGTCCACCCTCGCGTTGGGCCGGCTGATCCGCCGCGACGCCGAGGGCCTGGAACGGCAGATCCACCGCACCCTGCTCACCGCGCTGCTCGACCACTCCCGCCCGGTGGACGAGGTGGGGCTGCGCGCCAAGGCGCTCGGTGTGGTGCTCGACCGGCGCCACCTGGTCGGCGTGATGGTCCGGCACCGCGCCGACGACGCCGCCGGGGAGGTCGGCCCCGAGGGTGCCCAGGCCCGGCTGCGGGATCTCGCCGAGGCCGTCGGGCAGGCGGTGCGGGAGGCGAAGCTGACCGCACTGACCAGCGCCGTCGACGACCACTCGGTGGGCGCGCTGCTGGCTCTGGCGGACCCGGCCGCCGAGGACCGCGCGCTGTCCGCCTTCGCCAGCGCGCTTCATCGGGTACGCCTCGACGCCGGCACCGGCCGCGTGTCCACCGCCGGTGTCGACCCGGCCCGGGGTGCCGGCCCGGCTGCCGTGATCGTCGCCGCCGGATCGGGTGTGGGTAGCCTGCGGGAGGCCCGAAGGTCGCTCGTCGAGGCGCGGCAGATCGCCGAGGCGGCCCGGCGTGACCGGCGTGACCTGCCGATCTTCCGCCTGCCGCACGTTGGTCTGGCGGGGCTGCTGCACCTGCTGCGCGACGAGCCCCGGTTGCAGACCTTCGTCGAGCGCGAACTCGGGACGCTGTTGGAGTACGACGCCCGGCACCCCCGGGAGCAGCTGCTCGACACCCTGCGCGCCTACCTGGAGCAGGGTCGTAACAAGTCCGCCGCGGCCGCCGCCGCCCACCTGTCCCGGCCGGCCTTCTACGAACGCCTGGCCCGCATCGCCCGGATCCTCGACGTGGACCTCGACTCGGTAGAGGCCGCCCTCTCCCTCCA
Organism: Micromonospora sp. DH14; assembly: GCF_029809455.1. Taxonomy (NCBI): domain Bacteria; kingdom Bacillati; phylum Actinomycetota; class Actinomycetes; order Micromonosporales; family Micromonosporaceae; genus Micromonospora; species Micromonospora sp. DH14. The sequence continues at coordinate 47,948 of NZ_JARVKT010000023.1, read as the reverse complement.
CGTAGCTCTCCTGGCACTGGAAGCGGTCCGAGCGCCCTGACGTGGCTCCGTGTGTTGCCGATTCGACGGCGGACGGCTCGGCGTCGGGGTGAACGTCTGGGCCGGGCACGCTTTGGAGCTGATGTCGTAAACGAATCATCCCCTGGCCTTACTCGGCCGGGCGCTCACGTCGGTTGGGCCCTGGGTCCGGCCCGTCTTGGTTGGGCCTTAGGTCCGGCCCGTCTTGGTTGGGCCCTGGGTCCGGCCCGTCTTGGTTCGGCCTTAGGTCCGGCCCGGTCATGGGCCGGCCCTGGTCCGCTCGACCATGGGCCGCCCTGACGTGCTGATCTTGGCGTGTCCCGGCCGCGGCTCGGCCTGCCTCGCTCGATTCGTTTACGACATCAGCTCCAAAGGGGCAGCGCCAGACACACTCCACCGGCCAGCCGCCGCGATCATGCGATCCACGGGGGGAGGGTTCGCAACACCGGAGCGCGGGCCTGAACGTCTAGCGCGTCACATAAGTTGGCTCAGGGCTTTTGCGTAGGTGGCGGGGATGTGGTTGGGGCCGCCGGGGGTGAAGACGTCGGACGTGGCCACCGCGGACCAGGCCGTCGCCGGCACGGCGTCCACCAGGGCCTGGATCACCGGGGCGTCGCGCCACTGGTCCTGCTCGGCGAGCAGGCCGAGGGCCACCACCGACTCCTCGACCTCGCCCACGCACTCGAACGGCTTGTGCCCGTCCACGCCCAGCAGCTCGCGGTAGCCGGGGATCTGCGACTCGTCGGCCAGCAGGTCGCCGCCGAAGATGTGGGTGACCCGTTCCCGTGGCATGAACGGCGCCATGGCCAGGAAGACGAACCGGCACTTCGGGCAGTCACGGCACCAGCGCTCACTCGCGTCGCGCAGCTTGAACGCCTGGTTGCAGCTGGTCACCACGTCGTCGTACCGGGTGAACTCGGCGAACAGCCGGGCGATGTGCAGCTCGGACAGCGACCGCAGCAGCGAGAAGTACGGTTCGGTCAGGCCCGCGTGCTCGGCCAGCGACGCCCGCAGCAGCCCCTCCGCCTCGACACCCTTGGACCACTGGTGGTTGATCTCATGGCCGTTCCAGACCAGGTTCGGGTCGGACGCCGAACGCTCGTTGGACATCACCACCGGGCCCAGCCCGTGCAGCACGGCGGTGGCCACCGCGATCAGCGAGTTGATGGCGGTGACCGGGATGTGCCCGTTCAGCGCGCCCGCCGCGTTCAGGTCGAACAGCACCGGGTCGATGCGCCGCCGGGCGGCCAGCGGGACCAGCCCGGACGCCTCGTTGACGGCGACGATCACATGGTTCGGGTTGACCGAGAACGGCACCGGGTCCAGTTCGGCGCGGCGCAGCGCCTCCAGGCTGACGATCGAGTCCTTGCCGCCGCCGACGGCCGAGAGCGGGCGACGGTCCGAGTCGTCGTACACCCGGGGCGACTCGGGGGTGCCGGCCGGCACCTCCGGGCGCAGCTGGAGCACGTGCGGCAGCTGGTTGCGGTACGCGTACTCGGCGAGGCCCTTGGTGTAGATGGCCGTGACGTAGTCGACGGTGGCCGCGCCCAGCGGCGCCGGCAGCACGAGCCGGGGGGGCGCGGCGGCCTTGTAGTAACTGACCCCTGCGACGAGGTGCAGCACCTCCAGCACCCGGTTGAGGGTCGCCACCGTCTCGTCGGACGGCGGCTCCGCCGGCAGTGGAAGCGTGATCGCCTCGGTGAACCGCTGCTCACCGGCCGGGCCGGTCAGGGCGTAGTCGAACAACACCTCGCCGGTGGCGAAGTCGATCGAGTAGGACGGGAAGGTGAAGGCGTCCATCCGCCGGAGCTGCTCGTTGGGCACACGCCATACTAGGCCCTGGTTCGTCCGGCCGTGTCCGGACCGGGCCCTGCCAGCCGCCGCCGTGACCCCGAGGAGATCCTCGTGCGCCTTTCTGACCTGCGCGGTCGTTCCGTCGCCGTCTGGGGCACCGGCCGGGAGGGCCGGGCCGCTGTGACCGCCATCGCCGCGCACGGTCCGGCCGAGCTGGTCGCCGTCGACGACAGCGCGAACTTCCTGTCGCTGCCCTGGGACGGCCCGCTGGCCGAGGCGGCGCCGCTGGTCACCGGTGAGGCGGGCTTCGAACGGCTGGCCGCCGCGGACGTGGTGGTCCGTTCCCCGGGCGTGCCGCAGACCCACCCGTGGCTGGTCGAGCTGCGCCGGCGCGGGATCATGGTGACCCAGGGCACCGCGCTGTGGATGGCCGACCACGCCGCGCGTACCGTCGGGGTCACCGGCAGCAAGGGCAAGAGCACCACCTCCAGCCTGATCAGTCATCTGCTCACCGCGATGGGCCGGCCCAACGTCTTCGGCGGCAACATCGGGGTGCCGACCCTGGACCTGCCGGAGGCGGAGCTGTACGTGCTGGAGCTGTCCAGCTACCAGTGCAGCGACCTCACCGACTCGCCCCGGGTGGCGGTGGTCACCGCGCTGTTCCCCGAGCACCTGGACGCGCACGGTGGGGAGCGGGAGTACTACCGGGACAAGCTGAACCTGCTGGCCCACGACCCGCAGACGATCGTGGTCAACGGTGCCGACCCCCGGCTGGCCGCAGAGCTGGGTGAGCTGCCGGCGATCCGGGCCGGTCGCCCCGACACCTTCCACGTCGCCACCGGCGCCGACGGCACGCAGTGGTTCCACGTCGGCGACCAGCCGCTCTTCCCGCGCGCCGTGCTGCCGCTGGTCGGCCGGCACAACGAGGGCAACCTCTGCGTCGCGCTCGCCGTGCTGGACGCGCTCGGCGTGGACGTGCTGGCCGGCAAGGACCACCTCGCCGTCGCCGTCGCCGAGTTCCAGGGGTTGGCCCACCGGCTCACCGAGATCACCGACCCGTCCGGGTTGACGTTCGTCGACGACACCCTGGCCACCAGCCCGTACGCGGCCATGCACGCCATCGACGCGTACGACGGGCGGCCGTTGACGGTGATCGTCGGGGGCAACGACCGGGGTCTGGACTACACGCCGCTGGCCGAGCACCTGGCCGAGCGGGAGCTGACCGTGATCGGGATCCCGGACAGCGGCGCCCGCATCGTCGAGGTGCTCGCCGGCCTTCCGAAGGTGCGTACCGAGCTGGTCGACGACCTGGTGGACGCGGTCCGGCTGTCCCGCGAGGTGACCCCGGCCGGCGGGGTGGTGCTGCTGTCGCCGGCAGCACCGAGCTACGGCCGGTTCCGCAACTTCGAGCACCGCTCCGAGGTCTTCGCCCAGGCCGTCGCCGACACCGTCCGCTGACTCAGCCCCGGTCGACCGGGCTGGGCTTACCGTCGGCACCACGGGCGACGGGCCGGTGCACGGGCGATCCGCCGTGCGCCGGCCCTCGACCAGGCCCGGGTCAGCCGGCGACCAGCGCCGCGTGCAGGGCCCGCATCGACCGGATCGCCGACCGGATCTCCTGGAGGTAACGCCCCGGGGTGAGCGTCTGCTCGGGCAGCACCGCCAGGTCGGCCAGGGTCGGGTCCACCCCGACCGTGTCGATGGCGCAGCCGTACGGCACGGCGAGGGTGCGCAGCGCGTCGCAGTGCTGGAACGGCACGTAGATCGGCGCGGTGACCATCAGCACCTCGTCGCCCGGGGCGAGCCGGACGTGGCCGGCCCAGAACCGTTGGGTGTCCGCGGTGTGCGCACGCCGCTGGTCCGGTTCGCTGGACGGCGCGGCCAGCACCCGGACCGGGGGCAGTCCGTCCGGCCGGTAGGTCCGCGACGACCAGGAGTGGTGCGGGTGGCCGGCGTCCACGCCCTCCTGCTCCGCCGGGGCGGCCACCCCGAACACCCGGCGGACGGCCGTGTCCAGCACGTCCACCTCGGTCTCGTCGGCCGGCAGGCCCGCGTCGGCGAGCGTGCGGCGTTCCCAGTCCGACAGCGGCCGGAAGCTGCCGAGGACGGCGACCTCGCCGCTCACCGGCAGGCCGGCGCGGAGCAGGTGCGCGGCGTACCCGACCCGGCGTACGCAGGCGTGCGCCAGGCCGCCGAGCACCACCAGGTGGGCGTACGCGCCACGGGTCGGCGGCACCGGATGGACCAGCCCGAGCGCGGCTGCCGCGTCGAGCACCAGCGCGGCGGTGGCCGGATCGAGGTCGGGTTCGCGCGCGTCGGGCCGTTCCCGGCCACCCCGGAAGTCCCAGTGTCGGGCGGAGAACTCGTCCAGGAACCGGAGCACCTCGGTGAGGTCGCCGTCGGGCCAGGCGCCGCCGAAGTGGGCGACCAGGCCACGGACCGGGGGTGAGCAGACCCAGGCCCGGATCTCCGCCGTGATCCGCTCGTCGTCCGTTCCGGTCGACGACGCCGCGTCCGCGCTCTGCACCTGCCGGATGCTACCGGTCCGCTGCGGCGGAACCCCGGCGGTTGTGGCAGCTGTCTACGCTGGCGGGAGCGGCTGATTGGGGGATGTCGATGGCCCGTGACATGGCCAGTGAGCGGATACGCGGGCAGGGCAGCTCCAGTGGCGGCTTCGTCCGTCTGGTGGCGCACACCGACCCGGTGGCGTTGGTCGGCATCACCCTGTCGATCACCCTGAGCATCACGCTCGACCTCAGCAACGCCGCATCGGGGGTGGAGTCGCTGCTGGCCGGCCTGATGGGCATCACCATCTCGCTCCTGGTGGACTCGTTGGCCCGCGCGGAGCGCCGGTTCCACCTGCGAACCCTGCTGGATGGCCCGCCCTGGCTCGTCCGCACCACCACGGAGCTCGCCGGGGCAATGCGGGACGCGGCCGAGCAGCACGCGGGCACCAGGGTCGCCGCGGAGGCGCAGAGGCGGTACGAGCAGTTCCGGTTGGAGGCCGAGCAACTCGCGGAGGGTCGCATCATCCGGCGCGGCGACGAGGACGAGGACCTGATCGGCGCGACCCGCACCTGCGTACAACGATTGGACGCCCTGACCAACGTGATGCCCCGGGCGAGCGGGGAGCTGAGCTGGTGGCGCAGCGAGATCGGCCGGCGCTACTGGGAGGTCAACCTCGAAGCCCTGCAGCGGGGCGTCCAGATTACCCGGGTGTTCATCTACGCCAGAATGAGCGACGAGCTGTCCGCCCTGGTGGAGAAGCAGCGTGCGGCGGGGGCCCGGGTGGGGTTGCTGCCCTACGGTGTGGTCAGTCCCCAGCTACACGTCAATCTGGCACTCTGGGACGGGTCGAGCTGCTGGGAGGCCCACATGACCGCACACGGCGAGATCGGCGAGAACCAGTTCTCGGTCAACCGGACGGACGTCAACCGGCTCACCCGCGTGTTCGACCTCTGCTCGAATGCCGCGACCTTCCAGGACTGACGGCCCCACCGGGGCGGAGACGGGTGAGCCATGACGTGGAGTGCGGTCCTGCTGGTGACGGCCGTGGTCTGGGCGGTCAGCGTGATCCGCTCCGTCCGGCTCCGAGCGCTGGTCTACAGTCTGCCGTTGCCGATGACGCTCGCCCTGCTCAGCACCGATTACCGGGTGGGCGGCGCGCAACTGCTCGGCGTGCTCGGGCTCAACCTCTTCTTCGTCACGGTGGCGGTCACCTACCACCGGCTGCGCTGGCCGATCCTGCTCGCCGACGCTGCGGGGATCGCCGTCTACGTGGCGCTCAGCGCCGGCCTGCTGGCCGTCGTCGTCCCGTTCGAGGCGGCGCTCGTCGGCACGCTCGTGCTCTGGTCGGGGGCCATGCTGCTGCTGCACCGCCGCGCTCGCCCGAGCGCCGCCCCCGCTGATGCCCCGGCGGCCCCCGCCGATGAGCGTGCCGCCGTCGCCGAGACCTCGGACGGAGGACGCCCGGACGGGCTGCCGGCTTTGCTCAAGCTGGTGGTGATCTTCGTCGGGGCGATTCTCACCGCGCTGCTCGGTGCCGTGCTGCGCGGCATGGTGGTGACCTTCCCGTACTCGGGGGTGCTGGTCGCCGTCGAGGCCCGCCACCAGTTGCGCGAATTCAGTCGTCACTTCGCCCGCAACAGTCTCGCGCTTGTCGGTTTCCTCACCGCATACCACTACCTCCAGGACGCCTCGTCGGCCGTGGCGCTGGGTGCCGGTTGGGCCGCCTTCGCGGTGGTTGCTGTGGCCCTGCACCTGCCGTTGCGCCCACGACCGGCAGCACCGGACCCTTCGACGGCGGGCCCGACCATCGCGTCGCCGCCGCACCAGCAGTTGCCGGACCGGCGACCGGCCACGCCGCCCGCCGACGAGGCGACTCCCGGTGAGTCGGCGCGCCGTCGCGACCCCGCCACGTTGACGGGCGGCGGCCCGGCGGTGGCGCGGAGGGCCGCGCAGGTACGCCCGCCGAGGCCACTCCGGCCGGCGACCGAACCCCCTTCCGTCCGATGAGGACACCCGGCGAGCGGTCCCGGAGGTGCTGGCCGGAACCCGGCGCGCTCGACCGACACGTCTTGGCCCGCACGTCATCGGCGGCGAGCGGCCCGAAACACGTCCTAGCGGCTGGTTCCGACCAGTTCGGCGATGCGGGTGAGGGGTTCGGCGTACGCGGGCCAGTCGAGGCCATCGACACTGAGCGTGGGGCGGCGGCGTACGCCGTCCACCGCGCCCGCGCCCACTACCGCGCTCAGCAGGTCGTACGACCAGGCCGGCTCCAGCAGCGTACGAAGCTCGGGCACCTCGGGGCGGAGCAGAGACAGCGCGCCGACCAGGGCGGCGGCAGCCCAGTTCGAGGTGCCACCGACGAGTAGGGCGTCCGCGCCCACCACGCACCGGATCCGCTCGCCCGCGGCGACCACCCGCCCGACCAGGTCCGCCGGCAGGCGGCCCATGCCCAGTTCGTTGCCGCCGTCGCCGATGCCGATCCGGAAGGCAGACCCGGAGGTGTAGAGCTGGTCAAGGGGTGCCGTGTGTGCGCCGATGTCCTCGCCGCGCATGTTCCGCGGCCGACCGTCCACCCCGGGCCCGACCCGTTCGCAGGCGATGAGGTGCGTCAGTTGGCCGTACTCGGGGATGCGGGCGGCGGCCCAGTCCTCGTACCCGCGCAGTGGCGCGACGTCCACCGGCAGGTTGGGCGCGGTGGCGGTGACGGCCGCCTCGAGCACGGGGGCGCAGGGCTCGTCGGTGACGAGCCGGCATCGGCCGCCGAGAAGGCGCAGCGCGACGGCGATCTGCACCGCGCCGAGCGGGCCGTCGGTCTCCGCGGCGGGTGGGTCGGCGCCGGGGATGAAGAACCCGGTGAAGACGGCGGCGTCGGGCGGCCCGGCGGTGGCGAGCGACCGGGCGGCGGCGAGCAGTCCACCGGCCGCCGGCGCGGCCAGTGCCTCGCTGCCCCGGCCCACCTCGCGCGCCGCGACGCGTTCCAGTTCGGCGATCGTCTCTTCGATGCGCACCGCGTGCCTCCCCGGTCACAGTGGACCGACCCAGGGTAGCGGTGTGCCACCACGCTGCGGATCGAGTGGAGCGAGCGCAAGAAGACCGCCCAAATCGGTGGCCAAGGGGAAGCTTCACCCCGAAAATCGTTGACGTGCTGTCAGGTCGAGGCAGCCATGGGCTACACGCTGGCAGTTGTTCGCCTCGGCCGGCGGTGGGAGCGTGCGGTATCCACGAACGCCGCTGAAGGGTTGCCACGATGACCGACGACCTGCTGGCCCGGCACCGGGCCGTGCTCCCGTCCTGGATGCCGCTGTACTACGCCGAGCCGATCGAGCTGGTGTCCGGCTCGGGCCGCCGGGTCACCGACGCGCAGGGTCGCAGCTACCTGGACTTCTTCGGCGGGGTGCTGACCAACATGATCGGGTACGACATCCCGGAGATCCGGGAGGCCGTCGAGCGGCAGTTGGCCACCGGCATCGTGCACACCTCGACGCTGTACCTGATCCGCCAACAGGTGGAGCTGGCCGAGAAGATCGCCCAGCGCTCCGGCATCCCGGACGCCCGGGTGTTCTTCACCAACTCCGGCACGGAGGCGAACGAGGCGGCGCTGCTGGTCGCCACCAACCACCGCCGGTCGCACCAGGTCCTGGCCGTGCGCAACAGCTACCACGGCCGGTCGTACGCGGCGATGGGGGTCACCGGCAACCGCAACTGGTCGGCCAGCGGCCTCAACCCGCTCCAGGTGGCCTGGCTGCACTCGGGTGACCGGGTGCGCGGGCTGCTGGCCCGGCTCAGCCCCGACGAGCAGGTCGACGCGGCGGTGGAGGACCTGCGTGAGGTGCTGGCCACCCAGACCGCCGGTGACGTGGCCGCGCTCATCGCCGAGCCGATCCAGGGCGTCGGCGGGTTCGTGCACCCGCCGGACGGGCTCTTCGCCGGCTGGAAGAAGGTCCTCGACGAGCACGGCATCCTGTTCATCGCCGACGAGGTGCAGACCGGGTGGGGGCGTACCGGGGAGCACTTCTGGGGTTACCAGGCGCACGGCGTCACACCGGACCTGCTCACCTTCGCCAAGGGCATCGGCAACGGGTTCGCCCTCGCCGGGGTGGTCGGCCGGGCCGAGGTGCTGGAGTCGGTGGCGGCCATCAGCTTCTCCACCTTCGGCGGCAACCCGATTTCCACGGCGGCCGGCAACGCGGTGCTCGACTATCTCCTGGAGCACGACCTCCAGGCGAACGCGGCGCGCGTCGGCGCGATCCTCGCCGACGGCCTGCGGTCCGCGGTGGGTGGGCTCGACTGCGTCGCCGAGGTACGCGGAAAGGGGCTGATGCTGGGCGTCGAGTTCGTCCGGCCGGGCACCGGCGAACCGGACCCGGCGTTGACCAACCGGGTCTTCGAGGCCGCTCGGGAGGGCGGTCTGCTGACCGGCAAGGGCGGCCTGCACGGCAACGTGCTGCGGATGGGTCCACCGTTGACGCTCACCGAGGCGGAGGCCCGGGAGGGCCTGGCGATCCTCGTCGACGCGATCCGCTCGTGCGCGGCGGTGGCGGCATGAGCATCGGTCACTTCATCGACGGCAAGCGGGTCGGCGGCACGTCGGCGCGGCGCGGCGACGTGTTCGATCCGGCGACCGGTCGGCGTACCGCCGAGGTCGAGCTGGCCTGCACCGCGGACGTCGACGTCGCGGTGCAGGCCGCCGCCCGCGCGGCGCGAATCTGGCGGGACGCGTCGTTGGCGAAGCGGTCGGCGGTGCTGTTCGCCTTCCGGGAGCTGGTGCACGCCCGCCGGTACCGGCTCGCCGAGGTGATCACCGCCGAGCACGGCAAGGTGCTCGCCGACGCCGCGGGCGAGGTGCAGCGCGGCCTGGAGGTCATCGAGTACGCGTGTGGCCTGCCGTCGGCGTTGCGCGGCGCGTTCAGCGAGAACGTGTCGACCGAGGTCGACTCGTACACGATCCGGCAGCCGCTCGGGGTGGTGGCGGTGATCTCGCCGTTCAACTTTCCGGTGATGGTGCCGCTGTGGTTCGTGCCGGTCGCGGTGGCCTGCGGCAACGCGGTGGTGCTCAAGCCGAGCGAGAAGGACCCGAGCGCGGCGCTGCTGCTGGCGGAGTGGTTCGCCGAGGCGGGCCTGCCCGACGGGGTGCTGAACGTGGTCAACGGTGACAAGGAGGCGGTCGACGCGCTGCTGGAGCACCCGGAGGTGCGCTCGGTGTCGTTCGTCGGCTCCACCCCGATCGCCCGGTACGTCTACCAGCGCGGGACGGCCGCCGGTAAGCGGGTGCAGGCGCTCGGTGGGGCGAAGAACCACATGGTGGTGCTCCCGGACGCCGACCTGGACCTGGCCGCCGACGCGGCGGTCAACGCCGGGTTCGGTTCGGCGGGGGAGCGGTGCATGGCCATCTCGGTGCTGGTGGCGGTGGAGCCGGTGGCGGACGCGCTGGTCGAGCGGATCGCCGAGCGGATGGCCGGTCTGCGCACCGGCGACGGCCGACGGGGCTGCGACATGGGCCCGCTGGTGACCGCCGCGCACGCGGCGAAGGTGCGCTCCTACGTGGACGCGGGGGTGGCCGCCGGCGCGGTGCCGGTGGTGGACGGGCGGGACGTGACGCCGGACGGCGACCCGGACGGTTTCTGGCTCGGCCCGACGCTGTTCGACCGGGTGACCCCGGACATGTCGATCTACACCGACGAGATCTTCGGACCGGTGCTGAGCGTGGTCCGGGTGGGCTCGTACGACGAGGCGGTGGAGCTGGTCAACGCGAGCCCGTACGGCAACGGCACGGCGATCTTCACCAACGACGGCGGGGCGGCCCGCCGTTACCAGCACGAGGTGGAGGTGGGCATGGTCGGGATCAACGTGCCGATTCCGGTGCCGATGGCGTACCACTCGTTCGGCGGCTGGAAGTCGTCGCTCTTCGGTGACCTGCACGCGCACGGTGAGGACGGGGTGCGGTTCTTCACCCGGGGCAAGGTCGTCACCAGTCGCTGGTTGGATCCCCGGCACGGCGGGGTCAACCTCGGGTTCCCCACCCAGACCTGAGCAGTCGCAGCACGCCCGCCCCGGCCAGGTACGCCACCAGCGCCGGGACGGGCGTGCCGAGCGGCTCCGGGGCCTGCTGCGGTGTGGCGCTGTTGATCAGCAGCGCGGCCACCACGCCGGCATAGCCGGCCACCGCCAACCCCGCCCGGGCGGGGCTGCCCCGACCGGTCCGGCGTCCGGTGCGGTGCCGGGCGCTGCGCGCCTCCACCGGGCCGAAGATGGCGACGAGCACCACCAGGACGGCGCCGAGCAGCAGCAGCCAGGGCACCCGCCAGGCCCACCAGGCGGCCGTGTCGACCCCCGGGGCGGGCAGCGTCCCGACCGCGTCGAGCATCCCGATCAGCAGGATCGCGGCAGTGAGGTGCCAGAGGAAGACGGTCAGCACCACCAGGTTGACCCCGATCACCAGCTGCCACGGCCCGGTGCGCCGCAGCAGCCGCTCCGCCGGGCCGCGCAGCAGCAGGATCACCCCGAGCTGGCCGGCGGCGACGGCCAGCAACGCGAGGCTGGGCGGCGCGCTGTTGTCGAACCGTTCGTCGGGCACCTTGAGCATGACCACCGGCCACGGGCCGAGCACGGTGAGCAGCAGGGCCGCACCCGTCCCGGCCGTCAGGAACACCAGGCCGGCCCGGCGGGAGATGGGCAGCCGTCGTCGGCGTACCCCGGGACGGTCGGGTGTCGACGGCCCGGCGGTGTCGGCCTCGGCGGGTGGGGACGCGGTCTGGCCGGCCGGGCCGGTCGCCGGCTGCGGTGGCACGGCCCGACCGGCGGGTGGCACGGTGCGGGTGTCGTGCCAGGCGAAGCCGAGCTGGTGGACGGCGAGCCATCCGAACAGGTAGTTGCCGTAGCTCAGCTCCTCTGGCCCGATCAGCCGGCCGAGGTCGCCGAGGCCGACCAGGGCGACCAGGACCAGCGGCACGGCCAGGCCGAGACGGCGGTGCAGCGCGTACATCGCCGGGGTGAGCACGACCGCTGCCAGGTAGGCGACCAGGAACCAGAGCGGAATGGTGGCGAACCAGAACACCTCGCGGATCCGGGTCGGCTCGGCACCACGCAGCCAGGCGGCCGCCGCCGCGGCGGTGAGCACCAGCAGCAGTGTGCTGGTGGGGCGGACCAGGCGGGCGCTGCGGTCGATCAGCCAGCCGGGTGCGTCGCCGCCACGGGCCCGCAGCCGGGTCAGTGAGGCCGCGTTGGCGTACCCCCCGACCAGGAAGAAGACCGGCATGACCTGGGCCAGCCAGGTCAGCGGGTACGCCCAGCGCAGGTCACCGAGTGCGGAGTGCCCGGTGGCCTGCCCGGCGGCGTCGCGCCCGATCACCGTGACGCTCCAGTGTCCGAAAACGACCATGGTGATGGCGAGCGCGCGGAGCAGGTCGACGTACCGTTCCCGCCCAGCCGGGGTGTGCTCGGCCAGCTGGCGCAGACGGCGCATCGCCTCAGGCTAGGCGACCCGGCGACGGCTGGTGGTGATAACGGTTCGACAGTCAGGACTTGAAGTCCGGGCCCGGCTGTCGTAGAAATTCTTCAGCAACAGAGCATGAACTGAAGAGAATCACCGCGCCTCGCGCGGCGGACGCCTCCCCCACACCGGCGACCGCCCGACCCGACCCGAGGAGAACCCATGAACAGGCGTGACATCCTGCGGCGCAGCGCCGCCGCCGGCCTCCTGGCCACCCCCGCCGCCGGCCTGCTGTCCGGCTGCGCCACCAGCGGTGGCGGTGACAAGAACGATGCCGAGACCTACCAGGGCACCAAGAGCGCCCAGAACCCGCTCGGCGTGAAGGAGGACGCCCCACTCGAGGTGGTGATCTTCGGCGGCGGGTTCGGTGAGGAGTACGCCAAGGCCCACGAGGCCATGTACACCGAGAAGTACCCGAAGGCGAAGATCAGGCACTCCTCCACCCAGGAGATCAGCAAGACTCTCCAGCCACGCTTCGTCGACGGCACCCCGCCCGACGTGGTCAACAACTCCGGCTCCGGCCAGATCGACTTCAACGGCCTGGTCAGCCAGAACGCTCTCGCCGGCCTCGACGAGCTGCTGGCCGCCCCGAGCCTCGACATCCCCGGCAAGACGGTCAAGGACACCCTGCTGCCCGGCGCCGTCGAGGTCGGCTCCTACGACGGCAAGTTCCTGGTGCTCAACTACACCTACACCGCCTACGGCATCTGGCACTCCGCCAAGCTCTTCGCCGACCGCGGCTGGTCGTACGCGAAGACCTGGGACGACCACATCGCGCTCTGCAAGCAGATCAAGGCCGCCGGCATCGCCCCCTGGACGTACGCCGGCCTGCACCCGCGCTACATGAGCTGGCCGCTGATCTCCACCGCCATCAAGCTCGGCGGCCCGTCGGTGGCGACCGCCATCGACAACCTGGAGCCGAACGCCTGGAAGTCCGACTCGATGCGGACCGCCGCCGACGCCTGGCACCAGATCGTGAAGGACAAGTACATCCTGGACGGCTCGTCCGGCCTGGACCACAAGCAGTCGCAGACCGCCTGGTGTCAGGGCAAGGCCGCCTTCATCTCCTGCGGATCCTGGCTGGAGAGCGAACAGAAGGACGTCACCCCGGCCGGGTTCAACATGACCATCGCGCCGACGCCGAGCCTGGGCAGCGGCGACAAACTGCCGTTCGAGGCGATCCGGGGCACCGCCGGGGAACCGTTCATGGTGCCCGCCAAGGCCCGCAACGTCGCCGGCGGCCTGGAGTACTTCCGGACCATGCTCTCCAAGAAAGGCGCCCAGGACTTCACGAGGAAGGTCGCCAGCCTCACCGTGGTCGCCGGCGCCAGCGAGGGCGTCGAGCTGCCGTACGGGCTGAGCACCGTGGTCAAGGCCCTCGACGCGTCCGGCGCCAACGGCTTCAACTGGGTCTACAACAACTTCTACCGCAAGCTGGAGCGCAACCTCGTCGACGCCGCGTGCGGCGAGTTCTTCAGCGGCCGGATCGGCCCCGCGGAGTTCCTCGAGCAGTGCCAGAAGGGCGCCGACTCGATCGCCCAGGACAGCTCGATCAAGAAGTACAAGCGAGCGGCCTGACCGCCCGGCCGGTGGGGGAGACGCCCTTCCCCACCGGCCGTACCCCCTCGGAGAGGTCCAACTCGTGAAACATGGCAAGTGGCCGCTGATCGTCACGTTCCTGGTGCCGCCGGTGCTGCTGTACGTCTTCTTCGTCGTCTCGCCGTACCTGCAGGCGTTCCAGATCTCCACCACCGACTGGCTCGGCTACTCGGCCGACGCCAACCCGGTCGGCCTGGCCAACTTCAAGGCCCTCTGGCACGACGACTACGTGTGGAACGCGCTGAAGAACAACGTGATCCTGTTGGCTCTCGTGCCGGTGCTGACCATCGTGCTGGGGCTCTTCTTCGCCACCATGCTCGCCATGGGCGGGCGCAAGGGCAGCGCCGGCGTGACCGGCGTACGCGGTGGCGCGCTCTACCGCACCGTCTACTTCTTCCCGCAGGTGCTCTCCGTGGTGATCATCGCCCTGCTCTGGAAGGAGGTGTACCACCCCAACAAGGGGCTGCTGACCAGCGCCCTGCACGGTCTCGGCCTGCCCTCGCCGACCTGGCTCGGCGACCCGGCGACCGCCTTCTGGTGCGTCCTGGCGGTGATGGTGTGGAGCAACGTCGGCTTCTACGTGGTGCTGTTCGGCGCGGCGATGTCGGCGGTGCCGAGGGAGATCTACGAGGCGGTGCTGCTCGACGGCGCGTCCCGGTTCACCACCCTGCGCCGGGTCACCCTGCCGCTGCTCTGGGACACCGTCCAGGTCGCCTGGGTCTACCTGGCCATCTTCGCCCTGGACGGGTTCATCCTGGTGCAGCTCATGACCAACGGCGGCCCGAACTTCTCCACCGACGTCATCGGCGTACGGATGTACGACACCGCCTTCGGCAGCGAGACCAAGTTCGGCTACGCCTCGGCGATCGGCGTGGTGATGTTCTTCCTGACCCTCTCGGTGGCGGTGCTGTCGCTGCGCATCGGCCGGCGCGAACGGATCGAGTACTCGTGACCACTCTGGATCAGCCCACCGCTGCCGCCCCGACCCCGGTCGTCCGCCGGGACCGCCCGGTGCGCCGGGAACTCGGCGTGGCCAACACCCTCTCGCACGGCTTCCTGCTGGTCTGGGGCCTGCTCACCGTCCTGCCACTGCTGTGGATGTTCATCAGCTCGTTCAAGACCAACGGTGAGATCCTCGCCGACCCGTGGAGCCTCCCCGGCGCGTTGCACCTGGACAACTGGGCGCGGGCCTGGACCGGCGCGCACATCGGCCGGTACTTCCTGAACAGCATGGTGGTGGTCGCCGGTTCGGTCAGCCTCACCATGCTGATGGGGGCCACCGCCGCGTACGTCTTCGCCCGCTACGAGTTCCGGGGCCGGCAGGTCGTCTACTACCTGTTCGTCGGCGGCCTCATGTTCCCGGTGTTCCTCGCCCTGGTGCCGCTCTTCTTCGTGGTCCGCAACGCCGGCCTCTTCAACACCTGGCTCGGTTTGATCCTCGTCTACGCGGCGTACTCGCTGCCGTTCACGGTGTTCTTCCTGACCGCGTTCTTCCGCACCCTGCCGACGTCGGTGGCGGAGGCCGCGCTGGTCGACGGCTGCGGCCACTTCCGGCTCTTCTTCCGGGTGATGCTGCCGATGGCACGTCCGGGACTGATCAGCGTGGCGATCTTCAACTTCCTCAGCCACTGGAACCAGTTCCTGCTGCCGCAGGTGCTGTTGCAGGGCGACGAGTCCAAGTGGATGCTGGCCCAGGGGCTGTTCGCGCTCTCGGTCAGTCAGGGTTACGCCGGTGACTACGCGCGGCTCTTCGCCGGCCTGAGCATCGCGGTGCTCCCGGTGCTCGCCGTGTACGTGGCGTTCCAGCGTCAGGTGCAGGCTGGCCTGACCGCCGGCCAACTCAAGTAGCGCCCGCCACCCTGACCGATCCCGATCACCACTTTCAGTAACCGGCTACGCCTCGCCCCTCGCCCCTCGGCCGTCCATGGCGACCCGCCGCGATCCCCGGCCTCGCCGGACCCACCCCGAGTCCCAAGATCCGCGCAACTTCGGTGAAACTGCTCCCTCGCCGCGTCGTGAGGCAGCAGTTTCACCGAAGTTGCGCGGATCTTGGTCATGCCGGGGCGGGGAAGAGGCGGGCGTGCAGGGCGGCGGGGTCGGTGACCTCGGGTAGGCCGCGGGCAGCGAGCCAGGCCGCGGCGGCGGCCCCGTCTCCGGCGGTACGCACCGGCGCGTCCGGCCAGCGGCGGGCGATCTCGGCCCGGACGGCGGTGGCGAGCGGGGTGTCCGCGGTGAGCAGACCACCGCCGAGCACGACGGGCGTCACCGCCCCGGAGGTGCGGATGCGACTCACGCTCTCGGTCAGGTGCGCGGCGGCTTCGGTGATCAGCGCGGTGGCGACCGGGTCGCCGTGGGTGGCGGCGTCGACGACCAGCGGTGCGAGCCGGGCGAGTTCGACGGGGGGTCGACGGGTCACCGTCTGGATGGTGGCGTCGACGGTGTCGCGGGGGCGGGCGGCGACGTCGGCGCTGCCCAGCAGGTCGGTGAGGACGGTCGTGGCCAGCGTGCCAGGGGCACGCCCCGCGTCGAGATCGGCGAGCAGCCGGCGTACCGCTTCCCGGCCGAGCCAGAAGCCGGAGCCGGCGTCGCCGAGGAGCCAGCCGTGGCCGTCGGCGATCCGGTCGAGCCGCAGGTCGTGGACCTGCGCGGTGATCGCCCCGGTGCCGGCGATGAGGATGGTGCCGTCCGGGGCGGCGGTGCCGGAGGCGTAGGCGACCAGGGCGTCGCCGTGCACCTCGTACGGGCAGCGCAGGCCGGCATCGTGCCAGGCCTGGTCGAAGGCGGCCCTTCCAGCCGGGTCGGCGAGCAGCCGGCCCGCCCCGGCGAGACCGATGGTGCCGGCGGCGGCCCGCGCCGGGTCGACGTCGGTGAGCGCCTCGCGCAGTGCGGTCAGCAGTTCGGCGGCGGCGCGTTCGGCGCCGTGGCTGGTGGGGTTGCCGCCGCCGGCGCGGCCGGTGCCGACGCGGTGCCCGGTGAGGGTGAGGACGGTCGCCCGGGTGGACGTACCGCCGACGTCGAGCCCCACCACGACGGTGTCGGACATCGGCACGGGTCTCCTTGCGTGGAACGGCGATCTGGCTTGTTCATGCTGGTCGGCGGCGTGGTGCGGGGCAAGTCGTGAGGGCCGTGCGGGGCTGTGCGCCGGGTAACAGTTTGAAAACTTCGCCCACGGTCTTGACATAGAGGGGCGTCTAGTAAGAACTTTTACCACTAACGGTTAACAGTCTTTTCGGAAAGCTGAGGCGACTCATGGTTGATCACGAGGTGGACACCGCCGCTGGGACCGCGGTGGTCGACGCCGACGTGATCGACCGCAGAAACTCACCCTCCGACGGGGTGCTGGCAAGGGTGCGCAACGGGCTCGGCGAGTTGACCGGCGCCCTGCACCGGGTCGCCGAGCACGTGCTCAGCGACCCGGAGGCCGCCGCCCGATCGACAATCGTCGAGCTGGCCGAGCGCAGCGGCACCTCACCGGCGACCATCACCCGGTTCTGCCGGGCGATGGGCTTCGAGGGGTACGCCGACCTGCGACTGGGCATCGCCTCCGAGACCGGGCGGGCGCGTTCGGCCGGTTGGACGGTCGACATCGGACGGGAGATCCAGCCGAGTGACCCGCTCGCCCGGGTGCTCGACCAGATCATGGCCGCCGACACCCGAGCCATGCACGACACCGCCACGCTGCTCGACCTCGGCGAGGTGGAGCGGGCCGCGGTGGCGATCGCCGGCGCCAGCCGGGTCAACATCTTCGGCGCCAGCGGCAGCGCCCTGGTCGGCGAGGAGATGCAGTTCAGCCTGCACCGCATCGGGGTGGCGGCGTGGGCGTGGAACGACGTGCACGAGGGGCTCGCCAGCGCCGCCCTGCTGCGACCGGGGGATGTGGCGCTCGGCATCTCGCACACCGGGCAGACCCGGGAGACCATCGAGATGCTCGCCGAGGCGGGCAGCCGGGGCGCCACCACGCTCGCACTCACCGGCTTCCCCCGCTCGCCACTGGCCGAGCTGGCCGACATCGTGCTGCTCACGGCCAGCCAGGCGACCACCTTCCGGCCGGACGCGCTCTCCGCCCGGCACCCCCAGCTGGTGGTGCTCGACCTGCTCTACATCGCCGTCGCCCAACGCACGCACGACCGCGCGCACGCGGCCTTCCGGCGGACCGCACAGGCCGTCGACGGCCACAAGGCGGCGAAGGGAGCCCATTCATGATCAGCGCCCAGGGGTACGCGGACGCCGTCCGCCCGGTGCTCGACCGGCTGCTCGACTCTGAGGCCGACGGGATCACCCGGGCCGCCGACCTGATCGCCGCCAGCCTGCGCGACGGCGGCGTGCTCCAGGCGTTCGGCGCCGGGCACTCGGAGGCGTTCGCCGCCGAACTGGTCGCCCGTGCCGGCGGGTTGGTCCCCACCAACCGGCTCTCGGTACGGGACCTGGTGATGCACGGTGACGCCCCGCGCGACGTGCTCGCCGACCCCAAACTGGAACGTGATCCCTCCATCGCCCACCAGATCTACGCGCTCGCGGCGCCTCAGCCGCGCGACGTGTTCGTGGTGGCGTCCCAGTCCGGCATCAACGGCTCGGTGGTCGAGCTGGCGGCGCTGGTCACCGAGCGCGGTCACCCGTTGATCGCGGTCACCTCGGTCGAGCACACCGCACGGGTGGCGCCACGGCACCCGTCCGGGCATCGGCTCGCCGACCTCGCCGACGTCGTGCTGGACAACGGCGCGCCGTACGGCGATGCACTGCTGCCGCTCGAGGGCGGCGGCGCGGTCTGTGCGGTCTCCTCGGTCACCACGGCGCTGCTGGCGCAGCTGTTGACCGCGGAGGTCGTACGACGGTTCCACCAGGCCGGAGAGGTACCCCCTATCTACCTCTCCGCCAACGTCCCCGGAGGGGACGAGCACAACCTCGCCCTCGAGTCGCGGTACGCCGGGCGTCTCCGGCGTACCGCCTGACCCGACACCACAAGGAGAGCCAAAGATGTCGGATTCCCCCGAGAACATCGGTGACCTGAGCCGCCGGACCTTGCTGCAGCGTGCCGCGGCGGCTGGTCTGCTCGCCGTGCCGGCCGCAGGCCTGTTGAGTGCCTGTGCCGGCAGCGAGCCGACCAAGTCCGCCGACAGCGGTGCGGCGAAGAGCAAGGACAACCCGTTCGGCGTCAAGGACGGCAGTGCCGTGAAGGTGGTCGTCTTCAACGGCGGTCTGGGTGACCAGTGGGCCAAGGAAGACAAGGTCATCTTCAACGCCAAGCACCCGAACATCACCGTCAACATGAGCTCCACCCAGAAGATCAAGACCGAAGAACAGCCGAAGATGGCGACCCAGCCGAGTGACCTGGTGATGAACTCGGGCGCGGACATCATGGACCGCAGCACGCTGATCAACGAGGGCGCGATCGAGCCGCTCGACGACCTGCTCACGGCACCGGCCTGGGACAGTGAGGGCACGGTCGCCGACTCGCTGCTGCCCGGCACTGTCACCGACGGCACCCAGAACGGCAAGTTCTACGTGGTGAACGTCGCCTACACCGTCTGGGGCAACTGGTACAACGCCGCCCTGTTCAAGCGGGAGGGGTGGCAGGCGCCGACCACCTGGGACGACTTCTTCGCCCTCGCACCGAAGATCAAGGCCAAGGGCATGGCCCCGTACGTGCACGACGCGGCCCACGGCTACTACCCCCGCTGGGCGCTCTTCGCCAGCATCTGGAAGGCCGTCGGCAAGCAGCCGATCATCGACATCGACAACCTGAAGGACAACGCCTGGAAGGCCGACGGCATCGTCGCCGCGCTGGAGCCGTGGGAGAAGCTGGTCAAGGACAAGCTGCTCCTGCCGGGCAAGCTGGACCACACCCAGTCCCAGCAGGCCTGGCTCGACGGCAAGGCGGCCTTCATCCAGGTCGGTACCTGGCTGAAGAACGAGATGGCCGCGACCATCCCGCCGGGCTTCGAGATGACCCTGTCGGACTACTGGAGCAAGCCCGGCGACAAGGCTGCCAAGGACGTCTTCGCCTCCTCCGGCGAGGGCTTCGTGGTGCCGAGCAAGGCGCCGAACAAGGAGGCCGCGAAGGAGTTCCTGCGGGCGATCCTGTCCAAGGCCGGCTCGGCCAAGTTCGCCGAGTTGACCAAGTCGCTGGCCTCCACCAAGGGCTCCGGTGACAACGTGCAGGACTCCGCGCTGGCGTCGGCCAACACGCTGATGAAGAGCGGCAGCCAGGACCTGATCTCGGTCAAGTTCCCGGACTTCTACGCCGACCTGGACAAGGAGAGCCAGAACCTGGCCGAGGAGCTGATGGCGGGGCGCCTCACCGCACAGCAGTTTGTCGACAAGATGCAGGCCGCCGCGGACAAGGTCGCCAAGGACTCCTCCGTCAAGAAGCAGACCCGCACCGCCTGACCGGCCTTATCAGCTAGAGAAGTGAGTGACCATGCGGCACGGTGTTGCGCGATTCGTCACGGGTTTTCTGGCCTTGCCGCTTGCGCTGTACCTCTTCTACGTGGTGTGGCCCTTCGTGCAGGCGGCGGGATACTCGCTGACCGACTGGGGTGGTTACTCGGACACCCAGAACTTCGTCGGTCTGGACAACTACGTCCGGCTCCTGTCGGATGAGTTGATCAGGAAGGCCTTCTGGCACAACGTCTTCTTCCTGATCACCGTGCCGCTGTTCACCATCGCGCTGGCCCTGTTCCTCGCGTTCCTGCTCAACGTGGGTGGACGCGAGGACAGGGCCGGCATCCGAGGGGTGTTCGGCTCCGGCATCTACAAGATTATCTTCTTCTTCCCGCAGGTGCTGTCGCTGGTGGTCATCGCTGTGATGTGGCAGCAGATCTACCGCAGCGACGGCCAGGGCCTGATCAACGGGCTGATGATCAAGATCGGTCTGGTCGACGCGGACAACCCGATCGCCTTCACCTCCGACCCCGAGCCGTTCCTCGGCGTGCCCGCCGTGCTGTGGTGGCTGCTGCTGATCGCGGTCTGGAGCGGCGCGGGCTTCTACATGGTGCTCTTCAGCGCGGCCATGCAGTCCATCCCGAAGGACATCTACGAGGCGGCGCTCCTGGACGGGGCCAGTCGCTTCCACACCTTCTTCCGGATCACGCTGCCCCTGCTGCGGGACACCGTCTCGGTCGCCTGGGTCTACCTGGGCTTCATCGCGCTGGACATGTACGCCCTGGTCTTCGTCATGACGCCCAGCCAGGGTGGGCCAAACCACGCCAGTGAGATCTTCGCGTCGGTGCTGAACTTCACCGCGTTCCAGAAGGGCCAGTTCGGTTACGCCTGCGCGATGGGTGTCGCCTTGGCGATCTTCACGATCCTGCTCGCGGCAGCGCAGCTCAGGATCACCCGTCGTGAGCGTATCGAGTACTGAGGAGGCTGGACGATGAGCACAGCGACTCACGATGATCTGACCCGTCCCGAAAACGGTCCGGCCACGCCACCAGCGCGTGACACGGGCGGCGGGTCGGCCGCGGCCGCGGTCGGCGGCAAGTTCTTCAACGGCTTCTCCCACGTCTTCCTGCTGGTCTGGGCCGTGATGGTGATCTACCCGCTGCTATGGGTGGTGATGTCGGCGCTGAAGACCGACTCGGAGGTCATCCGCCAGCCGCTGTCGCTGATCCCGGCCAAGCTCAACTGGGACAACTTCGCCCGGGCCTGGGGCGCGGGGCACCTCGGGTCGTTCTTCCTCAACACCGTGCTCGTGCTGGCCGGCAGTGTCACCCTCACCATGCTGTTGGGCTCCATGGCCGCGTACGCGCTGGCCCGCTACGAGTTCCGGGGCAACCGGCTGATCTACTACGTGTTCCTCTCCGGCCTGACCCTGCCGGTCTACCTGGCTGCGGTTCCACTGTTCAAGGGCGTCTACAACACGAGCGTCTACCTACCGCTGCTCGGCCCGAACAAGCACCTCATGCTGATCCTGGTCTACGTCGCCTGGTCGCTGTCGTTCACGGTCTTCTTCATGCACTCGTTCTTCCGGACGCTGCCGAACACCATCGCCGAGGCGGCCATGGTGGACGGCGCATCACACAGCCGACTTTTCTTCAGCGTCATGCTGCCGATGTCCAAGCCCGGCCTGATCAGCATCGGCATCTTCAACGTGCTGGGCCAGTGGAACCAGTGGTACCTGCCGACCCTGCTCATGCAGTCGGTCTCGGGGGAGGAGAAGAACCAGGTGATCGCCCAGGGCCTGATCGAGCTCTCGGTCAACCAGGGCTACAAGTCCGACTGGTCCGGCCTCTTCGCCGGGGTGACCATGGCGATGCTGCCCGTGCTGGTGGTCTACATCATCTTCCAGCGGCAGGTGCAGTCCGGCCTCACGGCGGGCGTCGGCAAGTAGCGCGCACCCGACCGGAAGGGGCGCCTCGGCAACGAGGTGCCCCTTCGTCATCTCGGATGCTCGTCGACCCGGGTGTGCCAGGAGCGCCACAGGGCCGCGTACGCGCCACCGGCCGCCACCAGCTCGTCGTGGCTGCCGATCTCGGTGATCCGGCCGTCCGCGAGCACGGCGACCCGGTCGGCGTCGTGCGCGGTGTTGAGCCGGTGCGCGATCGCGATGACGGTCCGCCCGGAGAGCACCGCGGCCAGCGCGCGCTCGGTCCGTCGGGCGGTGGACGGGTCGAGCGCCGCGGTCGCCTCGTCCAGGATCAGCGTGTGGGGGTCGGCGAGCACCAACCGGGCCAGCGCGAGCTGCTGGGCCTCGGCCGCACCGAGCTGACGGGCCCCGTCGCCGAGCGGGGTGTCCAGGTCGGCGGGGAGCGCGGCGAACCAGTCGGCGCCGACCGTGGCGAGCGCGGCGCGCATCTGGTCGTCGGAGGCGTCGGGCGCGGCGAACGAGAGGTTGTCGCGTACCGAACCGATGAAGACGTGGTGCTCCTGGGTGACCAGGGCGATCCGGCGGCGTCGCTCGGCCGGGTCGAGGTCGGTGACCGGGCAGCCGCCGATGCTGACGACGCCCTGCCGTGGCGCGTCGATCCCGGCCAGTAGCCGGGCCAGGGTGGACTTGCCGGCGCCGGACGGGCCGACGACGGCCAGCCGCTCGCCGGGCTGCACCTCCAGGTCGATGCCGTGCAGCACGTCCGGCCCGTCGGAGTAGGAGAACCGTGCCCCCCGCACGACGAGCCGCTCACCCCGGGACGAGGCCGTCGTGCCGGGCGGTTCCGGCGGAACCATGCCGACACCGAGCACCCGGGCGTACGACGCGAAGCCGCGTTGCGCCTGCTCGGTCCACTGCAACAGGCGGTCCAACGGGTCGATCGCCTGTTGCAGGTAGAGCGCGGCGGCGACTACCGCGCCGAGCGACACCATGTCCCGGGCCAGCAGGTAACCCCCGACGAGCAGGACCATGGCGACCGGCAGCGGGTAGCTGGCCTCGACGACCGAGAAGAACACGGTACGCAGCGCGAGGGTCGCCCGGCGGGCCCGCCACACCAGCGTGACGCGGGTGGTGCCGTGGCGGACCCGCTCGTCGGCCAGTCGCAGCGCCTCCACCGTGCGGGCGCCCTCGGCGGTGGTGGTCAGCGTCTCGGTCAGCTCGGCCGCCGCCGCGCCCTCGGTGAGGTACGCGGAACTGGCCCGGCGCAGATACCAACGGGTCACCGCCACGATCGACGGCAGCCCGGCCAGCGCGGCCAGCCCGAGCAGCGGGTGCAGCAGGAAGACCGCACCGAACAGCAACGTCAGCTGCACGGTGGCGATGACGATGGTGGGCACCACGTCGCGCACCGTGCTGCCGACCGTCGACACGTCGACGGAGCTGCGGGTGGCCAGGTCACCGGAGCCGGCGCGCTCGACGACCGAGACCGGCAGCCCGAGAGTCCGGGAGACGAACTGCTCGCGCAGTTCGGCGACGGCCCGTTCGCCGAAGCGGTGACCGGCGTACTGGGCGTATCGGGAGAGCAGGGCACTGACCAGGACACAGCCGGCGATGGCCAGTGCCAGCCGGTCCACAGTGGCCACGTCCGCGCCCACGGCGACCCGGTCGACGATGGTGCCCAGCAGCCACGGCGGGGCGAGCCCGGCGACCGCGGCGGCGCTGTGCAGCGCCAGCACCACCCCGACGGCGCGCCGGTGCCGGCTGATCATGTCGCGCAGGGCCCGGCGTACGGTGCCGCGGTCGGCCACCGGCAGACGGCTCACCGGTACGCCTCCTCGCTGCCCCGGGCCACCAGGTGCCGGTAGGCCGGGTCGCTCTCGAACAGGTCGGTGTGGCTGCCGGTGGCGGTGACCCGGCCGGCGCTCAGGTGCGCGACCAGGTCGGCCCGGCCGAGCAGCAGCGGTGAGGTGGCGATCAGCACGGTGGTCCGCCCGGCCCGGGCGGTCCGCAGCCGCTCGGCGATCCGCGCCTCGGTGTGCGCGTCCACCGCCGACGTCGGGTCGATGAGGATCAGCACCTCCGGCTCGCGGTGCAGCGCCCGGGCCAGGCGCAGTCGTTGGCGCTGGCCGCCGGAGAGCGTCCGGGCGCGGGCGTCGATCGGGGTGTCCAGCCCGGCGGGCAGGGCGTCGACGACGTCCTGCGCGGAGGCGGTTCGCAGGGCCGCGCCGATCCGCTCGTCATCGTCGTCGGCCCCGGCGCCCAGGATGTCGCGCAGCGTGCCGGCGAAGAGGTACGAGTCGTGGTCGGCGACGAGGATCCGGGCGCGGACCTCGTCCAGGGCGACGTCGCGCAGCGGCTCACCGCCCCAGGTGACACCGCTGACCACGTACCGGCCGAGCCGGTCGGCCAACGCCACGGCCGTCGCCGGGTCGTCCACCGCCACGCCGGTCAGCCACCCGGCGCGCACTGTCAGCCCGGTCACCGGGTCGTGCAGGTCGGCCGGGCCGTCCGGCGCGGCCGGGCCAGGTGGCCGGCGTGCCTCCGGCACGGAGCCGGACCGGCGTGCCTCGGACCGGCCTGCCTCGGGCGTGGGATCGGACCGGCGTGCCTCGGGCGTGGGATCGGGCCAGTGGCGACCCGGGCCACCGACGTCGTCCGGTGTCACGTTGAGCAGGTCGGCGATGCGCCGGGCGGCGACCCGACCCCGGATCAGCTGGTGACTGCCCTCCAGCAGAAACCAGACCGGCACGATCAGGGTCGCCACGTAGCCGTAGACGGCGACCAGCTCGCCGATCGTGACGTCACCGGTCACCGCCATCCGGGCGGTCAGCCACACCACCGCCGCCAGGAACAACCCGGGGATGGCGACCGTCGCCGCGTCGATCCAGCTGTTGACCGCGCCGACCCGGTAGCCCTCGGCGCGAAGCTCCTGGGACCGGGCCGCGTACCGCCGGGCGAACAGGTCCCGGCCGCCGACCCCGGCGAGCACCCGCAGCCCGGCCACGATGTCGCCGGACCGGGCGGTGAGCGCGCCCTGTTGCCGCCGGTAGACCGATTCGGCCCGCTCCAGGCGACGCAGCAGCGGCCCCACGACCAGACCGACCACCGGCACCCCCACCAGCACGCAGAGCGCGAGCATCGGGGAGATCGACCAGAGCACCACGGCGATCACCCCGTACGCGACGACCGCGCCGACGCCCGGCCCGGTCAGCGTCAGCACCTGCGCCGTCCAGTCGATGTCGGAGCCGCCGATGGTGGACACCTCGCCCGCGCCCACCCGGCGGGGCAGCACCGCGCCGATCCGGGACAGGTGGCGCAGCAGGACCTCCGCCGAGCGGGCCTTGGCGTCCTCCCGGATGAAGGTCATCGTGCGGTGCCGCATGATGCCCAGGTAGGACAGGCCCACGCCGGCGACCACGATCGCCGCGACCCAGAGCGCCAGCGCGCGGGTGTCGCCGGTGCGCAGCCCGTCGTCGACGGCCCGGGCGATCAGATAGGGCCGGGCCGAGAGCCCGATCATCCAGGCCGTGCCGAGGAGGCTGCCACGCAGGACCCGCCAGGGTTGGCAGCGGACCAGCCACCACAGGTAGCGCATCGGACCACGGGTGTCGGGGGTGCCGGGATCGGGATGCGGGATCTGCGGAGGCACCTGATCACGCTACCGACCGGCTCCGACACCGCACCGACCCGAATCCGGTGAGGTGCGCCTCCGTTTCTGTCGGACGAGAGAGGCAGAATCACGTTCGTGCTGGTGGCGGTGGTGTCCGACGAACGAGGCGGGGGAGTGCTGTGCCCGCTGGACGCCACCGGCCAGCCGTCCGGCCCGGCGGAGACCGTCACCGATCTGGTCGCCGCGGTCGCCGCGCGCGAGGCCGCCGAGCACCCCCGCTGGGTCTGGGCGACCGCCTCGGCGGTCTATCCGACGCTGCTGCGCGCCGGCGTCCGGGTCGACCGGTGTCACGACGTGGAGTTGACCGAGGCGTTGCTGCTCGGCCACGCGGGCCGTTGGGGCGAGCCCCGCTCGCTGGCCGCCGCCTGGGCCCGGCTGACCGGCGCGGCGGTGCCGCCCGACCCGCCGCCGCGCGCCGCCGCACCACCCGGGCATGGTCAGGGCGCGCTCTTCGACACCCTTCCCGGTCCGCCGGGGCCGGGCATCGAGGCACTGACCCGGGTGTACGCGGACCAGCTCGCCCGGGTCGCCGGGACCGAGCACCCCGGCCGGTTCCGGTTGCTGGTGGCCGCCGAGTCGGCCGGCGCGCTGGTCGCCACGGAGATGGGCGTCGCCGGGCTGCCGTGGCGTGCCGACGTGCACAACGAGATCCTGCACGAGCTGCTCGGTGAGGCGTCCCCGGTCGGCGGGCCGCCCCGTCGACTTGCCGAGCTGGCCGCCCGGATCGCCGACGCCCTCGGCGTACGCGGCCTGCACGCCGACTCGCCGGCCGAGCTGCTGAAGGCGTTCGCCCGGGCCGGGGTGGAGCTGCCGAACACCCGGGCCTGGGTGCTGCGCGGGGTGGACCATCCGGCGGTGCCGCTGGTGCTGGAATACAAGGAGCTCTACCGGATCTGGACGGCCCACGGCTGGGCCTGGCTCGACCAGTGGGTGCGGGGCGGCCGGTTCCAACCGGAGTACGTGCCGGGTGGTGTCGTCTCCGGCCGGTGGGCCACCCGGGGTGGTGGCGCGTTGCAGATCCCCAAGGTGATCCGGCGGGCGGTGGTGGCCGATCCGGGCTGGCGGTTGGTGGTCGCCGACGCCGGCCAGTTGGAGCCCCGGGTGCTGGCAGCGGTCTCCGGCGACGCGCGGTTGGCGGCGGCGGGCGGTGCCGGCGACCTCTACGCCGCGTTGGCCCGGGATTCGTTCGGTGGCGACCGGGCGAAGGCCAAGGTGGCACTGCTCGGTGCCATGTACGGGCAGACCGGCGGGGCGGCGGTGCCCGCCCTGGCGGTGCTGAAGCGCAGTTACCCGACGGCGTTCGGTTACGTCGAGGCGGCGGCGCGCACCGGTGAGACGGGTGGGCTGGTGCGGTCGTGGCTGGGGCGGACGTGCCCGCCCGGCTCGGCCGGGTTCGGTGAGCTGGGCGACGAGACCGCCGATCCGGAGGGGCCTGCCGATCCGCAGAGTCCACGGGCGCGTGCCGCGCGGTCGCGGGGGCGCTTCACCCGCAACTTCGTCATCCAGGCCACCGCTGCGGAGTGGGCCTCGACGTTGCTGGCCACGCTGCGCACGGAGTTGTCCGGCACCGACGCCGAGTTGGTGTTCTTCCAGCACGACGAGGTGGTCGTGCACGCGCCGGCCGGTCAGGCCGACGCGGTCGCCGAGGCGGTCAGCCGCTGCGGCGAGCGGGCGTCAGCGCTTCTCTTCGGTGCGACGCCGGTCCGGTTTCCGCTGGATCTGTCCATCGTCGACTGCTACGCCGACGCCGCCTGACCCGCGAGCGTACGCCTACCGTCGGACCCCGCACGGGTCCGCGCCGTCGGGCGACCGTCGCACCCCCAACGGCCGGCACCGTCCGCTGCGGCGGGAGATGCCGGGCGTGTAACGGTTGTGCTATTTCTCCTTTTCGCCCCGCCACCCTCGGCTGGCCGTCCTCGTTGCAGTGTCCGTAGGAGGGGACGGATCTGTCACGGTCCGTTCCGTGCTGGAGGGGGCGCAGCTGAACCGGATCGCAGGAATGATCATCGCCGCAGGCGGGGGACGACGGATCGGTGGTCCCGAGGCGCTGCTGCACCAGGGAGGAAAGCCCCTGGTCAATCAGATGATCGACACGATGACCGAGGCGGGCTGCGAGCGGATCGTGGTCGTCCTGGGTGCCGCCGCGGATCAGGTCCAGGAGACCGCTGACCTGGGCAGGGCCACCGTTGTGATCAACAAGGCGTGGGGCACCGGAGTCGGCTCGTCCATCCGGGCCGGTCTGGCCGCGATGGACGACGACGGGATCGAGGCGGTGGTGGTGGTCCCGGTCGACATGCCGGGCCTGACCGCCACGGCGGTCCGGCGGGTCGCCGCGCTGCCGTACCCGGACGTGCTGGTCTGCGCCACCTACGACGGGTTGCGCGGCTATCCGATGTTGTTCGGCCGTCGGCACTGGCCCGGCATCGCCACCCTGGCCAGCGCGGACGTGGGCGCCCGGCCGTACCTGTTGGCGCACAAGGACCAGATCGTCGACATCGCCTGCGACTCGGTGGCCGACGGCAGCCGGATCGACACCCCGGAGCTGATGGATCTCTACGGCCTTACCGTCCCGCCACAACGGGTCGGCGTCTAGCGCGACCCGCGTCGATCATGGAGTTGTGGTGCCCATCTTTGGCTCTTTGGCGACTTTGTCGCCCACCACAACTCCATGATCAACACGGCGGAGGTCGGCGGGCCGGGGCCCGGGGGTTGGGGTCTACTCCGGCGCCTGGTCCAGCTCGCCGGTGGCGGCGAGGCGCTGGTACCAGTGGGCGCTGTCCTTCCAGGTGCGTACCTGGGTGTCGTAGTCGACCCGGATGATCCCGAAGCGACGGTCGTAGCCGTAGCCCCACTCGAAGTTGTCCAGCAACGACCAGACGAAGTAGCCGCGGACGTCAGCACCCTGGGCACGGGCGTCGGCCATCGCGCCGATGTGCCGACGCAGGTAGTCGATCCGCCGCTCGTCGTGGATGCGGCCGTCGGCCGACACCACGTCGTCGAACGCCGCGCCGTTCTCGGTGATCATCATGGGCTGGTTCGGGTATTCGCGGTGCAGGCGCAGCAGCAGCTCGGTCAGCGCCGGCGGGTCGATGTTCCAACCCATCGCCGTGTACGGGCCGGGCTGCGGCAGGAAGTCGACGTCGTCGGCGGCGACCCATGGCGTGGAGGTCGACGCGCCGTGCCCGTCGGCGTCGGAGCGGGCCGACACCCCGTCCCAGGCCCGGACCAGGGTGCTGGAGTAGTAGTTGACCCCGAGCACGTCCAGCGGCACCGCGATCAGCTTCTCGTCACCCTCGCGGACGAACGACCAGTCGGTGACGGAGGCGGTGTCGGCCAGCAGGTCCGCCGGGTACGCCCCGTCCAGCATCGGGCCGAGGAACGCCCGGTTCGCCAACGCGTCGATCCGCCGGACCGCGTCCTGGTCGGCGGCCGAGTCGGAGGCGCCCCGGACGACGTGCAGGTTCAGCGTCACCGACAGCTCGGCGGACGGGGCCAGCTCCCGCACCACCCGGCCGGCCAGGCCGTGCGCGAGGTTGAGGTGGTGCACCGCCGCCAGCGCCGCCGCCGGCTCGGTCCGACCCGGCGCGTGCACCCCGGAGGCGTAGCCCAGGTACGCGGAGCACCACGGCTCGTTCAGCGTCGTCCAGGTGTGCACCCGGTCGCCCAGCGCACCGACGATGCCCGCCGCGTACTCCTGGAAGCGCAACGCGGTCTCCCGTGCCGCCCACCCGCCGGCGTCCTCCAGCTCCTGCGGCAGGTCCCAGTGGTACATGGTGGCCACCGGGCGGACGCCCCGCTCCAGCAGCCCGTCCACCAGCCGCGAGTAGAAGTCGATGCCCGCCTGGTTGAACCGGCCCGAACCGCCCGGCTGCACCCGGGGCCAGGAGATGGAGAACCGGTACGCGCTGAGCCCGAGGTCGGCGATGTGCCCGAGGTCGTCGGCCCACCGGTGGTAGTGGTCGGCGGCGACGTCCCCGGTGTCACCGTTGAGGGTCCGGCCGGGGGTGTGGCTGTAGGTGTCCCAGATGGACGGGCCGCGCCCGTCCTCGGTCGCCGCACCCTCGATCTGGTACGCCGCCGTCGCGGAGCCCCAGATGAAGCTCTCCGGGAAGTGGTGTTGCGTCATCGTTCCGTCCCCTGGATCTCGCAGATGTAGCCCGTCGAGGTGCCGGCGACCAGTTCGGCACTGGCTGTCCCGCCCTCGTAGCGCACGTCGAACTCGGCGCCCGGTCCGTCGCCGGGTGACGGTACCCGTACCCGGACCCGCTGCCCGTCGGTCGGTGCGTACAGCCGCAGCCGCACGTCGTCGGCCCACTCGTAGTCCGGTCGGTCGGTGCGCGAGCCGAACGGGATGACCGCACCCGGTCGGGCCAGCACCGGCAGGCTGTCGAAGCCGTGCTTCTCGGTCACCCAGGCCGGGCCGGTGACCTGCGCGCCGGTGACCAGGTGCGTCCAGGTGCCGGCGGGTACGTAGTACGTGACGTCGCCGTCGGCGCTGAGCACCGGCGCCACGAGCAGGTCCGGGCCGAGCATGTACTGCCGGTCCAGGTGCGCGGTCGCCGGGTCGTCCGGGAACTCCAGGAACATCGGCCGCATCATCGGCGTTCCGTCGCGGTGCGCGTCCTCGGCGGCGGCCGCCAGATAGGGCATCAGGCCGAGCTTGAGCTGGGTGAAGTGCCGCAGCACGTCGACGGCCTCGTCGTCGAAGGCCCACGGCACCCGGTACGAGCCGGACCCGTGCAGCCGGGAGTGCGAGGAGAGCAACCCGAAGGCCACCCACCGCTTGAACACCGCCGGGTCGGGGGTGCCCTCGAAGCCGCCGATGTCGTGGCTCCAGTAGCCGAAGCCGGACGCCGCCAGGGACAGCCCGCCGCGCAGCGACTCGGCCATCGCGACGAACGTCGACTCGCAGTCGCCGCCCCAGTGCACCGGGAACTGCTGCCCGCCGGCGGTGGCCGAGCGGGCGAACAGCACCGCCTCGCCCTTGCCGCGCTCGGTCTCCAGCAGCTCGAAGACCGCCTTGTTGTAGAGGTACGAGTAGTAGTTGTGCATCCGCTGCGGGTCCGAGCCGTCGTGCCACACCACGTCGGTCGGGATGCGCTCGCCGAAGTCGGTCTTGAAGCAGTCGACGCCCATGTCCAGCAGCACCTTGAGCTTGCCGGTGAACCAGGCGACCGCGTCCGGGTTGGTGAAGTCGACCAGCGCCATGCCGGCCTGCCACTTGTCCCACTGCCAGACCGAGCCGTCGGGGTTGCGCACCAGGTAACCGGCCTCGCGGCCCTCCTCGAAGAGGTACGAGCGCTGCGCGATGTACGGGTTGATCCAGACGCACACCTTCAGGTCGCGTTCGTGCAGCCGGCGCAGCATCCCCTCCGGGTCGGGGAAGGTCGCCGGGTCCCAGACGAAGTCGACCCAGTGGAACTGGCGCATCCAGAAGCAGTCGAAGTGGAACACCGACAGCGGCAGGTTCCGCTCGGCCATCCCGTCGACGAACTCGGTCACCGTCTTCTCGTCGTACGAGGTGGTGAACGACGTGGACAGCCAGAGGCCGTACGACCACGCGGGGATCCGGGCCGGCCGGCCGGTGAGCGCGGTGTACCGGCGCAGCACGTCCTTCGGGTGGGGCCCGTCGATGACGTAGTAGGTCAGCGACTGGCCCTCGACGCTGAACTGGGTCTGCGTGACGACCTCGGAGCCGACCTCGAACGACACGTGCTCCGGATGGTCCACGAAGACCCCGTAGCCGGCGCTGCTGAGGTAGAACGGCACGTTCTTGTACGCCTGCTCGCTGGCGGTGCCGCCGTCGGCGTTCCAGATGTCGACGGTCTGCCCGTTCTTGACGAACGGGCCGAAGCGCTCGCCCAGCCCGTACACCGTCTCACCGACGCCCAGGGCGAGCCGTTCGTGCACGTGCCGGCGGCCCTCGGCGTCGGTGACGACGCCGATGCTGCGCCCTGTGGACGCGGTGACCAGCCGATCGCCGTGCAGGAAGTCGACCCGCCACCCGTCGATGAGCGCGACCCGGGCGGTCAGCTCGCCGGTGGTCAGCGTCGCGCTGAGCCCGGTGACGTCGACGGTGACCGGGTGCGTCTCGTCGGTGCTCAGCCCGAAGTGCGGTTCACGGGGCAGCCCTCCGGTGTGGTGGGCGATCGTCACCCCGATGACGCCGGGGGCGGGGGAGAAGAACCGGACGGTGACCAGGGGACGGTTGAGGGTGTCGCCGCGTCCGGTGATCTGACCGGTCGGCGCGAAGACGGTGAAGCCGCGCTCGTCCGGCTCGACCGACTCCACGGTGCCGGGGCGCAGGACGCTGACGCCGGGGCGCAGCTGCCAGTACCCGTCGGTGAACTTCACTTCTCGGCTCCTGCCGTGATACCGCGCGCGAGGGTGCGCTGGAAGATGAGGAAGAAGAGGATGGCCGGCACCAGGCTGATCAGCGCGCCGGCGTTGGTGGTCGGGGCGTCCATCAGCCGGTCGCCCTGCAACGACGCGAGCGCGACCGGGATGGTCTGCGTCTGGTTGTCGATCAGCATGACCAGCGGGATGAGGAACTCGTTCCACGTCCAGATGAAGAAGAAGATGAGCAGCACCGCGAGGGTGGGCCGCAGGTTGGGGAAGACCACCCGCCACAGCACCGTCCACTTGCCGGCGCCGTCCAACGCGGCGGCCTCCAGCAGCGAGCGCGGGAACGTGCTCATCACCGAGGCGAGCAGGTAGGTGCCGAACGCGCTCTGGATCACGGTGAAGATGATGATCACCGAGAGCTGGGTGTTGTAGAGGCCGACCTGCTTCGCCACGTAGTACAGCGGGTAGATCAGCGCCTCCTGCGGCAGCATGTTCGCCAGCAGGAAGAGACCGACGATCCACAGCCGGCCACGGACCCGGCCGATGCCCAGGGCGTACGCGTTGAGCAGCGACACGGCGACGCCGAGCACCGCCACCGAGCCGGCGATGATCGCCGAGTTCCAGAACTTGAGCGGGAAGTTCACAGTGGTCCAGTAGGTGCGCAGACCCTTGGTGTAGAACTCCGTCGGCCAGCTCAGCGGCCCGCTCGACGAGTAGTCGCCGGGCGACTTGAACGCGTTGAGCAGCATGAACGCGAACGGCACCAGCATGACGAGGGCGCCGAGGAGGACCAGGACGAGCACCACCCAGCGGCTGACGCCGCGGTGGTGCCGGTCGCGTACCGGCCGGGCCGGCTTCACCGGCGCGGTGCTCGGTGTGAGCATGACGGCCATGTCAGAACCCCCGGTCCCGGCGCTCGCTGCGGGCCTGCATCCAGATGAAGATCCCGGCCACCACCACGATGATCAGGGTCAGCACCATGGAGATCGCGGAGCCGTAGCCGACCTGCAGCTTCTTGAAGAACGTGTAGTAGGCGAAGTACGACGGCACGTTCGTGGCGTTGTCCGGGCCGCCCCGGGTCAGGGCGAAGATCGGCCCGAACACCTTCAACGCGGCGATGGTGCAGGTCAGGGCCACCACGAAGGTCTCCGGCCGGATCTGCGGGAGGGTGATCGCCCGGAACCGGTGCAGCCAGTTCGCGCCGTCGACCTCGGCCGCCTCGTACAGCTCGGGGTCGACCCGCTGCAACGCCGCCATGAACACGACGACGGGGTAGCCGATCTGCACCCAGATCATCACGGCCATCACGGCCGGCAGGGCGGTGCCCGGGTCGCCGAGCCAGTCGTGGCGCAGCGCGCCGAGACCGACCGCGTCGAGGAGGCTGTTGAACGCCCCGTCGGGGCGCAGGATCCAGCCCCAGACGATGCCGGCCACCACCACGGGCAGCACCTGCGGCAGGTAGAACGCGGCCCGCAGCGCGGCGGCGGTACGCGGCTTGAACCGGCGGCCGATGACGTCGAAGAGCACCGCGGCCAGCAGCAGACCGAGCACGGTGGGCACGACCACCATCGCGACGAGCATCCAGACGGTGTTGCGGAACGACGCCCAGAACACGTCGTCGTGCAGCAACTGCTGGTAGTTGTCCAGGCCGACCCAGCGGGGGTCGCCGATGCCGGACCACTTGGTCAGCGACAGGTAGAGGGTGCCGAGAAGCGGCGCGCCGATGACGAGGAGGAAGAGCACCGCTCCGGGGAGCAGGTAGAGCCAGTACGCCGCGTTGCGGCCGCGGCGTTGGCGGCGGGGCGCGGGCGGTGTGGGGGTCGCGGCCGGCGGTGTGGCGGCGACCGTCTCGGAGACTGCCATGGAAGATCCTTCCCGGCGGGGCGGGCGGGCGCGCCGGTCGTGCCGGTCACGCCCGCCGCTCGCCGTGTCACTTGCCGGTGATCTCCTTGACGCCATCGGCGTACGGCTTGGCGATCGTGTCGAGGACCTGGTCGGGCGACTTCGAGCCGTTGATCAGACCCTGGAAGCCGGAGACCAGCACGTCGTAGTAGCCGGGGACCGGCCAGTCCGGGTAGAAGGCGAGCCCGTCGGACTTGCTGACCGTGTTGAAGTCCTCGATCAGCTTGCGGTCCTTCGGGTCGGTGATCTTCGACGCGTCAGCGGCGACCGGAACACCACCGTTGTTGCCGATCAGATCCTGGATCTCCGGGCGCAGGGTGATGTCGATGAAGTCGTACGCCAGGCTCTTGGCCTTGCTGTTCTCCGGGACCACCCAGAGGTTGCCGGAGGAGCCGGCCTGGAGGGTGTTGCCGGGGAAGAGGAAGGTGTCCCAGTTGGCCTTCATCTCGGCCTTGAACCGGCCGTACCACCAGCTACCCGAGACGATCATCGGAACCTTGCCGCCGATGAAGGCGGTGCCCATGTCCTCGGCCTTGAGGCTGGCCGAGTTCTTGGCGACGTAGCCCTTCTGCACCCACTGGGCGAAGGTCTCCGCGCCGTACTTGAGCGGGTCGGCCTTGAAGTCGACAGGGTTCTTGTAGAGCTGGTAGTTGTCGACGAACTGCCGGTCGGCCTTGGAGAGGGCGAGCTGGTAGAAGAGCTGCCCGGCCGGGTACTCGGCGCCGGCCATGCCCAGCGGGGTGATCCCCTTGCCGACGAAGGTGTCCATCGCGGCGGTCATCTCGGCCATGGTGGTCGGGACCTTGACGCCGTTCTGCTGGAACAGGTCCTTGTTGTAGTAGACGGTGACGTACTCGCCGTAGTTCGGCACACCGAACCAGTTGCCGGAGCCCATCACGCCCTTGTCGCTGTACCGGGCGGTGGTCTGCAGGCTGGGGCTGAGCTTGCCGGCCCAGCCGCGCTTGTCGGCCTCGCTGCTCAGGTCGGCCAGCAGGCCCTGGGAGGAGAGCAGCCCGGCGGTCGCGTTGCCCTTGTTGTACTCCATGATGTCCGGGCCCTCGGACGAATTGATGATCATGCCGGCGTTCTGCTGGATCTGCTCGAACGCCTTGCGCTCGAAGCGCACCTCGACGCCCGGGTGCTCGGACTTGAAGATCTCGATCGCCCGGTCCCAGCCGATCCCCATGGCGCTGTTCTCGCTCTCGTAGTGCCAGAGCTTCAGAACCTTGGCGTCGCTGCTGTCCCCGTTGTCACCACCGCCGCAGGCGGCCACGGTGGTCGTCGCGGTCGCCGCCAGGGCGATCGCGGCGACGAGCCGGTGGAATCGCTGCATTACTATCCTCCTCGTTGAGTACTAGCCGGTACTTCACGGGGCCCGTCGTCGCGTTGCAGCGCGATGGCGGGCCGTCTTGGCTGGTCAGCCGCCGTCGTTCGACGCCGGACCAGAGGTAGCCAGTGCCGGCCGCCGGGGTGCGGCGGTCGATCCCCGGATCTCCAACGTGCACGGCAGCAGTTGCTGGTGACGAAGGTCGGCGGGGCCGTCCAGGTGGCGCGTCAGCGCCTCGATCGCGATCCGGCCCAGCGCCGAACCGGGGGACGTCATCGCGGTCAGCGCGGGGGTGGCCAATTCGGCGACCTGCGGCGAGGTGACCATCGAGACGACGGAGACGTCGTCGGGCACCGACAACCCCCGGCCGGTCAGCTCGCCGAGGATGCCGAAGATCGCCGTCTCGTTCATGGCCAGCACCGCGGTCAGCTCCGGGGCCTGCGCGAACGCGGCGGCCAGGGCGGCCCGCCCGCCGGCGGCGCTGTCCTCGGCGGCGATCATCACCGGCTCCAGACCGTGCCCGGTCATCGCCGAGGTGAAGGCGTCCCGGGTACGCAGCGCCGGCCCGTAACCGCTGGTCAGTGTGGCGGCCGAGTGGTTGACGTAGACGATCTGCCGGTGCCCGAGACCGACCAGGTGCGCGACGGCCTCCCGGACGGTCTGGTCGAAGTCGATGTCGACGTAGGAGAGCGTGCTGGTGTCGGCGGTACGGCCGATCAGCACCAGCGGCACCCCCGCCTCCTGGAGTACGGTGACCCGCTCGTCGGCCAGCTGCACCTCCATCAGCACGACCCCGTCGAGCATCCGCTGGCTGGCCAGCCGGCGCAGGTCGTCGAGGTTGCCCCCGCCGACCGGCGAGAGCACCAGGTGGTAGCCGGCGACGCTGGCCGCGGCGGCGGCACCGGTGACGAAGGCGGTCTCGGTGGCACCGAGGCCCCGTTCGTCCATCGGCATCAGCAGGCCGAGGATCCGGCTGCGGCGACTGGCCAGCCCTCGGGCCATCGCGTTGGGCTGGTAGTCGAGCTGTGCCATCGCGGCGAGCACCTTGTTGCGGGTGGCCTGCGAGATCGGCCGGGCGCCGGTGAGCACGTACGAGACGGTGCTGACCGAGACCTGCGCGAGGCGGGCGACGTCATGCATGGTGGCCACCGCGCACCTCCTCTGGCCTGCTGTGGAACCGCTCCCGGAGACTTCGTCGAAGCGCTTCGACGAAGCGGTTCGACAGGACGCTAGGCCACCTGTTACGGCGACGTCAATAGCCGATGTCGAAAAGAATTCAGTCCGTGTCCGGCCCTCGGGCCCCAGGGCTGCGCTCCTGGCACGCCTCAAGATTGCGCTCGATCCTGGATGTAGTCCCCTCGGGCCGTCCGCGGAAGCCACTACAACAAGGATCGAGCACGATCTTGAGGGCGCGGCGGGCGCGGCGGGGGCGGCGGGGCCGCGGGGCGGCGGGGCGGCGGGTGCGGCGGGCGCGGCGGGAGGGTGCGGCGGGTCAGGACAGGTCGAAGAGGGCTGCGGCGCTGTCCCAGCAGACCGCGCGCAGCCAGTCGTCGCCCAGGTCCAGCCGGGTCAGCCCGGCCACCTGGTCGGCGTACGGGTACGGGATGTTCGGGAAGTCGCTGCCCAGCAGCACCTTTCCGGCCAGCCCCAGCTCCCGCAACCGGGGCAACTCGTCGGCGGGGAAGGGGACGAACTGGTCGAAGAAGGGCGTGAACGCCATCGTGGTGTCCAGCCGGACCCGCTCGTACGTCTCGGCGAGGTCCAGGAACGCCCGGTAGTCCGGGGCGCCCAGGTGCGCCACCACTGCGGTCAGCCGGGGGTGGCGGGCGAGCAGGGCCGCGAACGGGTCCGGGCCGGTGTGGGCGGTGCCCACCGGGGCGTGTCCGGCGTGCACCACCACCGGCACACCCGCGTCCGACAGCGTCCCCCATACCTGGTCCAGTGCCGGATCGGTCGGTGCGAAGCCGCCGACCTGCAGGTGCAGTTTGAACAGCCGGGCACCTTCGGCGAGGGCCGCCTCGACGTACCCGGGGGCCTCCGGCTCCGGGTAGAACGTGGCCGAGGCCAGGCAGCCCGGGGTGTCGCGGGCGAAGTCCAGCGTCCAGCGGTTGAGGTCGGCCGCCATGCCCGGCCGGTGCGCGTACGCCAGCGCGCTGAACGCCCGCACCCCGAGCCGGCGCAGGTGCGCGACCCGGTCGGCGTCGCTCCACCGGTAGCGGATCGGCCACTCGGTGCCGACCAGTGGCCCGGCGGCGTCGAAGTAGGCCCACACCCGACGCAGCAGTCGCGGTGGCAGGAAGTGCACGTGCACGTCGGCGAGACCTGGCAGCCCCAGCGCGCGGCAGAACTCCGGTACGCGCTCGTCGGCGACCGGCGGGACGACCGGCGCCGGACCGGTCATATCTCGATGTCGAATCGGCTCAGCACCGAGGGCGCGATCAGGCCGACGGTGGCGAGCGCCGAGACGACGGTCAGCGCGATGCGCATGCCGACCACCTCGGCCTTGCTGCCGACGCGCAGGGCGATGCGGTTCGGCAGGCCGATCATCATCCACATGCGCCGCTTGATCGGGATCGGCCAGAGGATCGGCACGCCGGCGCGGGTGATCATGTCGCCGAGGATGTGCACGAAGCAGCCCACGCCCAGCGCGGTGCCGATCAGCGGATAGCCGCGTCCGCCCGGCAGGTTGGCGTAGGTGAACCAGGCCGCCCCGGCCGAGGCGAGAGTGATGATCACCCAGCCGGCCCGCTCGGCCCACTCGTCGAACAGCCCGCGCAGCGCCAGGCCGAACATGAAGAACAGGATCGTGATGACCGCCCACTTGCCGTACGCGGCGCAGAGCGCGGTGGTGCCCCAGCCGACCAGGACGGTGAACGGCAGCGTGTGGGTCAGCGTCCGGTGCCCGTTGTTGCGGCGCGGATCCTTGCTGAGCTTCGTGGCGTAGTAGACCCCGAGGGAGATCTTCTCCATCACCTCGGCGGCGAAGAGCGAGAAGACCCCGAAGGTACGGGCCACGGTGGCCCCACCCTGGTTCTTGGTCACCTTGCCCGACATGTCGAGGTCGGGGAAGAGCGCGCCACCGGCGCACACCGCGGTGCCCACCGCCAGCGCGAGCGGCGACTGGTGGTAGTCGGCGAACTGCTCCAGTGCCCAGGAGCCAGCCAACCACACCGCCGCGCCGGACAGCGCGTGTTGCGGTCCCATCATCTCGGCTCACCCTCCCCAAGGATCTTGAGCGCCCAAAACTACGCCACTGTAGTCAGCCTCAGCGCCGCAGGGGCATCACCCGTCAGGTCCACATCGGACGAAGTTACGGGGTGGGGGTGAAGCTCTGCCGGATCATCGGCAAGTATGCCGCGTTGACCTGCCAGTCGAACTCTTCTGTCAACCAGGAGACGGTGTAGGAGCGGCCCGCCGACGTGTTGATCAGCAGCCGGAAACTGTGCACCGCGACGCCGAGGGCGTTCAGCCAGCCGCACTCCCACACCGCGCCGCCCTCGAAGATGTCCATCGCGGAGATGTCCACCTTGCGATAACCCGGCAACGCCGCGCTCGTGGTCAACCGCGCCTCCTCGGCCTCCCAGTAGGCCACCGGATCCGCGCGGGCCGGACCCGCCTCGACGCTGAGCACCCGGGACCCGCTGGACCTGCGGAAGCAGGTCACCGGACCTTCGGTCCAGCGCGCCCAGCCCACCGGCGCGGCGATCCGGAACCCGGTCGGGTCGTCGTGCCAGGTCCACCCCTCGGGCAGCCGGTATCTCGCGTCGGCCGGCGGGGACACCGACACCACCGGGGTGGCCGACGGTGGCGGGGACGACGCACAGGCGAACGCCACCGGCCGGTGGGTCGGTGCGCCGCCACCCGAGCCGGACGGCGGGGTCCGCTCATCGTGCCGATCGACCAGGGCCAGCGTGACGCCGCCCGCGACGAGCAGGGCGGCCACCGCACCGCCCAGGGCGATCAGGCGGCGTCGCCGGGCGGGCCGGCGCGGTGGGCGCGGGGTCGGCGTCGCCAGTTCGTCCGACGGGGGCGCCGGTTCGACCGGGTCAGGCGTGCTGGCCCGGCCGGCGCTGCGCACCGCCGCGACCGCCGCCGACCGGGCCGGCCCGGTGGGCTCGTCGGGGCTCGCCGCGGCGCTGCGCAGCAGCGGCTCCACCTCGACGGCGGTCAGCCGCCGCCAGGGGTCACGCTGCAACAGGCCGGTGAGGACGGGACGCAACGGGCCGGCCCGACGCATCGGGTCAGGTGGTTCGGTGGCCAGTGCGCTGAGCGTCGCCATGGCGCTCGACCTCGCGTACGGCGACTGCCCCTCGACCGTCGCGTAGAGCGTCGCGCCCAGCGACCACATGTCGGTACGCGCGTCGGACACTCCTTCCCGGGCCCGCTCCGGCGCGACGAACTGCGGTGAGCCGAGCACCGTGCCGGGCCCGGTCATCGTGCCGTCGCCGCCGTCGAAGGTGGCCAGACCGAAGTCGGTGAGCATCACCCGCCCGTCGTCGGCCACGAGCACGTTGTGCGGCTTCACGTCGCGGTGCAGCACTCCGGCGGCGTGCGCGGCCCGCAACGCGGCGAGCACCGCCAACCCGATCCGGGCGGTGCGCGGCGGACTCAGTGGCCCCTCGGCGCTGATGATCTGCTGCACCGACCGGGATGGCACGTACTCCATCACGATCCAGGGGCTGTCCCGGTCGTGCACCACGTCGTAGAGGCGGACCACGTTGGGATGGTTGAGCCGGGCGGCGGTGCGTGCCTCCCGCAGGGTCCGCAGCCGCAACTCCGCACGCTCGGTCTCGGCCAGCCAGGACGGCGGCACGACCTCCTTCAGCGCCACGTCGCGGTGCAGCATCTCGTCGCGAGCAAGCCACACCCGGCCCATTCCGCCGGTGCCGACCAGGTCGAGCAGCCGGTACCGACCCGCGATCAGCAACTGATGCACGGTCGCTCCCCCTCGGTCACCCCGGGATCCACGATAGCCACCAATGTCGGCTTTCTCATCCACTGTGCGGCCTCGATCCAGACCGGACGGTAGTCCGGATCATGGCCATACGGTGCAGCTCAGCGGGGTGGTCGGAAACTCTTTCGCACCATTTCCCAGTCGCCGGCGGCGCCGGCCCAGTCCTCGTCGAAGGTGATCCAACCCAGCGTCCAGCGGTCGGCGCCGAGGGTCTGCTGGCGGGCGCGCAGCCACCGCCCGTGCGGTGTCTGCCAGCGACACTCCCACTCGGCGGCGCCGTCGCCGGTGGCGAGCCGGATCTCGTCGTACCCGGGCAGGGCCCCCGCCGCGGCTGCCTTGTCGCGAAGGGCCCGCAGCCGCCGCAGCGGGTCGACAGCGCCACCCTCGGCGACGCTGAAGGCCCGGCCGGTCGCCGGGTCCTGGAAGCACACCACAGTGCCGTCGCGGGAGGTCCACCACGTCGCCGGTACGGAGACCCGGAAGCCGGTGACGTCGGCGTACCAGATCCAGCCGGGCGGCGGTTGGAGCCCGTCGCCCGCGCTCGGAGTGCCGGCCGGCACGGGCGTCCCGACGATGTCCGGGCGCACACAGGCGAACGGGGGTGGGGGAACGCCGCGTCCCCTCGGCAGCGGCCCGGGACCGAGCGGCCCGGCACCCGGCGTCGGAGAGGACCACCCGGTGGTGTCGCCGGGCTTGTCACCGGTGACGGTCAGTGCGGTGCCGACACCGGCCACCACGGCCACCAGCAGCGCCACGGCGACCACCGCCACCCGACGCGCGGTACGCCCGGCGGCGGACGGGTCCGGTGCGGGGGAGGCAGCACCGGCTGCGGACGGGGCGGCCGGTTCGTCGGCCGGGTCGGGCAGCGGAATGGTGGGGTCGAGGTCGTCGGCGGCGGTGCCCGGGTCGAGCACCCCCGGCGCCGGCCCGTCGGCCGAGGGGCGGTCGGTCACCGCCGGTGGGTCGGCACGGCCGCCCGCTGCCGTCCTGAGCAACCGACGGGCCGCGTCGTGGCCGAGGCGGTCGTCCGGGTTGCGGCGGAGCAGCCCGTGCAGCACCGGCGCGAGCGCGCCGGCGTGCGGGGCCGGGTCCGGCGGGCCGGCGGCCAGCGCGCTCAGGGTGGCCATCGCGGTGCTGCGGGCGTACGGGGACTGCCCCTCCACGGCGGCGTGCAGTGTCGCGCCGAGCGACCAGAGGTCGGCGGCCACCGAGGACACCCCGTCGGAGGCCCGCTCCGGGGCCACGTACTGCGGGGAGCCGAGGACCATGCCGGGGCGGGTCATCGCGCCGTCGCCACCGTCGAAGGTGGCCAGCCCGAAGTCGGTGAGCATCACCCGCCCGTCGTGCGCCACGAGCACGTTCTGCGGTTTGATGTCGCGGTGCAGCACCCCGGCGCTGTGCGCGGCCTGCAACGCGTCGAGCACGGCCAGACCGATCCGGGCCGCGCGGGCGGGCTCCAGGGGCCCCTCGGCGTCCACGACGTCCTGGAGGGTGCGGGACGGGACGTACTCCATCACGATCCAGGGGCTGTCGTCGACCGCGACCACGTCGTAGAGCCGGACCACGGCGGGGTGGTTGAGCCGGGCCGCGGCCCGCGCCTCCCGCATGGTGCGCAGGCGCACGTCGGCCCGGCCACGATCGTCAAGCCAACTCGGTGGCACGATCTCCTTGACCGCCACCTCGCGGTGCAGCATCTCGTCGCGGGCGCGCCACACCCGACCCATGCCCCCGCGACCCACCAGGTCGAGCAGTCGGTACCGACCGGCGATCAGCACCTGTGCACGCTCCTCCTCAGCCGCTGTTCGGGCTACACCCTAACCAGCGGATCGGAAGTCACCTATAGGTCATCCGACGTACGTCAGCACGCGGCGGGGTCGGCCCGGGTCAGCAGATTCCCCTCCGGGATGGCGATCCGGGTCCGTCCGCCGGCCAGCCGGGCGGCGGCGCGGCGGGCCTGGACGGGGCCGTGTTCGCGCCGAGCGGTGGCGTAGCTGGCGGCGGTGCGGGCCGCGATGGTGGCCCAGCCGTACCGCTCGCCGACCATCGTGCGGGCCCGGCGGGCCAGCCGCCGGGCGAAGACCTCGTCGCCGAGCAGTTGGCCGACCGCGCCGGCGAGCGCGTCCGGATCACTGTGCGGGAACGTCACCCCGGTCACGCCGGGTTCGACGATCTCCGCGAGACCCCCGGTCCGGGCCACCGCCAGTGGCGCTCCGGCGGCCGCCGCCTCCAGCGCCACCATGCCGAACGGTTCGTAGAGGCTGGGGACCACCGTCGCGTCGGTGGCGCCGAGCATCGCCGGCAGTTGGGTGGCGTCGAGAAACCCGGTGAACCGGACCGTCGAGCTCAGCGCCAGCCGCCGGGCCTCCGCCTCCAACTCGGTGCGGTACGGGCCGTCGCCGGCGATCACCACGCGCAGCCCCGGATGCCGCTCCCGCAGCCGGGGTACGGCGTGCACCAGGTGCTGGACACCCTTCTCGTAGACCAGCCGTCCGGCGTACCCGACCAGCGGGCCGTCCCCGGCGAAGCGCGCCCGGGCCGACGCGACAGCTCGGGGGCGTGCCCGCCAGGCCCGGTCGTCGACCCCGTTGGGTACCACGTCGACCTGGCTGGCCGGCATGTCGAAGAGCGTGGTCACCTGCTCGCGCATGTACCCGGAACAGGTGATCACCCGGACGGAGGAATTGCTGAGCCAGTGCTCGACGCCGTGGATGGTGCGGTTCATCTCCTCCGGCAGCCAGCCCTGGTGCCGACCCGCCTCGGTGGCGTGCATGGTGGTGACCAGGGGCAGGTCCAGGTGCTCGGCGAGGGTGACGGCCGTGTGGGCGACGAGCCAGTCGTGGGCGTGGATGACGTCGTAGGTGCCGGCTTCGGTGGCGCGCAGCGCGGTGCGGGTGAGGGTGTGGTTGAAGGCCATCGTCCAGGCCAGCAGTGAGCCGGTGGCGAGGGGGAAGGTGACCGGGTCCTCGGGGGCGCGCAGGATGCGCACGCCCTCGGCGTACTCCTCCAGGGGTGCGCCCTCGCTGTGCCGGGTGACCACGGTGACCTCGTGGCCGGCGGCGGCCAGGGCGACGGACAGGGCGTGCACGTGTCGGCCGAGACCGCCGACGAGCACCGGCGGGTACTCCCAGGAGAGCATCAGCACCCGCAGCTGTCGGGCGGGGTTGATGTCGATCACGTGGGCATCGAGTGACATGCGGCCCCCTTTGAGTTGTCCCCGGGCGCGCGCCGACCGACACCGGAGTCGATGTCGCCGTCGCGTCTGGATCGGGGCCAATCCTGCCGGGATCGCGATAACCAGCGGCGACACCACCGTTGCGGTCGTGTAAAGCGCTACTGGCTCTTTCGTCGTACCCGCAGCAGCTCGGCCACCGACCACGCCTGGAACGGGCACCCGGTAGCGGTGTGCGGCGCGAGGCCGTCGGCCGTCTCGCTTACCGAGCCTATCCCATATTCGATCAAATGGGACTCAATGCCGACGAACACGTCATCGACGGACATCTTCCCCCGGCGGGCGGCGTCCACGTACGGGCCGAGCAACCACGGCCACACCGTGCCCTGGTGGTAGCCCCCGTCCCGGTCGGCCGGGCCCCCCCGGTGCCGACCCACGAACTCCGCGGAATCCGGGGCGAGACTGCGCGGCCCGAGCGGGGTGAGCAACCCGCCCGCGACCCGGCGTAGCGTCGCCTCGTCCGGCTCCATCGGCGCGTACGGCAGCGACCAGGCCAGCAACTGGTTGGGGCGCAACGCGTCGTCGTCGTGCAGGGCCGCCCCACCCAACGGGTACGCCGGCGCGGGCGCGTCCAGCACGTCGTGCAACCACCCGGTCGGCGCCGGGAACCGCTCCCGGAACGAGGCGGTGGCCTGCGCGTGGAGTCGCCACAGCCCGTCGGCGTTCCGCCCGGCCAGCTCGGTCAGCTCCGCGAGCCCGGCCAGGCCATTGATCCACAACGCGTTGACCTCGACCGGCTTGCCGGTACGCGGGGTGACCGGCACCCCGTACACCCGGGCATCCATCCAGGTCAGCGCGGTGCCGGCGGCGCCCTGGGTGAGCAGACCGTCGGTCGGGTCGACGCGGATCCCGTACCGGGTGCCGGCGACATGAGCGTCGATCACCGTGTGCAGGGCGGGCAGCAACTCGTCGCCGAGGTCGGTGTCGCCGGTGACGGTGACGTGCCGGCTCACCGCGTGCAGGAACCACAGCGTGCCGTCGACGGTGTTGTACTCCACCCGACCGGTGTCGGCGGTGTTGGCGAGCATCCCCTCGGACAGCGTCGCCGCGTACGCCCGCAGCAGGTCCCGCCCCTCGTCGGCGCGCCCGGTGCAGAGGAACAACCCCTCGTACGAGATCATTGTGTCCCGCGACCAGGCCCCGAACCACGGGTACCCGGCCACCACGTCCACCGCCGCGTGCTCGGTGCGCACCACGAACGCGTCGGCGGCCAGCGTCAGTGTCGCCGCCACGTCGTCGGTGGGCTTCGCCGCCGCCACCACCTGCCGGTTGCGCCGTCGGGCCGTCGCCACGATCTCCGTCGCCGGGGGCGGCTCCTCGTCGAGTCGACCGGCCCAGGCCCGCACCGACACGGTGTCACCGGGGCGTTCCAGCTCACCGAAGAAGCGGCCCGCGTACCAGACGTCCTCGTCCGGGTGCAGCCCCCGGTTGGCCTCCTCGCGGTGGTGCACGCCCAGCCACCACTGCCCCTCGGGGGCCCAACCCGGGCCGGCGAGCCGGTACGCGCCCTCGACCACAGCGCCGTCGGCAACCGCCTCGACCTGGGGGATCGGGCCGTCGGCCCGCCGTTCGCCGTGCGCGTCCCGCCAGGTGCAGGCGGCCGACAGCTCCAGCCGGACGGGGCCACCGGCGACCAGCCGGTGCACCACCGCGACGCAGGAGCGGCCGGGCAGCATGGCCAGCTCCCGTTCGATCACCACGTCGCCGATCCGCCACCGCCACCGGGGCAGCCCGTCGACCAGGTCGAAGCGCTCCAACAGCTCGAAGCCGCGCGGGTCGACGTCACCCGAGGCCCACTCGTGCGCGCCGAGGCGCACCCGCGTGCCGGACGGCAGTGTGACCGCCGGATCGAGACTGG
Source organism: Micromonospora sp. DH14 (assembly GCF_029809455.1). Taxonomy (NCBI): domain Bacteria; kingdom Bacillati; phylum Actinomycetota; class Actinomycetes; order Micromonosporales; family Micromonosporaceae; genus Micromonospora; species Micromonospora sp. DH14. The sequence goes on along the minus strand of NZ_JARVKT010000023.1, from coordinate 2,950 downwards.
CCAGTCCCACCTGGCGGGACGCCGGCGTTTCGCCGGAAACCACCAACAGACCGTGGTAGCGACGGGTCCGCAGCCCGCCGACAGTGCCCATCGCGTAGCCGCCGAGACCGTCGGGGACCAGCCACTCCCGGCTCGCGGCGCTGGTCAGATCGCCGCAGACCTGCGGGCCGAAGTGAATGTCGATCAAGTTTCCTCCACCGGCGGCAAGGTGTAACACGCCACGACGAGAATGGCCGCTGTGGTCAAGTACCGCGGCGACGTCAAAGATGTGCACGTGATCACTGACCGATCGTCCTCCGACGCCTCGCCACCCGACGCTGAGCGGCTCCGGCTCGCCCAGGCCGACTCGGGGGAGCAGGACTGGCGTGCATGGGGTCCCTATCTGTCCGAACGGGCGTGGGGGACGGTACGGGAGGACTACAGCGAGCACGGTACGGCCTGGGACTACTTCCCGCACGACCACGCGCGGTCCAGAGCCTACCGGTGGAATGAAGACGGGATGGCCGGCGTCTGCGACGACCGGCAGACCTTCGCCTTCGCCCTCGCCCTCTGGAACGGCAAGGACCCGATCCTCAAGGAGCGGATGTTCGGCCTCGGCGGCGACGGCGGCAACCACGGCGAGGACGTCAAGGAGTACTGGTGGTACGAGGACTCCACGCCCACCCACTCCTGGATGCGCTGGCGCTACCACTACCCGCAGGCCGCGTTCCCGTACGACGAACTCGTCGCGGTGAACGCGTTGCGCGGCCGCGACGACACCGAGTACGAGCTGGTCGACACCGGGATCTTCGACGACGACCGGTACTGGGCGGTGACCGTCGACTACGCCAAGGCGTCCCCGACCGACCTCTGCATGGTGGTGACCGTCGCCAACCGGGGCGACCAGGCGGCGACCCTGCACGTCCTGCCCACCCTGTGGTTCCGTAACACCTGGTCCTGGGGCCTGCCCGGTGGCGACCGGATCCCCCGGCTCACCGGCCAGGGCACCCGGCTCGTCGGCGAGCACCGGGTGCTCGGCCAACTGCTGCTGGAGGGCGACGGCGGCCCCGTGCCGCTGCTCTGCGACAACGACACCAACGCCGAACGGCTGTGGGGCCTGCCCGGCCGGTCGAAGTACCCGAAGGACGGCATCAACGACCACGTCGTCAACGGCGCGGCCACCGTCAACCCGGCCCGGGAGGGCACCAAGGGCGCGCTGCACTACGTGCTCGACGTGCCGGCCGGCGAGCAGCGCCAGATCCGGCTGCGACTCACCCGTACCGCGTCGCCGCCGGCCGCCGCGCCGCCGCCCCCGGCCGACCTCAGCGAGGGCTTCGAGGCAGTGGTGTGGGCGCGACGGGCCGAGGCGAACCGGTTCTTCGCCGGGGTGATCCCGCCGGCCGCCACCCCCGACGAGGCGCTGGTCGCCCGGCAGGCCATCGCCGGGCTGATGTGGGGCAAGCAGTTCTACCACTTCGACGTCAAGCGGTGGTTGGAAGGCGACCCGGGCTCCACTCCGCCGGCCGGGCGTCGGCACGGGCGCAACAGCGCCTGGTGGCACATGACCAGCTTCGACGTCATCTCCATGCCCGACCCGTGGGAATACCCCTGGTACGCGGCCTGGGACCTGGCCTTCCACTGCGTGAGCATCGCCCGGGTCGACCCGAGCTTCGCCAAGGATCAGCTGCTGCTCCTGCTCCGCGAGTGGTACCTGCACCCCAACGGCCAGATCCCGGCGTACGAGTGGGCGTTCGGTGACGTGAACCCGCCGGTGCACGCCTGGGCGGCGCTGAAGGTGTTCGAGATCGACGGCAGCCGGGACCACGACTTCCTGGCCCGGGTGATGCACAAGCTGCTGATCAACTTCACCTGGTGGGTCAACCGCAAGGACACCGGCGGCAACAACGTCTTCGAGGGCGGATTCCTCGGGCTCGACAACGTCGGGCCGTTCGACCGCTCGGCGGCACTGCCGGTGGCCGGTGTGCTGGAGCAGTCCGACGGCACCGGCTGGATGGGCATGTACGCCCTCAACCTGCTGGACATCGCGATCGTGCTCGCCGAACACGACCGGACCTGGGTGGACACCGCCACCAAGTTTTTCGAGCACTTCGCCTACATCGCGGCCGCCGCGTACGAGCAGGGGTTGTGGGACGAGGAGGACGCCTTCTTCTACGACGTGCTGCGCCTCGCCGACGGCACGAAGGTGCCGCTGAAGGTCCGTTCGGTGGTCGGGTTGCTGCCGTTGGCCGCCACCACCCGGCTCACCGCGGCGACCCTGCACCGCCTACCGGAGCTGGGAGCCCGGCTGCGCTGGTTCCTGACCAACCGCCCGGAGTACGCCCAGGTGATCGGCGTGCGCCGGCTGGGCCCCGACGGCCGGCAGCAGCGGCTGTTGTCGATGGTCGGCCCGGAGCAGGTGGTCCGGCTGCTCGCCCGGATGCTCGACCCCGACGAGTTCCTCTCCGAGTTCGGCCTCCGTACGCTGTCCCGCGCGCACCTGGACAAGCCGTTCTCGGTCACCCTCGGCGGGCAGGAGTTCTCCGTCGGCTACGAGCCGGCCGAGTCGACCAGCGGGCTGTTCGGGGGCAACTCGAACTGGCGCGGTCCGATCTGGATGCCGACGAACTTCCTGCTGATCAGCGCGTTGCGGGACTACGCGGCGTTCTTCGGCGACGACCTCCAGGTGGAGTACCCGACCCGCTCCGGTGTGAAGCGCACCCTGGACGAGATCGCCGACGACCTCTCGGCCCGGCTGATTGCCCTCTTCACCCAGGACGACTGGGGTCGACGCCCGATCTACGGCGCCGCGCAGTTGTTCCAGACCCACCCGGACTGGCGGGACCTGATTGCCTTCCCGGAATATTTCCACGGTGACAACGGCGCGGGCCTGGGTGCCTGGCACCAGACCGGCTGGACGGCCCTGGTCGCCGACCTGATCCTCACGTTGCGCCGCTGACCCCCACCCGCCCCC